>CAZCFI010000015.1:0-30916 GCA_964497915.1 uncultured Thermoproteales archaeon
CCGCCCACCAGCAGCCTCCCGCCCCTCACCTCGCACCTCACGGGCACCACCGGTCTAAACCTAGTCGACCGACTAAAAAAGCGTCAGGCAGGGCGCTGAGGGCAGCACGCGAGGGCTGCGGCCCGAGCCGCTCAGCCGAGCCAACGCGCGAAGGCAATATAGGCGTCCTGCGGCACACAAGTACGAGATGGCTAGGAGAGAGGAGGTCGAGCTGATAAGGGACAGGGCCCTTAGAATGCTCAGCTCAGCCAAGCACCACCTCAGCGTCGGTGACTACGACATCGCCGCGTTCATGGCCGAGCAAGCCGCGCAGCTCTTCATAAAGTGCAAGATCCTCGAGGCCACGGGCGAGATGCCGAGGACTCACGTCATCAGGCGGCTCCTCGGAGTGCTCTGCGACCTCAGCAGAGAAGGTGACGCGGTGGAGGACTTCGTGAAGAGGAGGAGGTCCCTCCTGATACGCCTAGAGGAGGCGTACCTAGCGTCGAGGTACCTGTTCAGGAGGTATGAGAGGGATGAGGTGGATGAGCTCGTCAGCTTCGCGGAGGAGGTGATTAAGTTTGTCCGAGATCTACAGGTTTAGCCTCAGGATGAGCAGGATGGTTGAGGACTGGGAGCGCTGGGCCAAGAGGATAGGCGCCGCAGCTAAGGAGGTCCTGGGGGAGTGTGAGGTCTACGTCTTCGGCAGCGTCGCCGAGGGGAGGTGGGCTGGCGGGAGTGACGTGGACATCCTCGTGGTGTGCAGGAAGCGCATAAGGTCTAACAAGGAGAGGGGGGAGCTGAAGGCCCTAATCGAGGAGAGGGCGGGCCTACCGCTCTTCCACCCCTTCGAGATACACGTCGTCGACGAGGAGGAGGCTGAGTGGTACTGGAGGCACGTCGGGAAGTGCATCCGAATCGACTAGCGTCACCGAGCTCGTCGCCGCGAGCCCTCAGATCTCACGCAGGGCTTGAGCGAGCTCAGCCCTGCGCGGGCAACTCATCGCGGAGCTCGTACCTTTCGAGCCTCATCACCGGCTGAGAGTTAGCGCGCGGCCATTTAAGCGTTGCCTTGCGTGGCGTAGCCGTCAAAGCCAGCCAGCATCGTCCCGAGCTCTCCTCCCTCAGCCCCCACAAGCTTGGCTAGGTACGAGTGTGACGGTGGGGACGGGGAGGCGAAGACGAGGTTCCTGAAGCGCCTCGCCAGGGGCTCCGGGGGCCTCAGCGGTAAGAACACGACCTCCCTCAGGCAGCGCGACCCGGCTACTCTGGCCACCCTTTCCCTGAAGAAGACGACGCCGCTTTCCCTGACCTCGCCGACGACCACCCCACAGACCTTTATGAGCGCGTAGGGCCCCGGGGGCCACTCGAACTCGTCGGTCGTGAGCATGGCGACCACGTACCTCCTCCTCAGGCACTCGGCCACGCCCACATTGCGGGGCGCGCCTAGGCCCTTGAGGGGCCTCCTCGAGTGCTCCTCCTCTAGCCTCAGCACCTCCGCCCTCTCGCCCTCGGTCAGCAGCCTGACCTTGGCTACCCCCCTTAGCCCGGACAGCTCCCTCAGGGCAGTCTCCAGCTCGCTGGCTGGCATCGTAGCTGCTTAAGGGCTGCTCCAGCGATAAGCTTGCCTGCCGCAGTGGCGCTAAGGTTATTACGGGGTAGTCCATGAGACTTCAGGGGTGGCTCTCTTGGCCTTGTGCGTCATAGGCCACAAGAAGCCCGACACGGACTCCATCGTCGCCGCAATGGCGTACGCCGCCCTCAAGAGGGCGATGGGCATAGACGCCGAGCCGTACAGGGCCGGGAGGCTGAACCCAGAGACCGAGTTCGTCATGAGGAGGTTTGGGGCTGAGCCTCCGGAGCTCATGGAGAGCGCTGAGGGCGCTGAGCTGGTGCTGGTGGACCACAACGAGCCGTCGCAGATAGTCGACGGGTACGAGGAGGCTAGGATTAGGGAGATAGTCGACCACCACAGGCTCGGGGGCCTCGTCACGAGCGAGCCCATATTCGTCTACATTGAGCCAGTAGGCTCGACGTCGACGATAATCGCGACTTGGTTCAAGGAGAGGGGGGTCAAGGTCGACGAGACGATGGCCGCTCTCATGCTCTCAGCCATCCTGTCGGACACCGTGATATTCAGGTCCCCGACGTGCACTGACAAGGACAGGAGGGTGGCGAGCGAGCTGGCGGCTGTGGCTGGCATTGAGGACGTGGAGGGCCTGGGAATCGACATGTTTAAGGCGAAGTCCAGGCTGGCTGAGAAGAGCGCCCGCGACCTCATCCTCACCGACTTCAAGGAGTACGCGTTCGGCGAGGTCAAGGTCGGCATAGGGCAGGTGGAGACGGTCGACCTCTCCGAGCTTGAGCGTAGGGTCGATGAGATACTGAGGGAGATGGACAGGGTGAGGGGGGAGAGGGGCTACGGCCTGCTCATAGTCATGCTCACCGACATACTCAAGGGCGGCAGCCTCCTGCTATACAGCGCGGACAGGGAGGAGTGGTTCACCAAGCCCCTCTCTCAGTACCGAATGGAGCGCTGGGGGGACAGGGCGTTCTACGTGCCAGGGCTCATGAGCAGGAAGAAGCAGGTTGTGCCGCCGCTAGCTAGGTACTTCAAGGGCTAGGTGTCACCCGGGTCGCACTCAGGTGACACCCCAGTAGTCCCCACCGGTTGAACTAGGTCGACTTATCTACTCCGCCGCAACGGTTCTAGTGGTCAGCTTGTGCCGTGCGGTGGTGGGGATGCTCAAGGCCCGCGCACTGCCAGCGCTTCTAGCCGCAGCCATAGCTCTCGCCCTCGCCGCCCCCCTCGCTGCCTCCTCCCTGAGCGTCACAGTGGGCACGGACAGGCGCTCCTACAGGCGCGGCGACACGGTGCTCGTATCCGGTGCCGTGAGCTGGGGCGAGGGCGCGCCGATGGCCGCCCTCGTCTCCATCACGGTGAGGAACCCAGAGGGGGCCGTGGTGTTCTCGAAGACCGTCCAGCCCTCCATGAGCGGCAACTTCTCGGTCAGCGTGGCCGTGGGAGAGGGCTGGCTCCTCGGCAGGTACCTAGTGGACGCCGTGGCCTACGCTGGTAGCGAGATGGACTCAGCGACGGCCTACTTCTACGTGCGCGAGCCCAGCGCCATAAGGCTGGTGGTGCCAGAGAGAGTCGTTGTAGAGGAGCCCGTCGAGCTCCGGGGCGACATAGACCCGGACCCCGGGGTGGTGAGGGTCAGGGTCGTGGTGGAGGGGCCAGCGAACGAGACCCTCACCGTGTTCACGAACGAGCTCGGGGAGTTCTCGGTCACGTGGATCCCTAAGAGCGTCGGCAGGTACGCGCTGCGCGCAGAGTGGGAGGGCACCAGCACCCTCGAGGGCTCGGTCAGCCAGGTCGTCGAGGTCGAAGTGGCTAAGAAGCCGTCGGCGATAGCCCTCTCGGTGGAGCCCGAGGCTGTGGAGTACGGCTGCTCCGTCACGATAGCGGGCCGCATAGAGCCTGAGGGCGCTGGGAGGGGCCGCAGGGTGTTGCTGACCTACTCGCTGAGGGAGGGGGGCGAGGGCGTGATAGCCGAGGTCACCGCAGACGAGGAGGGTGCCTTCAGCGTTACGTGGGCGCCCCCGCGCGCTGGCAACTACACCATCAGGGCGAGCTGGCGGGGCTCCGACCTCTACGAGGGGGCTGTGGCAGAGGTCACGCTCGTGGTGGAGAGGGCTAGGACGGCCATAGAGCTATTCGCCGAGCCTCTAGAGCTCAAGCTAGGGATGACAGTCACCCTGATGGGGCGACTGCTCCCAGGCCTCTCGGGCGTGCCGGTGGTGCTAGAGGCTGAGCTCAACGGGACGTGGGTCAGGGCCGGGGGCGCTGTGACCAACGCCACTGGCGGCTTCAGCCTGACGTGGACCCCCCAGCACGCTGGCGCGTACAGGCTCAGGGCCCGCTGGGCTGGCAGCGAGAACTACAGGGGGGCTGTCAGCAGCCCGGTTCGAGTGATGGTGCTGAGGGCTGAGACCCAGCTGTCAGTGGAGGCGATCCCAGCTGAGACCCCCATGGGCAGGCCCGTGCTGGTGGTGGGCACCCTGAGGTCTGTCGTGACGGGCGCCGGCGTGCCCGGCGCCGCGGTAATCGTGATCCTCACGTCGCCGCTGGGCGGCGTGAGCGAGTACTCGGTCGTGACCGACTCTGAGGGGCGCTTCAAGCTCGAGGTCGCGCCGGAGGTGGCTGGCCCGTGGCTCGTCTCAGCTAGGTGGCTAGGGAGTGACGACTTCTACGGAGCGGAGTCTGGTAGCGTCAGGCTGCTCGTCGAGGCCCAGGAGGTCAACATGACCGTGACCATGTGCGGCCCTCAGTCTGACGGCGTCGAGCCGCGCCTCAAGGCCGTCAGGAGCACCACGCTCACGGTCTACCTGGCTACGAACTCGACCGTCAAGAGCCTGCTCGCGGGGCCTCTGCGTCTCGAGCTATCGCTGGAGCCGCCAGAGGGCTCAGCTGGCTACCTGGCCATCTCAATCCCCAAGGGGCAGCTCGAGTCGCTCGGCCTGTCGCTCAGCGACCTGAGGGTGGAGGTGAGCCGGCTCACCGCGGAGCTGGAGCTCAGAGAGGGCCGGGAGGCTGTGACGCTACTCGTGACTCACAACGAGTCCGCCAGCGTGTCGGTCAAGCTAGGGGCGGAGCTGAGCGTCAGAGTCGTAGACGCCAAGGGCAGGCCGGTCGCTGGCGCGCTAGTGCTCCTCGCCAGGGCCGGCGAGCTCGTTAACGCGACCACGTCGTCGGCCTCAGGCACCTGCAGGTTCGTTGGACTGCGGCCAGGAAAGTACGCTCTCTCGGTGAGGTGGATGGGCCAGGCGCTAGCTAGCGAGTGGATCGAGCTGGTAGGGGACGCCAATGAGACTGTGGTGCTGACCCTGCACGACCTGAGGGTCTCAGTCAAGGGTCTCCTGGGACTGCCAGCCAGGGGGGCAAGCGTGAGCTTGGTCAGGGGGAACTCCACGCTCCTGACGCTAACCACGGCAGCCGACGGCTCGGCGACATTCCCCCAGCTACCGGAGGGCAACTACACGGTGGTGGCTTCATCCCTGGGCTCGGCGGCTGGCTCAGTCAGGCTGAGCGGCGACGCTGAGCTCACCCTAAGGCTCGCGACCCCCCTCGACCTAGCTGTGGCCATGGTCGTGGTGGCAGCGGCCGCCATCACTGTGCTGACGGCGAGGAGGAGGCTCCCTAGGCCTTAGACTGATTAAACGCGCATTTATCGAAACGAATAAAATCGAATGCCTCCTCTTTTCAAGGGTCCATTAGACAGGTGATATTGTGCTCAGCCGACTGACGCCATGGGTCGTCCACGCTAAGGGGCGAGAGCTGTGCGAGATCCTCCTCAGCGTCGAGAACTCCCCCGGGAGGCTCGTTGAGGCCCTGCGCGTGCTAGCTAAGCACCACGTTAACATCCTCCACATAAGCGGCCACGCCCTGCCCGAGTGGGAGAGGGCGCCAGTCCTCCTCTTCGTCGATGTCACGGGGATGAGGCGCGTGCTTGAGGAGCTCAAGGAGGAGTTAGAGGCGGTCACAGGAGCCCCCGTCCGCTACCAGCTGGCCTCAGTCGAGGGCCTGATGATGGACGAGCTGACTCTGCCACTGTGCGCCCTGCCCGGCGTGAGGTCGATAGTCATAGGGGAGGGTGACTTCGCAAGCATGCTGAGGGGCATCTACGAGAGGATGGCTGACGTGGGCAGGGCCTTCATATTTAACCTGGCGTACTTCGGCGGGAGATCGACGGCTGAGTACTTGGCTAGGAGGCTGAACTTAGCGGGCGAGGAGCTAATCAGGGAGTGTCTCAAGGTGTATCAGGCCACCGGCCTAGGCAGGGTGGAGCTGGTCAGCTACAACCCAGAGGTGCCGCGCGCCATCTTAAGGATGCACGACTCCATAGAGTGTAAGGCATTTAAGGGGCAGGGGGAGCCAGCTAGCCACTACATCAGGGGCCACCTGAGCGGCCTCCTATCCAGGCTGCTCGACGAGGAGCTACTGGCTGTCGAGGTCAAGTGCGTGGCGGCTGGAGACGCGTACTGCGAGTTCGAGGTCACCAGGGCCCCCGGGCTCTGCCCTGGCTGGTGGGCTGGCAGAGTTGGGTCTCGAGGCCAGCCCAGCTGGAGAGAGACGAGTTAGCCGGGCCCCCACTAGCGTGGGCTGAGCGTGACAAGGTAAAAATAAGGCGTGACTCGCAATTGAGCTCATGACGGTCCGGATTGCAGTAGTGGGTCACGTAGGCGTCGAGCCCGCTCTCAAGCACCTCGCCTGGCCCTCTTCGATGAGGAGGATCGTCGAGTCGTGGCTAGGTGAGCCCGTCGAGCTAATCGAGCTGAGGGCCAGCACGCTCAGCCGCGCGGCCGATGAGGCTCGCCAACTGCTGCCTGGCGGGGTTGACGCAGCCCTGCTGGCCCTCAGCTCTGAGGCCTGGGCCAGGGAGGGCGGCGAGACCCTCAGGCGCGACTTGACTAAGGTAGCGCTCGCTCTGTCGAGGGCTGCTCCTGCGGTGGTCCTGTCGACGCCTACGCCCATCACCAGCGACTACGCTGAGCGAGTCAGCTATCTCGGCTACCTAAGGGCGGCCGCTAAGCTGAGGGCGGCCGCTGACGTGGTGAAAGAGGTGGCTGACGCTACGGGAGCTGCAGTGGTGGACCTCCACTCAGCGCTGAGCCGGTCGCCGGGTCTCTCCAGGCTCGTGAGGGGCGCTGAGCTGACTCCAGCTGGCCACTCTGCCGCGGCGCCGCTAATAACTAGGGCCGTACTCAGGCTACTGGGGATCGCTGACTTCCCCGACGTCGAGCTACTCGACCTGCTGAGGATCTACGGGGACGGTAGGCACAATGCCTTCACGGACCTGGCTAAGTGGCGGGGCGCCTACTACGTAGCCTTCAGGAACGCCTCCTCCCACTTCGACCCTGAGGCGGCTGAGGGAACGATACTCGTGCTGAGGTCCACCGACCTGAGGGGGTGGGAGAGAGTCGCCGCGCTCCACGTCGAGGGCTGGGACAACAGGGACCCCAAGCTGCACCCAGTTGGCGACAGGCTATACCTGTTCACCCAGTCGTGGAGCCCTGAGGAGAGGACGCATAGGACCTTCATGTTCTACACGGACGACGGCGAGTCGTGGGAGGGGCCGTACGACTGCGGCGAGTACGTCTTCTGGAGGCCGAGGAGGCTAGCTGGCTGGACTTACGTCGCGGCCTACACGGGCTGGGACGGCGAGGGCTGGGAGGTGCACCTGCTGAGGTCTAAGGACTGCGTGAGGTGGGAGCTCGTCGCCGTCATGCACCGGGGGGAGTGCGTGAACGAGACCGACCTCCTCTTCGACGGCGACGAGGCCATGGCGTTCGCGAGGAGGGAGTGCGGCCCCAGGACCACGCTGCTGCTGAGGTCTAAGTACCCGTTCACCGAGTGGGGGGCTGAGGACCTCGGCGTGACTGTCCAGTCCCCAGCGCTGCTGAGGCACGAGGGCAGGCTCCTCCTCTCGGGGAGGCTGTTGGACGGCGAGCAGGGCGTGCCCCCTAGGACAGCTGTGCTCGACGCCACGCGGGGCAGCCCGAGACTCCTCATCGAGCTCCCCAGCAGCGGCGACAACGCCTACCCAGGCATGGCAAGGCTGGGGGAGGGCCTGCTAGCCATCAGCTACTACTCGTCTCACGAGGAGGCCACTAACGTATACCTAGCGGTGCTTCATCTAAGATAGCTTACATGTATTAATCTCCGTAAGATTTTTATATGTATTACATGTAAGCTATCTAGGGACCATGGGCTCGAGCGAGCCTAGCCCCGAGGAGTTCGTTGAGAGGGCCAGGAAGGAGCTAGAGTCCAAGCTCCAAGAGATAAGCGAGTCCATGAGCTCGGCGTTTGATAAGTTGGAGGGCGAGCTCAACTCAATCAGCGAGAGGCTCAGGCGGGCTGCGAGAGAAAGAGTGGCGGGCCGCCCACCGCTCGACGTGCTCGTTCGAGCGCTGGCTGACATAAGGAGGCTGAGGAGGAGGGCTTACGCTGAGGTGAGGAAGGCCATGAGCGCGAAGAGGATCGAGTTTAGGGAGGCCCTCTGGAGCGTGAGGAGGTCGGCTTATGACGTCTCAAAGCACATGAGTAGGGAGCAGAGGGAGGAGTTCCTCGAGGAGGTGAGCGAGCTCATAGAGGAGTTCTCAGACAGGCTCGACGAGGTGCTGGACGATTGGTCAGACAGGTTAGAGTACTTCGCCGACATGCTCAACGACTTAGCTGAGAAGGCGAGGGACTACGTCAGGGAGGCCACGTCGCGCTTCGCTAGACTCTCACCCCCGCCCGCGGGCCCCAGAGCGCTCTTAGACATCGACGAGTTCCTGAGCAACGTGGACCAGTTCCTCAGGAGGCTCAGCGAGAGCATGGAGAGGCTATTTCGCGAGGGCTACGAGCGTGGCCCGACGATGGTGGTCTCGTCCATCAGGCTGCCCAAGAGCGACCTGGAGCTCATCGACCTGCTAGTGGAGGTCGGCGTCTTCAAGAGCAGGAGCGAGGGTGTCGCCTACTTCACCCACAAGGGGATCGAGGCCAGCAGGGAGGCCCTGGAGAAGCTGAGGAGCAAGCTCGAGGAGGTGAGGAAGCTCCAGGAGGAGATAAGGAGGGATGCTGAGCGCGCGCTGAGGGGTGGCGCCGAAGAAGCTGACCAGTCTGAGGCTGAGAGGAGCGGCGGTAACGGAGCGACCTAATGGGAATCTCTCGGCAGGGAAATGTAGCTGGCTTAAGCGTAAAGCTTTATGCTCAGCTCGCCACGACTGGGTCGGGAGCCCCACCATGGAGTATGGCATGGGAGAGGCAAAGGGCGGCGTGCCGCTGGGAGGCCTCGGGACGGGCTACGTGACGTTGGGGAGCGATGGCTCCTTCCTCGAGGTTGTGACTCAGGGGAACCCCCGCTCCCCGATCATCAGGCCTGAGTGCTCGTTCTTGGCCGTCTTCGCCGCTGGCGAGGGGGGCCGGGTAGCTAAAGTCCTCGAGAATCCAGCGCCCTTCGGCTTGCCAGCAGTTGAGGGGCTGAGGTACTTAGGCCTCTTCCCAGTGGCTAAGATCCGGTACATTGACGCAGAGCTCCCGGTCGACCTCAGCCTCGCGGCGTTCTCCCCCTTCGTCCCCCGAGACGCAAGGCGCTCGGGCCTCCCAGTGGCCCTCCTCAGGCTTAGGGCCCGCAACGCGAGCCGAGCGCCGCTCACCGTGGCCCTTATGCTCTCATGGCAGGGGCCTAGCTTGAGGTCGGAGGAGCTCGCAGAGGGGCCAGTTAAGGGCTTCACCCTAGAGGGCGAGTCAGGAGGCTACGCAGTAGCCGCAGAGGTTGAGGCAGGGGTGGAGGTCGAGACATCGCCCCTCTGGTCTGAGGAGGACGCGAGAGCCTTCTGGGAGGACTTCGCCAAGGACGGCAGGTTCACCGAGTTCAAGGGAACTTCAGGAGGCGTCGCCAGAGCCCTCGTGGCGAGATTCGCACTGCCGCCCGGCGCGGAGAGGGAGGTGCGCCTCGCCCTAGCCTGGTTCTTCCCCGATCTGAGGGACTCAGGTGGGAAGTTCATAGGGAGGATGTACGCTAACTGGTTCAGCAGCCCGGGGGACGTGGCGGCCCACGCCCTCAGGGACTTCGAGGCCCTCTACGATGGCAGCACGCTCTTGCACAGGGCCATCAGAGCTCTCAGGATGCCGGAGTGGCTTGAGGACGCCCTCATCAACTCCCTATACTCGCTGGCGAAGAACACGCTCTGGGTGAAGGACGGCAAGTTCGCTCACAGCGAGTCGCTCACTGGATGCCCCATAACTGAAACCATAGTCTGCCGCTTCAACGGCTCACTACCGATACTGCTGCTGTTCCCAGACCTCGAGCTCGGAGTTATGCGCCACTTCGCCCACCTGCAGCGGAGCGATGGCGCGATACCCTTCGCCTTCGGGAGGCCTGAGTTCTTCGACAGGCCCTACTACGACACGCAGAAGTCGCTAAACTCCTCGGAGTTCGTGCTCATGGTCTACCGCGACTACCTCTTCACGCGCGACGAGAGCTTCCTGCGTGAGCTCTACCCGAGCGTTAAGAGGGCCGTGCGCTACGCCCAGACGCTTGACACCGATGGTGACTGCCTGGTGAACGAGGTCTCCATGCAGTACTACGATCAGTGGCGGTTCTACGGTACGTCAGCCTACGTGGCGGGCATATGGCTGGCCGCCCTCAGGGCGGCTGAGGAGGTGGCTGATGTCGTCGAGGACGGGGAGTTCGCGGCTGAGTGCAGGGAGTGGTTCAGCAGGGGGAGGGAGAGCTACGAGCGCAAGCTCTGGAACGGCAAGTACTACAGGCTTTACAGCGAGCCAGAGACCGGGAGGGTCTCGGAGGTGTGCCTCTGCAACCAGCTCATGGGGCAGCTGTACGCCTACCTGCTCGGGCTGGGCGACCTCCTCCCCAGGGAGCACGTGGTGAGCGCGCTCAGATCGGTTCTCGAGCTGAACGCGAGGGCCACCGAGCTGGGCGCGGTGAGCGGCGTCAGGCCCGACGGGACGCCCGAGCCAGGCCCACACTCGGAGACCGTGATCTTTGGAGAGGTGATGAACTTCGCCGCCACGTGTCTCTACGCCGGTCTGCGCGAGGAGGGGTTGGAGGTGGCGAGGAGGGCCTACGAGAACGTGAGGCTGAGGCAGAGGTCGCCGTGGAACGTGTACTTCAGCTACAACAGAGAAACAGGCGAGCCCGTCTGGGGGAGCAACTACTACAGCAACATGTGCGTGTGGCACCTGCTCCCCGCGTGGCTCGGAGTGGACGTAGGCGAGCTCAGGGGCCTGTGGGACGAGCTGCTCGACAGGGCCTCGCGCGAGCCCCACAGCCTCACGCCCTGACCTCGACCCGCCTCGCGGCCCTGGCGATTAGCAAGGAGCCAGCAGTCAGCGAGGCCAGCGCCACGAGCGCTAGCGCTGCCAAGAGAGGCGCGTTCAGCCCCCCCTCGACTGCGGCGATCGACAGCGGCACCGCGACTGACATCGTGGTGACGTAGGCTAGCATGAGGGAGAGGGTGGCGGCCGAGAGCTGAGCTGGGTCCTCAGCGAGCTGAGACCACGTGCTGCTGGCCAGCAGGCTTGCCACCATCGCAGCCCTCCCCCTCGCGCCGAGGTACAGGCCCATGATGGCTATGACTGGGCAGGTCACCAGCCAGCCAAGGAGCACGGCTAGCACCAGCGTCAGCGCGAGCGAGGGGTCAGCCACGGCAGCGGTGAACGCCGCCAGGACTGCCGCCAGCGCTACTGGGTGAACGAGGAGCTCGGCGTAGACGTATAGGGCGTAAAGGCGCATGTCCCTCAGTGCGACTCTGTAGACCCACAGGGCGCGCCCGGTCTCAACCGCGCGGGTGATGGCGACGACGCCGTACGCCGCCGACAGCGCTGCGGTCCCCCCTACGGCGGATACGCTAATCATGTCCCTCAGCCCGCTAGCTGGCACTCCGAGCAAGTGCGCGGCCAGCCTGAGGGCGACCCCCAGCGCTGCAGCCGCCGCGACTCCCACTAGGTAGGCCCTGAGCGCCCCCCTCCTCAAGTCGACGTAGACCTTCAGTGCGAGAGCCTCGCCCGGCCCCCTTAGGTTGGAGAAGCTGACGGGCTCGACCCTCGCACCTGTCCTGGCCCTAGGCAGGGTGTGCGCCGCCAGGAAGACCTCACAGCTCACCCGGCTGGAGAGGAGCCACGTGGCCGCTAGCGAGGCTCCCATGAGGGCGAACAGGTGAGCTACGCTTGGCACCAGTAGCTCAGCCCTGCGGCTAAGGCTCTCCACGACCGCGTAGACTAGGGGGGCTAGCGGGAGCTGCAGGGGGGCAGGCGGCTCGCCGCTAGGAGCGAGGGCAGCCGCTGCTAACAGCCAGGCGAGCGCTGCAGCCCTCAGCGCCCACCTCAGCCCGCGCTCCTCCGCTAAGTGTACTGCCAGGCTCGTGGCGTGGCTGAGGGCTGAGACTGCGGCTGCGGCTAGCGCTGCCAACCCTATGAGCACGAGCCCCCTCTCCAGGGGGAGCCCCATTAGCGCCACTGCTACGTAGGCGTACACGACCGCCCCCCTGAGCGAGACTAGGGCGCTGCTGAGCACACTGCCGAGTAGGTAGCTCCTTATTGGGACTGGCTGGGTCAGCACGTAGAGGTACTCAGCTGGCGACGCGGGGATCCTGCCCTTGCCCACGAGCAGGGAGAGCCAGAAGAGGAGTGCTGAGGCTGCGCAGGAGAGGAGGGCCTCCAGGCTCCGCTTGTCGAGACCAGCCGCCGCGAGGGCCTGCGCTATTAACTCGCGCATCACGCCGCTCTCAGCCTCACCTGAAGCGACCATCGCTAGGTAGGGGGCCTGACAGAGCAAGAACACCGCGTCGAGCGCCACCGAGAGCTTACTCCTCACGTAGGCGTTGAGGTGCGCCTTGAAGAGGTACTTGGCTATGGTGAGGGCCTTACCGCCCCCCATTGCTCAGCCCCCTCACCAGCTTGACGAAGACCTCCTCGAGCGTCGCGTCCTCTCCAGCCTCAGCCCTCCTCCTAAGCTCACTCAAGTCGCCCTCGGCCACGAGCCGCCCTCGGCTTATGACGCCGACCCTGGTGCAGAACCTCTCGACCATGTCGAGCAGGTGGCTCGAGATGACGGCTGTGGCGCCGCGCTCGACGAGCCTCCTCACCTCCTCCTTGAAGGCGTGCTGGGCCTCCGGGTCCATGCCTACCATGGGCTCGTCTAACAGCAGGACCTTGGGCTCGTGCAAGAGGGCTGCAGACGCGGCGACCTTCTGCACCATGCCCCTCGAGAGCTCCCTTATCAGCGACCGCTCCCTCTCCTCCAAGTCGAACAGGGAGAGGTAGTAGCTGACCCTGTCGTCTATCTCGCCCTCGTCCATGCCCCTAAGCTTGCCCACGAACTCGAGGAACTCGCGCACCGTGAGCGTCGGGAACAGGAAGGGGTTCTCTGGGACGTAGCCGACCAGCCTGAGCACCTCCTCCCTGCGCTCGTCGACCCTCAGGCCGTGGATGGAGACGTAGCCGCCGTCGGGCCTGAGCAGGCCGACCGCTATCTTGAGGGCCGTGGTCTTGCCGGCCCCGTTGGGCCCCAGCAGCCCGTAGATCTCGCCGGGCATGACCTCTAAGCTCAGCCCCCTGAGCGCCCTGACCCTACCGTAGGACTTGCGGACGTCAACGAACTTAACCGTGGCTAGCGCCATTGGTGGGTGATTGGCCAGCGCCAATATTTGCTTGTCGCCTGAGGGGCCATGAACTTAAGGGCATGGCCTATAAGTAGTGCGAGCGCGCGTCAGCTGCGGGTTGGAGGCCGCTTAGGGTGGCTAGCATAGCAGCGGTGGGAACTAGGCCGGGGATGATGGAGGCGGCGCCCCTCGTGAGGGCTCTCAGGGCCAGGGGCCTGAATGTCGCCTGATCGGCTCAGGCCAGCGCTACAAGGTTGGCTGAGCGAGCGATTCATCGAGGAGCTAGGACCCCAGGGCCCGAGCCTGAGGGCATACTGAGCCACCTAAGGGCGCTCCTCAGGAGGTGCCAAAGCCTCGGTGACGGGAGGTCGGGCGAGATGATAGCCGAGGAGTCAGCGAGGTTCCTCGGAGCGAGGCGCACCAACGCATTTTAGAAGCCTCGCGACACAGCTGAGCGTGAGTTGGGCCACCGTGATTGAGACAGTTATAAGGGCCACGAGGGAGAGCCCGAGGCTCGGGGAGGGCGACGTCCTCGTCCTGAGGGGCGGCAGGCTGCTGCTGGCATACACGGAATTCTACGGGGGCGCGAGCGACTTCTCGCCAGCTAGGATAGTCGCCCGGGTCTCTGAGAACGACGGGGCCACATGGAGCGAGTCCTTCGTGCTCCAGGAGAACGTCGGCAAGTGCAACGTCATGTGCGCCACCCTGCTGAGGCTGCGCACTGGCGAGATAGCCTTCTTCTACGGCGTCAAGAACTCCTTTGAGGACCTCAGGTTCTACGTGAGGAAGTCAGAGGACGAGGGCGAGACCTGGAGCGAGCCCAGGTTAGTGACGGTGGACATGGGGTACTTCGTCATGAACAACGACAGGGCGGTGCAGCTATCCTCGGGCAGGGTGCTAGCGCCGGTCTCCACGTACCAGGATCCCGAGACCCACAGCCGGTGGAAGTCCCTGGTCTACTACTCCGACGATGACTGCGAGACTTGGAGGAGGGGCGGCGAGGTGAGGCTCACCGGCGACTTAGCTAGCTCGCGAACCGGCCTCCAGGAGCCCGGCATCGTCGAGCTCAGGGACGGGACACTCATGATGTACATGAGGACGGCGCTGGGGTACATATATGCCTGCCACTCCGACGACGAGGGCGAGACATGGAGCGAGCCAGAGCCGCTCGACGGCCTCAAGGCGCCGACCTCGCCAGCCACGATCAAGAGGGTGCCGAGCACCGGCGACCTGCTGCTGGTGTGGAACGACAAGTCGGACTTCGACCTGAGCAAGCTGGAGAGGCATGGCGTCGACATAGTCGACCGGGCCTTCCAGAGGAGAGCCCCCCTCTCGTGTGCCGTCTCAAGAGACGAGGGGGAGACGTGGGAGAAGCTGGGGGACATCGAGCCCGCGGGTGAGGCCACGTACTGCTATCCTAGCATCACGTTCAAGGGGGGTCTAGCAATCATAACATATTATTATAAGGAGGGCGGCAGCTCCGCTACTGCCCTCTCGCACCTGAAGGTCCGAGTGATGGACCTGGCCAAGCTGCTCTCGGCTCAGGCCGCTGGCGGAGCCGAGCCCTTTGAGTAACTTTAAATAGAGACGCACTGTGAGTTTCCTGGTGCTGTCATGCCCGCCGCCCTCAGCGCCGCCCTGAGGCTGGCTGAGGAGGCCGCGGCCTCGCTCAGGCAGTCGCTGCTGGGCCTAGCGGCCGACGTGGCTGGAGTGCTAGCTGGCCTAGTCGTGGCCCTCAACGTCAGCGTGCTCGAGCCGATAAGGTGGGCCCTCGTCGCGTACCCCGCTGTCCTAGCCGTGCGGGGGCTGATGAATGGAATACTCTGCGCCAAGCTCAGCACGTCGCTGCACGTGGGCTCGATAAGTACCTCCCTGCTCAGGAACACGGAGGAGTTCTACGCCCTGGTCTCAAGCCTGGCCTTCTTCAACTTCGCGGCCTCGCTCACCGCCTCAGTGGCCGTGTGCGCGGTGAGCGCGACGGCGTTCGGCGCTAGTGTAGCTGACCTCCTCCACATACTCCTGTGCGTCGTGGACTCCATGGCGATATCGTTCACCGTGACAGCGCCTCTGTCCTTCATCGTCGCCTCTAGAGCCTACTTGATGGGCCTGGATCCCGACTACGTCACCTACCCAGTGATGTCAACGCTAGCTGACGTCGTGGTGTCCGCGTGCTACCTCCTGGTCGTGCGCCTCCACTCAGTCGGGGAGACCCTGCTCCTCCTCTTGATATTCGCGGGGGCTGCGGCGGTCTCGATAGCCTCCCTCGCTAAGTTCTCAGGCCACGAGACGTTTAGGGGGGTGCTGAGGGAGTCAGCAGCATCGTTCGCGATGGTCTCAGCGCTGTCTAGCCTGGCTGGAGCGGCGCTGAGGGGCATAGGCGACGTGATCGGCGAGTACAGGCCGCTGTACGTCGTGTACCCAGCAGTCATCGACACTGTAGGCGACGTGGGCTCGATAGTGGGCTCGACCTACACGACCAAGCTGGCGCTGGGCGAGCTCAGCGCGGACGCCCGGGGGGTGGCTAGGAGCCTGCCGGTCGTCGTGGGCTCGTGGGCCTCATCGCTCTTAGTGTTCACCTCGCTCCCCCTGCTCTCAGCCGCTCTCACCGGCTGCACTCTGGCGGAGTGCCTCAGCCTCCTCAAGGTGCTGCTCATCTCCAACGCGGTCGCGGTGCCAGTGGTAGCGCTAGCCGCCATGGCTGTGGCCACAGCGGCTTACCGGAGGGGCCTCGACCCTGACAGCTTCGTCAACCCCGTTGGGAGCTCGCTGGCTGACGCCGTGGCCAGCTACGCGCTCCTCCTCTCGCTAGCTAGCGCTGGAAAGCTTTAATACTTGAGCCTCTCTATTCCACAGGAATGGCAGAGGAGATAGAGTACAAGCCCGTCCCGGTCAGGGATCTTCTCAGGGAGATGAAGGACCTCTCCGACCTCATGATAGACTTGGCCTACTACTCAGTGCTCTACGGCGACGCGCAGCTGGCTAGGGAGGTCTTCGAGCTAGAGTCGAGGGTCGACTACCTCCAGACGCTCCTCACCATGCAGGCGGCGCTCGCGACTAGGAGCCCTTCAGACGCTGAGAAGATCGTCAGCGTGTACGCCATAGCGTCGGCTGCCAACAAGATATCGGACGCGGCTGCGGACATAGCCAGGGTCGCCATCAGGAGGATGAGGGTGCCCAGGGACTTCGCCCTCCTCACGTGCGGCGAGGAGGACTTCATGGCAGCCGTTAGGGTGCCCAGTGAGCTCTCCGGCCTCAGCCTGGAGGAGCTGTATGGGAGGGCTGGCACACCCCTCGAGGCCCTGGTCGTCAGGAGGGGCAGAGGGATCTACGTGAGGCCCAGCTCATCCTTCAGGCTAGAGGGGGGCGACGTGCTGGTCGTCAAGGGCCCCTTCGAGGGCGTGAGGGCGCTGTGCGAGCTGGCGGGCTCAGCGCTAGTGGGCGAGGAGGACTGCATAGACACGAAGTACGCCTCAATAGTCAGCATGCTGGTGTCCTTCAGGAGAGCGTCGAAGGTCTGCGTCGACCTGGCCTACGTCGCCGTCCTCACTAGGAGCTACGACGTGGCGCGCAAGGTCAAGGAGCTCGAGGAGTACACGGACGAGCTCCTCAGCCGCGTTGCTGAGAAGATACTCCAGGAGGAGGCCCTCAGCAGCGAGGAGAGGCTCGGCGGGCTGTGGGTGGCCATAGCCAGCGAGAACATAGCCGACGCAGCGGTCGACATGGTCGAGCCCCTCCTGAAGGGACTGGAGCCGCACCCGATACTGACTAAGGTGTTTGAGGAGGCAGAGGAGAGGATAAGCGTCATAGAGATGGACGAGGAGGACGAGGGCAAGACCCTAGCCGAGCTGGGCTACAGCAGGCGCGGCATCTCGATACTGGCCGTGAGGAGGGGCGACGAGTGGCACATCCTACCCCCCAAGTCGGACTTCGTCGTCAGGAGCGGCGACGTCCTGATAGTGAAATACTACTCCGAGCTGGAGCCCATAGTCGAGCAGTTGGAGAGGAGGGAGGACAGGGCTGAGATAATTGAGGAGATCCAGGAGGAGGAGTGGGAGGAGTGAGCTCCCACTCTTAAGCGCCCCGCCTCGCGCTGAGCCCTCTATATGAGGCTCCTTCCGTCTAGGCCGGGCGGCGGCTCGAGCCCCAGCGCCCTGAGGACGGTCGGGGCTACGTCCTCCAACTTAGCGCCCCTTAGCTCGCCGCTCAGCCTGCCCTCAGGATCCCTTATGACCAGCATGCCGTACTCCCCGTGATTGCTGTCGTCCGGCCCCTTCGCCGTCTCGAGGCTGTAGGGGGAGCCGAAGCCGACGGCCTCGTTGGCCCCGTAGTGGAGGTTGTCGAAGTAGACGGTGAGGTCCGGCATCACGTCGACCATCTCGCCCCTGTAAGCCTCCTCCCTCATGAAGACCCTAGTGTCCAGCCTCTCGCCGTCAGGCCCCCTGACGCTCTTGAGCAGGTCTGCGACCTGCTCCCTCACGGCCTCGTACTCCTCGCCCGGCTTGACCACGCCCCTCGGCTCCCTCCCCTCGAGGTTCACGAAGACCTGGGCCACGTAGGCTCCAAGCGCGAACGCCACGGTCTTGCTCCAGTCTATGAGCCCCCGCCTGTCTAGCTCGGCCAGGCCTGTCGGCCTGTCAGGCACCTCCCTGAGCTTGAGGAGGCCCTCTGAGGCGAGTATCTCGTTCACGTTTATCCTGTGGTACATCCTCTTGGCCCCGTGGTCTGAGGCGACTATGACCATGGTGTCCCTAGGCAGGAGGTCCATGACCTTGGCGAGCCACTCGTCTATCTGCCTGTGCAGGTCGAGCAGCCCCTCCCTCAGCTCGGGGTCGTCGACGTACCGCGGGTGGTCCTTGTCGAAGAACTTCCAGAGCGTGTGCTGAGCCCTGTCCACCGACATCACGACCGCGACGAAGAGGTCCCACGGCTTAGTCCTGAGCAGGTGGGCTATGACTTTGAAGTCGTGGTCCGTCTTGGCCCTGAGCTCCCGGTACAGGTCCCTGGGGTCCCTCCTCCTGTAGTCGTAGACATCTATGATGTAGCTGCTGGGCCCCCCGACCACCTTGAGCACCTCCTCCCTGAGCTCCGGCGGGTAGGTGAACTGGCTGCGCACCGAGGGGGTCAGGAAGGAGGCGACCATGCACCCCTCTATGGGCTCAGGGGGGTAAGTCACCGGGACGAAGGCGACCACGCTCCTCATCCCGCGCTCGCTGAGGACGTTCCAGAGCCTGGGCACCCTGACCATCCTGGAGTTGACTATCCCGAAGTCGGTGTAGGTGCCCTTCCTCCTGTATCTCAGGTCGTAGAGGCCGAAGCGCCCCGGGTTACAGCCAGAGAAGGCAGAGGGCCACGCGGGGCACGTGATGGGGGGTACCGTGCTCGCGACCTTGCCCCAGGCGCCCTCCTCCATGAGCTGGCTTATGGTCGGCAGCTCCTCCCTCCACGGCCCGAACACTAAGCTGGGCTCAGCGCTGTCTATGCCGAGGATGAACACCCTCATCGTCGCACCCTAGAGGTACCCCAGGGCCCTTAGCCTCCTCTTTATCTCCTCTTCCTCCTCCGGCGTGTAGACGCTCTCCTCGCCGCCCTCCTCGAGGACCTCCCTCAGGACGAACTCAATGAACTCCTCGACGCTCTTGAACTCGCCGCCGCTCTCTTCAACGAACTTCTTGGCCTTCTCGTACAGCTCCTTGGATATATTGACAGCGACCTTCTCTGGCATGGGGGCACCTACCGCGCTCAGATATTTAAGGCTTGCCGAGAGGGCTGCGGCAGGGCCATCAGTCACCCTTATTAAGCGTGGGGGCAACTGATTTGTGGTGCCCGCGTTGAGCATAACGCCAGAGCTGTACGACTTCATCGTCAAGGTGGTGGAGGACAAGGTAAGGGAGGTCAGGGTGTCTAGGGAGGAGTACGACAGGCTAGTGAGGGCGGTGAGAGAGCTAGCGGCAGCTCAAGGTAAGACCGAGCGCAGGCTCGAGGCCTTGGCCGAGGCTCAGCGCAGGACCGAGGAGAGGCTCGAGAGGCTAGCTGAGAGGGTGGAGGAGCTGGCAGAGGCCCAGTGCAGAACGGAGCAGAGGCTTGAGGGGCTGGCCAAGAGGTTGGAGGAGCTAGCGGAGGCTCAGCGCAGGACCGAGGATAGGCTTAAGCTACTGGCAGCAGCACAAAGTAGGACTGAGGAGAGGCTCGAGGCCCTGGCGGAAGCTCAGCGCAGGACCGAGGAGAGGCTAGAGGCGCTGGCCGAGGCTCAGAGGAGGACCGAGCAGAGGTTAGAGGAGCTGGCGGCGGCCCAGAGCAGGACTGAGCGGAGGCTAGAGAGGCTAGCTGAGGCCCAGAGCAGGACTGAGGAGAGGTTGGAGAGGTTGGCGAAGGTCGTTGAGGGCCTAGTCGCGGCCGTTGACGAGCTGAGGAGGAGCGTCGGGGCGCTCGCCGAGACGGTGGGGTACGGCCTAGAGGACGTAGCGAGGGTAGTCGTGCCAGGGTGGCTGCACAGGCACCTCGGGGTCGAGGTGGAGTCGCTGAGGAGGGAGTTCGTGGAGGTCGACGGCGAGGAGGTCGAGCTAGACCTATTCGGCGAGGGCACCGTGAGGGGGGAGAGGGTGCTCGTGCTGGGGGAGGTGAAGTCGAGGATCTACGAGGACGACGTTAACAGGTTCTACTACCGAAAGTTCGCGAGGGTCAGCCAGCTCTTCCCCGAGCACAAGAAGGTCGGGGTCCTCTTCGGCTACCTAGTGCACCCGAGGGCCAGCAGGAGGGCTAGGGAGCTGGGCCTCTATGTGATCGCCTCGTACGAGAGGTGAGGGGCGGCTGCAGCCGCCTCGCTAGTTGGGAGACCCTGCTGCCTCCTTCTGCTAAGGTTACGCCAGCCTCAAAGTCAGGCGTTCAAGCCGCTGAGGGAGAGCGAGGGGCTTAGGCACGCCGCAGCGGGGCTGGCGACACGGAGGGCCCCCCTGCGAAGCTAACGTCTCGCTTAATCGCAGCAGCCCTCGCTTTGGCTCAGGGCTCTCGACGCGGCTGGGTAGAGGCTCCTGCAGCAGAGTGCAGGCCTATCAGCTGCTGAGGGTCTAGGCTGGCGAGCACCAAGCTTATTATCTCATCAGAGTTACCTACAGAGAGCGCTAGGTGACCCAAGTTGATCAGCATAGCTAAGCAGGAGCTGCCTGAGGAGGCCGTCAAGGAGCTCCTCAACAGGCTGAGCGACGACAGATGGGTGATGGGAGAGGCCGTCAGGGAGTTTGAAGAGAGGTTCGCTGAGTACGTCGGGGCGGACTACGCCGTAGCCATGTGCAACGGGACCATGGCCCTGCTGGCGGCGTACGAGGCGCTGGGCGTGAGGGGGAGGGGACTCGTGACGACGCCGTACACCTTCGTGGCGACAGCCGCCGCCGCGACATTCCTAGGCTCAAGTGTCGACTTCGTCGACGTCCTCCCAGAGGACGCTTGCATCGACCCCGCTAGGGCCATTGAGAGGGCCCGCGGCGCGGTGGTGTGCGCCGTCCACATATTCGGCTACCCGGCTCGGGTGGACGCTATAGTTGAGGGCACCGACGCCCCCGTCGTTGAGGACTGCGCGCAGGCCCACGGGGCTAGGCTGAGAGGCAGGAGGGTTGGCAGCTATGGCGACGCCGCAGTCTTCAGCTTCTACCCCAGCAAGAACATGACGGTCGCTGGTGACGGGGGGATGCTGGTCACCAGCGACGAGAGGGTCTACAGGCGCGCCCTCATGCTGAGGGACAACGGGAGGGTCTCGAGGTACGTGCACGCGATCGCGGGCCTCAATCTGAGGCTCAACACCATAAACGCGGCGGTGGGCCTGGTGGAGCTGAGGTACCTGGACGAGTGGAACGAGGTGAGGAGGAGGCACGCCAGGCTCTACCACGACCTCCTGAGGGACCTGTCGGAGCACCTTGAGCTAGGCTCCCTGCCGACCAGCGACAGGGAGCCCGTGTACAACACGTACCCCATCAAGGTCAGGCGCGCTGAGCACAGGGGGGCCCTAGGCGCATGGCTTGAGGCTCACGGGGTGAGGGCAGCCGTCTACTACCCACTGCCGCTGCACAGGCAGCCTCTCTATGAGGGACGGTTCAGGGGGGTCAGCTTCCCAGTGGCTGAGGACTGGAGCAGGAGGGTGCTCAACCTGCCTTGCCACCAATTCCTGAGCGAGGGCGAGGTCAGGTACGTCGCCTCCCTGGTGAGGGAGTTCTTCGAGCAGGAGGTCTACAGGGAGCGCGAGTGGAGGAGAAAGGGCGCGGAGTGGGAGGAATCCGCGAGGTGACGGCTGGCTGAGGGCGTAGAGTTTTAGTGTTGGCGGGCGTAGTCACTGCTCGTGAGGTCGAGCAGCCCGCCGGCGGTGAGGAGGCTCAGCCTGTCGCTCGGAGTGCTCCCGCTAGTAGCCTCGCTCATCATCTGCGCCGCGGCAGCGGGCGTCGAGTGGGCGCGAGAGCCAAGCCTGAGCCCGGCCACCGACGCCTTCCTTACGCTGGGGGTCCTGACCTCAGCCGCCCTCTCGCTGCTGGCCGTGTACGCTAACTGCAGGGGCGTGGGGTTGCGCTTCCTGGCGCTAATGTCAGGGCTAGCGGACGCCACCAGCGTCGCCTACGTGCTAGCGCGCGCTCCCAGTCACCTTGAGCTAGGTCTCTGGCTGGCGCTCTGCTCGCTGGCGGCCAAGCTGACCTCGGTCGCGCTCGACGCGCTAGGCGGGGTGCTCGAGGTCGAGGTGGTGGTCGAGGAGTGAGCCGAGCCCAGGCTGGCGCGGTCGTTGGGCGCCTCACTTAGTCACGCCCTCGTAGCCGACGACCCTGCCCGTCTTGTCGTCTACCTTAACCCTCACCAGCTTTAGCCCCACCGAGCTCACGTTGAACTCCAGCACCCAGACGCCGCCCTCGAGCCTGACTCCCTCTAAGGCCGTGAAGAAGTAGCCAGCGCTCATCCTCAAGAACTCCCTGGCCTTGTGAACTGCCTCTTCCAACCTCACGCTCAGCCCCTAAGGTCACTCTGAGACCCCCTAGATAAGCCCTGCTGCGCTCACCTCGCAGCAGCCAGAAGCGCCGCCCGAGCTTAGCCGCTCAGGCCTTGGGCGCGGGGGCCACCGCGCACCGCAGGGGGCTTAGTGAGATCTCCCGTGGCCCTCAGCACCCAGATGCCCCTCCTCTCAGCCTCCTCAAGGGCCTCCCTAGTGGCCGTGGGGGCGTAGATCACCGCTACGACTATCGGTCTCAGCAGCTCTGGCCTCGTGGCGGAGAGCCTCTCGATCTTCTCAGCGAGCTCCTCCACCCTCCTCCTCCCCAACCTAATGGTCGCCTCGCCCACCACGCACATGTCGCCGCTGGCCCCGTAAATGTCTAGCTCGAGCTCGGGCAGCTCGAGCCTGCCCAGCTCGACCTCAAGCCCCATCTCCCTCAGCCTGGACCTCAGGACCTCCCTGGCCTCCTCCTCAACCTCTAGGGTGAGCTTCTCCAGCGTCCTCTCAACCCTGCCGAGCCTCCCCTCCACCTTCAGCAGCACTGAGAGCATCCTGTTGAAGTCCTCCCTGAGCTTCACCTGCTCCCTCTGAAGCGACCTGAAGTCCTCCCTCAGCCTGACCTGCTCCTTACGTAGCTCTCCAAAGTCCTCCCTGAGCTTCATCTGCTCCTCACGCATCTCCTTGAAGTCCTCCCTCAGCCTCACCTGCTCCTCAGCCAGTCGCTTGAGCTCCTCTCTGAGCTTGATCTGCTCAGCCCCCAACTCTCCAAAGTCCTCCCTCAGCCTCACCTGCTCATTGCGCATCTCCTTGAAGTCCTCCCTCAGCCTCACGAGCTCCTCGGCCATGAGCTCGAGTCTCTTGAGCACCTCAGCCATCCCTAGGTAGCCTAGCACGGCGTACCTGAACTCCCTGTCCTTCTCCAGTAGCTCGAGGAACTCCTCCCTTAGCCTACTCGCCATCGAGCGTGACACCTCTCGCGCATATTTAAGCGTGATGGAGAGGCCGCGGCTCGGGGGCTAGCCGCAGGCCGCGCTTGGGCCAGAATTAGGGCTAGTTGTGGCTAGCGGATGCCGCATCAGCAGCCTCCCGCCTCCTCAGGCGCCTTAGCGCCATCGCGCCCCAGAACAGCGCGGGCGCTAGATCGAGGGAGATGCCGAGCGCTACGGGAGCGCTCCCACAAGGGTCTGAGGTCTGTGCCTGAGCAGCCCGCGCACCTTCAGGCAGGCCAGGGCTGCGTTCGTGAGGCACAGGAGGGCGCATGCGGGCGCCAGCCAAGGGCTGGGCTTAGCGCGCTCGGCGGGCGCCGCTCTCAGCCTCCTGTACAGCTCGGCGATGGCCTCCTCCCTCGAGTAGCCGCGCTCTTGGAGCCTGCGCAGCTCCCTCTCCAACCTGATCCCAGGCAGGGCGCAGAACCTCGCGTAGTACTCAGCTAGCTCGTCGTACAAGCTTGAGCGGCTCACGGGATGCAGGTGTGGACCTAAGGTAAAAGGGCTTTCGCTGCGCGGCGGCTGGCCCCCAAGCCCAGCTCGGCTCGCAAGCTATATCTTGGGCCTCCGCGACCATAATCGCGAGGCGCTAGGGGTGCGAGGTTGAGGGGCAGGCCCCCAGAGCTCAGCGAGGGCTGCATGCTGGCCCTCCTGCCACCCGAGCTGGCGGAGGGCGCGAGAGAGCTGATGCTAGCCCTGCTGCCCCCTGAGGAGGTCGGTGAGCATGGTCCTGAGGCTGAGGGTCAGGATCTGCCGCGGGGGCAAGTGCGTCGAGGGCGTGGGGATCGCTAACAGCGGCTTCGCTGGGGACGAGCCCGAGATCACGCTCCCCGGAGCCCTAGCCAGGGAGCTGCTGGGGGAGGGCCTGTCCCTGACGCTTGTCGAGAGGGTGCTGGCCGACGGCAGCCGCGTGACCCTGGCCAGGACCACCGAGCGCCTGGACGTGTACCTGGTCGCGGAGGACGAGGTCAGGGGGCCCGTCAAGGCCCGCGCTTACGTAGTCGGAGGGCAGCTCATACTGCTCAACGACTGCCTCCTAAGCGCGCTCCGCATCGTCATAATAGACCCGCGCGACGGCATCTGGTGCTTCAGGGAGGAGCTCGGGAAGAGGGAGAGGCGGGGCGTGTGAGCTCGATCCGGGGCAGCTTGTCAGGCATAGTCCCCGCGGAGCGACGCCCCTGAGGGGGGCCCCTAGTCGATAACGTTGCCGCAGACCACGCGGATCCCGAGCTCCCTGGCCCTCTCGTAGGCCTCCCTGTCCACGTTAACGGCCACCATGTATATTCGGTCAACCATCCTCCCGAGCACCTTCTCGACCACCCTGGCCTTCTCTGGGAGCGCCTCCACGTGCTCTATCTCAGCCCTCGACTTCACCTCCAGCACGTAGACCCTGTCGTCCCTCACCAGCACGTCCACGTCCACCACCCTCCCCCTGACCCCGGTCAGCCTTCCGTCCGCGTCCCTGACCCTGAACTTCTCCACCCTGCCGGGCTTTATGCCCTCCCTCTCCAGCGTCTCCCTGAATATCTCGAGCACCAGCCTCTCCAAGTCGGTGCCCCACCTCCTGCCCACGCTGCCTATGGTCACCTCGACCCTCATGCTCAGCCTGTTGAACTCCCTCCTGAGCCTCGCGATCTCCTCCAGTAGCTCGCTGAACTTGCGGTCGTGCTCCTCGAGACGCCGCTCGATGGCGACGAGGTGCCGGTCGTGCTCCTCAAGGCGCTTGCCATGCTCTTCCAGTAGCTTGCGGTGCTCCCTCAGCTCCTCCAGTAGCTCGCTGAACTTGCGGTCGTGCTCCTCGAGACGCCGCTCGATAGATACGAAGTGTCTGCTATGCTCCTCAAGGCGTCTGCTGTGCTCCTCCAGCAATTTGCGGTGCTCCCTGAGCTCCCCAAGCAGCTCGTTAAACTTGCGGTCGTGCTCCTCGAGGCGATCAAGCACGTCCCTGTACCCTATGAGGCCAGCGACGGCCAGCCTGAACTCCCTGTCCTCTTCGAGCAGCCTCAGCAGCTCTCGCTTCAGGCCCTGCATCTCACAGGTGGGGTTCGGGGGAGCCGTTATAAGCGTTTCGCTGACTGCCACCGACTTGGGGCGCGGCCACCGCCCCACGGCCGGTCTGAGCCGCTGAGCAGCTAGTCCGTGGGCATGCTGACGAGGAAGCCCTTGACGACGTCGAGGATCACCGCTGGGCAGACCCTCCTGACCCCCGGCAGCCTTGATATCCTCTCGTGGACCTCGGCCATCTCGGCGCTGTCCCTAGCCCAGATGACCGTCATTATCGAGTGGTCGCCCGACGTCACGGCGATGTACCTCACGCCCTCGAAGGCCCTCAGCCTCTCCAGCGTCGGGAAGAGGTGCTCAGGCTCCACGTCGATCCCGGTCAGGGACACCAGCCTGTAGCCCATCCTCTCCGGCTCGACGACGACGGTGTAGCCCTTGATCACGCCTAGCTGCTCGAGCCTCCTGACCCTCTTCATCACGGCGACGTCGCTGACGCCGAGCCTCCTTGCGATCTCGCTGTACGGCATCCTGGCGTTCCTGGCTAGGAGCTCCAGGATCCTGAGGTCCCTCTCGTCCAGCTCGCCGCTCGAGCTCGACAACCGCCCCACCTCACGGGCTCACTAGCCTGAAGACGGCGACCCTCCAGGCCTCTTGGGGGTCTCGGGGCTCTACCACCTCCTCCACCTCCGCCCTGAGCCCCATGCTCTCCATCAGGTACTTAAGGTCCTCTACCCAGTCGAGCACCCCGCAGGTGTAGCAGAAGGGCCCCTTGAATTTAACCACAGCCCTCGCCCCGTCGAAGCTCAGTAGCTCTGCGCGGGCCTTGGCCCCTCTGTACCTGTTGTACTCGCAGATCGCCTCGCTCACCCTCTCGGCAGATACCTTGAGTCCTGCCGCCATGTGAGTCTGAGGAGTATATCGCTCTCTCATTCTTAAATCTAATGCCACGCATGCAATATCTAACCATATAGTTAGGATTTCTAACAAAAATGTTAACATAACAAACTTTATATATCAGATCCCCTATCTCACTCACGTGAGAGCATGAAGCTAGAGGAGTACCTGAAGATGTGGGTCGAGGGCGAGTCCAGGGAGGTCGTGGAGTACCTGGCTGCTGCGATCATCGCTGAGGAGGAGGGCCTGGTCGAGGTCGCTCAGGCCCTGAAGACCATAGCCCTCGAGGAGGCCATGCACGGGGCTCGGGCGCTGGCCCAGGCAGGCGAGATAGGCGACCTCAAGGAGTTCATCAAGAAGAGAATCGAGGCTGAGAAGGAGGCTGCCAGGGTCAGGCACGGCGAGGCCGAGCACCACGACGAGCCGTGGAAGACGCTGTTCGAGTACACCGCGAGGGACGAGGAGAGGCACGCGAGGATCCTGGAGGGCCTGCTCAAGAGGCTGCCCTGAGCCGACTCGGTAGCTGTAGGCTGATATCTTTCCGTGAATTTTTATTTCTGCCTCCCGCTCCTTCAAGCTCCTAGCTCTAGCTACGGCCACTAACCGCTCTGGCCCGTGGCCGCTCAGAGGTGAGGGCTCGCAATGCCTGGCTGCGTGAGGCTCAGCACAGTGAGCCCCTCGGCGCGCTAACGGCCCCCACCACTCCGCTGCTCAGCGAGGAAAAAGTATCTCACGGCCCACCACCTCTCCAGCTCGCTCAGTGTAAGCTTAAACTCCCACTCAAGCCTGCAGAACAGGGCTGGCATGTAATCCCTAGCTAGCGTCAGGGTATGGCGGTCAACGATGCTCGCCGGGAACAGGCACTTGCGCTCGGCAGCAGACCTGCTGACCCTGCTCGCGCTGACGACGTTGAAGTGCCCTGAGTCTAGCATGAGCCCCACCCTCCTCTCGGCCTCCACCCCCGGCAGGCGACAGATGACGTACAGGGCCATCTGTGGGATTGAGCGATATCGTGCAGGGCTCGGCGCCTCGCTCACGATGAGTCTCACGAGCCCCGATCTCCTCCGTCACGAGCACCGCTCCAATGAGGGCACTCGCGTCCAACCGACGACTCCTTCTAGACGCCTCCCAAGCCCAGCCTCCCCTCCAGCAGCCGCAGGCCTCCTCAGCCACCTCCTCAGGACGCTCATCTCCGCTAGCCTCAGGAGCAGCTTAGGGCATCTCCCTCCCAACCAGGGTCATGGCGATCTCGTCGTAGCTGAGGCGCCTCTCAAGCTCGCTCTCTAACCCTATCAGCACCTCGGTCGGCAGCTCCCTGGCCCCTCCTGGACAGCCTTATCACGGTAGACAAGGCATGCACCATGGTATCGAGGTTGGCGCGGCGTGAGTATGCGAGGTGAGCTAGCACTAGAGGCGCTCGCCTCAGTCTTGAGGTAATAACTCTTAAACCGATAAAATTATATACCGACGTCAGTAAATGAGCCTGAGAGCGAGCACATGGTCAAGGTGAAGACCAGCGTCTACGTGGACGAGGAGCTGTGGGAGGGGCTCAAGAGGAGGGCCCTCGAGGCGGGAGTGGAGGTCAGCGCCCTGCTCGAGGAGCTGATCAGGGACGAGGTGCCTGAGTTCGCGCTGAGCGAGGCCCTGCTAGAGCTAGCTGGTGCCGAGGACTACTGCATCGACTTCGAGCCCGTAGAGCTCACAGAGGGGCTGGTGAGCGAGCTCGTCAGGGAGATGAGGGATGAGAGGGCCCGTGGCGTACCTGGACAGCAGCGCGATAGTTAAGAGGTACGTCAGGGAGCCGGGGAGCGACGTGGTCAGGAGGACCTACCTGAGGGCGTACTCGGGGGACGTAGTCCTCTCCTGCAGCGTGTGGAACGTCGGCGAGGTGCTGGGGGCCCTAGACAGGGCTAGGAGGCTCGGCAGGCTGAGCGAAGAGGCCTACTCCGCGGCGAGGAGGAGGTTCCTGCTGGAGGTGAGGAGGATGTCGAGGCTGGGCGCTATGCTCGTGGTGCCAGTGAGGGTGAGGATCTTGGCGAGGGCCTGGAGGCTAGTTGAGGAGCACCACATCTACGTGGCCGACGCGCTGCAGGTGGCGACGGCTGAGTACGTCCGCGCCAGCCAGTTCATGACGGGCGACGGGCGCCTACACGACATCGCCACTAAAGAGGGGCTTAACAGCGTGCTGCTGGGGTGAGGCGTGCGGATGGACCCCCTGGTCTCGTGGGCTAAGGCCTGGAACACGTAGTCGAGGTTAGCCTCGCTGGCCATGCTCTCACGGTTGCTGACCACCGCTCGACAGATTTAAGGTGACGGGCGCCTAGGTCACCACTGGAATCCGCGCCCGCCTCAGGAGGCTCCTGAACTCGCACAGGCTGAGCCCGGCTATCCTGGACGAGGTCCTTATGTCGCCAGTCTCCACGTAGTACTCGAGGGCGGCCCTGACCCTGGGCGGCTGCCTCCCTATGAAGTCCCAGTCGGCCCTCTCGCGCCTCATCCTCCTGAACTCCTCTTCCTCCTCGAGCACTCTCCTTATGGCCTCCTCGCTCACCTCCTCTCGCTCAGGCACCTCATCACCGCCTCCACCGCCTCCTCGAGGTCCCTCCTGGGGAACACGTGGCTCGTGTCCACCTCGTACTCCAGGAACGCCCGCCTCACCTCCTCCCTCGACCTGGCCTCGATGAGGCCCCTCATTAAGCTTTCCCTTATGACCTCGAGCGCTCTCCACACAGTGACCCCCCTGAGCTCCCTCAGCAGCCGGGCGGCGAGCAGGGCCCCCCTGTTCTCGGTCAGGACGACGGCGCCGATCCGCCGCGCGACGACCAGGCAGACGGCCTCAGGGATGTCTATCCTCCTCATGTAGGGCCTCGAGGCCACCTCGAGTATCAGCCTCTCGGCCTCCCTGAGGTCCGAGGGGGACGGCGTGAAGAGCTGCATGCCGCCGCGCGCCAGCTGGAGGGATATCCACGAGATCGACCTCTCGTCCTCGACCTCCGAGAGCACCTGCTCGGGCACGAGCACCACGTCGAAGAGCTCCACTAGGCACTCCCTCCTCCTGTAGTACGACCAGTCGATCACGAAGCACGTGTCGGATATGGCAAACCTACGCGACATTGGGGATCCTAGCCCTCTTCCTCAGCTCGTTCATCTCCCCCACGGTCACCCCCGCGATCCTGGAGGCGACGTAGAGGTCGCCAGTCTCCACGTAGTACTCGAGGGCGGCCCTGACCCTGGGCGGCTGCCTCCCTATGAAGTCCCAGTCGGCCCTCTCGCGCCTCATCCTCCTGAACTCCTCTTCCTCCCTCCAGAAGGCCCTGACCACCTCACTGACGGCTGAGCGCTCCCCGCTCATGAGGCCCGAGCCCCGCCACACCCATGCGCGCCGCAGCTTATAACTCCTTCGGCGGGTCGGGGGTGGCCAGCCCGCCAGCCGCGGGGAGGGCTCCGCCTCTCCAGTGGGCACCTGTCGACTGCGCTCAGTTGAGCCCCCTCGACGGCACTCGCCGGCCTCGATCGAGCGTAGACGACAGAGGCCTTATATCTGTCGAGCGGCAGCTGACGCTAGGGGGCCTCCGTGGAGGTCAGGGCATCCTTCCCAGAGGACGTCAGGGAGTACGCCCTGGCAGCGAAGAGGGTAGCCGAGCTGACCCTCGAGTTCCTCGAGGGCAGGTACGGCCACACGGTGGAGAGTGTGGAGCTGAGGTTCCTGAAGACGGGGAGGCTCAACTTCTACGCGAGGCCGGGCCTGGTGGTCGTGGAGTACTACGATGGGGCCTTCGACATCGAGCCGACCTACTGCGAGGGGATCGGGGAGAGGCTGCCGAGTTCCCCCTACCTCATAGCGCACGAGGTGTGCCACAACGCGTTCGGCTTCTGCACGTACGAGGGGCTGGCCGAGGCTCTCTCCACCGTGGTCTGCAGGGAGCTTGGAGACGAGTTCAGGGAGCTGTGGCCCACCGGGATCAAGGTGAGGGAGTACGCCGAGTTTAGGCACGAGGCCATCACGAGCGTCGACTTTGAGAGGCGTGAGCATAAGGGCCTCCACTTCGCGGGGACCTACATGTTCCTGCTAGCCCTGGAGGGCAGCGTGGGGGGGCCAGCGGTCGGCGGGGCGCTGGGGCGCGTGCGCGAGAGGTGGGGCGAGATATCGCAGCCGGACTTCGTGGTGGAGGTGTGCGAGAGCTGGCCGGAGGGGCGCGAGCTGCTGGAGGCGTACGGCGACGCGTCCATGTACCCCCTGGCGTTCTGGAGGCACTCCAGAGGCTGGCTGAGCTGGATGGCGGAGCTATTCAGGGAGGCCTTCGAGAAGCACCCAGTCAGCGAGGCGGTCCAGCTGGTGCGCTCGAGGGTGTACAGCCCCCTAGCGATGAGGGAGACGCTGGGCTCGCTGACGGAGCGCCTCGCCAACTGGCTGCAGGCGCTGGGGTACCGGTTCAGGGTTCGGCACTACGACGGGCGGAGGGCCGAGCTCGCGATCGTGGAGTGCCCCCCCGCCCTCAGGAGGGCCGCTGGGAGGGCGGCGTGCGAGGCCTGCAGGGGGGTGTTCGCCCTCAGCTCGCCCAGCGTGGCCGTCGAGATGGCGAGGTCGGGGGAGCGCTGCGTCCTCACGATCAATCGAGGGGGGCGGACTGGGCAGGCTCAAGCCCCTCACCGCTAGCACGCGAGAGGAGGAACTCGTAAATTAAGCGCCCTCAGCGTGCCGCGCTACCGCCCCCCGCTGGTCCTCCCCCTAGCCCTGTGGCGAGCGCCCTCACCCTCTCCGTGCGACCCGCTCTCGGGGGCTTGCCGCTTGTCGCTTCGAGAATGGTGGCGTTGCTCCCCCGCGATCCTCTCCAGCAGCGCGCCCCCTCCGCGCGGCCTGCACTCGCAGGGCGCTCCCTCGTCGGAGATGGAGGGGCTCCTCGCTGAGCCTCTAGCCCTCTCC
>CAZCFI010000016.1:0-29281 GCA_964497915.1 uncultured Thermoproteales archaeon
TCCCGCGGGGCTCATAACCCCGAGGTCCGAGGTTCAAATCCTCGCCCCGCTACCACTTAGGCCCCGCTGCCCCCTTCTCCGCCAACCCCCCGGAGCGGCTAGCGCGCACTCTGAGCGCCCTCTTGACCTCGTCGACGTCGACCACAGCATCGATTCACCCGCCTCTGAGCGGGGGACGCCTGCCCCGGCATGCCGGGCTTCAGGAGCGCTACGTGCCCCATCACGCACTCCTTGTAGCACGCCACCCCCCGCCATGGCCTTGGGCCTCACCTTGGCGAGTACCCGCTCGGCCAGCGAGCCGCCCAGGAGCACGAAGACCTCCTTTACCCTAGCCGCTCGGCGTACTCCTTCAGCTCCCTAACGGTGCAGCGCCTGCACTCCACACACTTGCACCCCAGCTCGCCAATCTTGGCCGGGCAGTCCCTAGGCCTTAGGCAGTGCGGCAGCGGAAGCGCCGCCCTCGCTATACTCCACCTTCAGCGAACCTCTCCCTGTCTCTCAGGTTGGCCGCCTCGACGTAGAGCCTCATGAGGCCCCCCATCCACGCCCAGCCTAAGGGCCAGCCTCCCGGGCTCGAAGATCGCATCGCCTAGCGGCCACTTCTCAGCCATACTCCCGATGAGCTCCATCACTGCCTTGGCGACTGTGCTGTCAGGGCTGTCGCTCAGGTGACCGCCCTGCGGCTAAGCAACCCTTATGTTGGCGGCGCTAAAAATGCTTAGCGAATGAGGGTCAGGGCCTCGATCGGCACGCTCGGCGCGGTGGGGCTGCGAGACGTCAGCATGCTAGCCAGGCCCACGACGGCGTACTTCCTCCAGCACTCCGAGGGCGGGTGCCTAGCTAGGTGCGCCTACTGCGCTCAGAGCTCGAGCAACCCGGCCAGCAAGGAGCGCCTCTCAAGGGTTCTGTGGCCCGCCTGCGACCTGGAGTCCGTGGCTCCGCTGGTTGGGGAGGCTGGCTTCGAGAGGGCTTGCCTGCAGACGGTGGTGAAGCCGGGCTTCCTGAGGGAGGCGCTCGAGTTCGCCAGAGTCCTGAGGGAGGCTGGCGTGGGCGCCCCGATCTCGGTCGCCCTGACCCCTGTGCCCCGCTCGCAGCTTGAGGAGCTGAGGCGCGCTGGGGTGGAGAGGGTCGGGGTCGGCCTAGACGCAGCGTGCCCCGCCGTCTTCGCGGCTGTCGAGAAGCCCTACTCGTGGGGGGCCTACGTGCGATTCGTGCGCAATGCGGTGAGAGTGTTCGGCGCGGCCACCGTGCACTTAGTAGTCGGGCTGGGGGAGGGGCTCCTCGACCTCCTGCAGACCATGGGCGAGCTGACCTCGCTCGGGGCTGACGTCGCGCTCTTCCCCTTCACGCCAGTCAGGGGCGTCAGGTTCAGGGGGAGGAGGCCGCCGGTCGAGGAGTACCGAGTCGTCCAGGCAATCAGGTACCTGCTAGCGGGCGGCTGGGAGGCAGGTGAGTTGGCTCGAGTCGAGGGGGGCAGGCTCGTAATCGCCGACGACGTGCTCGACGTGCCGCTGGAGGCGTTCCTGACCTCAGGCTGCCCGGGCTGCAATAGGCCCTTCTACACGGAGTCGCCAACGCGCATTTACAATTACCCATCCATCGACCTGCTCCGCAGGGACTCTGAGGTGATCCGCGAGCAGTTGGAGAGGGGGGTGAGGCTCCTGAGTGGCTAGCGCGCCCGTGTGCTTCACGCCCGGCGACAAGTACCCCTCCGTCAGCGTGACGGGACGGAGGTGCGAGCTCATGTGCGACTTCTGCAGGGGGGCCTACCTTAAGGGCATGGTGCCGGTGAGGGGGCCCGACGAGCTCTACCAGACTGCAGCCCGAGTGTGGGAGCGCGGCGGCAAGGGCCTCCTCGTGAGTGGAGGCTTTGACAGACATGGCAGGCTCCCGCTGAGACCCTACCTCGGCGCCATCAGGAGGATAAAGGAGGACTTCGACTTGGTGCTGAGCGTGCACCCGGGGTTCCTGAGCCGCGAGCTCCTAAGGGAGCTTAAGCGCGCTGGGGTCGACGTCATAGACTACTTCTTAGCCGTCAACCCGAGCCTCCTAAGGGCCATGCACCTCGACCTAACCCCGAGCGACGTGGCCAGGCACTTCGAGGCGTGCCTCGAGGTGGGCTTCGAGCACGTCGCGCCCCACGTAATGGTCGGCTTCGGCGGGGTGGTCTCGGAGTGGGACTACAGGGCCCTCAGCCTAGCCTCGGCCCGCAGGCCGTACCTAGTCGTGGTGCTGGTCTTCATACCAACTAGGGGGACGCCTGCCGGGCTCATGCCGCCTCCCTCCGTGGGGGAGGTTCTGGAGTTCATGGAGTGCGCTCGCGAGGCGTTGAGCGGCTCTGAGGTGGCGCTGGGCTGCATGAGGCCCCCCTGGCTCAAGCCCGTGCTAGACGAGCTCGTGGTGAGGAGGGGGCTCGTCGACAGGTTGGCAGCGCCCCGCCCCTCGCTTGTCGAGAGGCACGGCCTGACGGTCATTGACGCCTGCTGCTCCATTCCGCCGAGCTACATTTGATGGATTTACCACTAAGCTAACCATTAAATAGTTCTGCAGCTCTGTACCACTCGGTGGGGCGCGTGTCGACGGCGGAGGAGAGGCGCGACGTAGAGAGGGTCGAGGAGTACAGGCAGATATACTCGATGGTGTCCCTCAAGGGCCTCTACGAGGTCGAGCTGAGCACGGGCGTGATAAGAGCGGCGCGATTCGCTGACAAGATGAGGAGGGTCGCCATAGCCGCGTTCGGGAGGATAGCCCCAATTGAGGTCATACTGAGGGACGTCGGCGAGCTCAACAAGAGGCTCTACGAGGAGATAGTCGAGAAGAGGAGGTACGCCAAGGGCGACCTGATAAAGATCACCGTGGACGCTAGGTACGACAAGGAGGCCAACAGGATAGTCTTCGGCGAGCCGAGCATAGTCCGGTACGTGCCCGAGACCGAGCTAGAGGAGCTGAGGGAGGAGAACCGCAAGCTGAAGGGCGTGATAAGGAAGCTCAAGGAGGTCATTGCGTCTGCCCCGGCCTAGGGCCCGGCGCTGACTTGCTCCAGCTAGGCAGGCTGATGATCGTCGGCGTCGCTAGGTCCTCGCCGAACTCCTCGAGGAGCAGCTGCCTCACGTCGCTCTTGAGGGATTCAGGGAAGACTGGCCTGGAGGGCTTGACCTGCAGCTCGTAGACCACGGAGTAGCTGGCTAGGTCGAGCACCAGCAGCCTATAGCTCCTCACGCGTGGAGAGCTGCAAGTCCCGTTGTACCTCTCCAGGAGCTGCTCCACCCTCTTGCGAACCTCGTCAGGCGAGTAGCTGTAGGGTAAGCTGAACCTCAGCTCGATGTACCTGCCGCCACCCCTCGAGTACGGCTTCCTGAAGGACTCTAGCAGGAACCTCAGATTGGGCACGCATATTTCCTCGCCGAACCTATTCACGAGCCTAGTGTAAGCGTAGTTTATCTTCTCGACCCTTACGTACTCGCCGCCCAGCCTGAGGAACTCCCCCTCGTCCATGAGCCCTGAGGCCTTGATTATGAGGCCAGCTATGTAGTTCCCGACTATCTCCTTCACCTGGAGCGCTAAGACCAGGGCTATGAGGGTCGAGGCTAGCTCAGAGAGGGAAGTCAGCACGCTCTGAACCAAGCCGCAGAGGAAGGATATCCTCACCGAGAGTAGCCACAGCGCTACCGTGAGGGCTAAGGCGAGCGCCAGGACCTTACTGACCATTGACAGCAGGGGTACTGCTGGCTTGAGGCTCGGCTTCTCCGAGAGCTTGTCCATGAGCAGGGACGTGAGGGTGGTGCACACCTTGTACGTGTAGAATGAGGCTGAGAGGCTCGCTAAGCCGAGCAGCGACAGGTAAACTGCCTCGGCGATAGCTTTATCGATGAACACTGCTAGCGACGACACTATGGCATCTTCAAATAGGTAGAGGGGGACTAGCAGGAGTAGCGAGGCCGCTAGGCCAGCGACGGTTCCCTTAACTCTCCTGGCCGCTAGCTTCAGCTCCTCCTCGACGGGGTGCGGCACGGGTTTCAAAGGTGGGGCTCAGCCTATAAGTCTAGCTCTCACTTCTGCCAGCTCTCGCCTGCACGATGTGGACCGAGCATGAGATGCAGGGGTCGTAGCACCTCACGAGCTTGGCGCACTCCCTCTCCATGATCTCACGGCTGACGCCGTCGGCGAGGAGCTTCTCCACCAGCCTCTTGAGGTTGCGCTCTATGTCAGCCACGTTCTGAGCCGTGGGCGTCGATACATCGGCGCTGACCACTAGCCCAGCCTCGCTCACCGCGTAGCAGTGGTAGAGGAGCCCCCTTGGTGCCTCTATCACGCCCACCCCGGTGCCAGCCTTAGGTCTCACCCGGACTCTCTCGGGCTTCAAGGGTGCTGTCTCAAGAGCTTCTGCAGCTCTCTCAAGCAGCGTGAGGCACTCTACGAGCTGAGCTAGGGGTATCAGGTAGGGGCTTCTCGACGGCAGGCTCACGCTAGAGACCTTCAGCAGCTCCTTAGAGCTCGCGCTGAGGTAGCTCTCGTTCACGTTCAGCCTAGCCAGGGCTCCGACCATGTAGCTCTCCATCGTGTGCAGCAGCCCCTTCTTTGAGGTCGAGTAGGGAACCACTACTTCAATAAAGAAGCTCTTGAACGAGGCTTCAGGCACCCTGACTCGCCCGTCTATGGCCACGTCACCCCTAGTTAAGGAGTAGTCGACGCCAGTCGAGAGGGCCGCGTAGTGCTCACTCTCACAGCCCTCCAGCGCCGCTGACAGGGGGCCTGCCAGCTCCTCGGCAACGCGCTCTAGCGACCTAGCGGCCTCTCTCAACTCGGCGGCGCACTTGAGCGCGGCCTCCCTCGAGGGCAAGCTGGCGAAGCCACCCGGCACTATGTTCCTCGCGTGCACCCTCTCCCCGCAGAGCAGGTCTAAGGCCTTGCCAACCGCCTCTCTAACTCTGAGGGCGGTCATCAGGGTCTCCCTGTGAGCCGGCATGAGCTCAACGAAGCTCCTAGCTCCCAGGAAGTCAGGGAGCGATAGCAGCACGACGTGTAAGAGGTGGCTCTCGACCGCGTTGAGGGCCACCACGGCCTCCCTCAGGTCCTTCACGTTGCTGGGGACGTGAGCCCCCAAAGCGGCCTCGATGGCCTTGGCTGCGCACACCGCGTGAGCTGGGCCGCAGATGCCGCAGATCCTGCTCATCACCATCGGCAGTTCCTCGATCCCCCTGCCGGTCGCGGCGGCCTCGAAGAGCCTCGAGCCCTCGAAGATCCTGAGCTCTACCCTCTTGACCTCGCCTGCCTCCCTGTCTATCTCCACGTAGACGCCTCCGTGCCCCTCGACCCTAGCTACCTCACTTATTCGCACCTCCTCCAATCCCGTCACCCCAGCACCCTCCCGAGCTCGGTCTTAGAGAGGAACACGTCAGCTAGCCGCTTTACCGCCTCCCAGGGTATGCCATGCTCCTCGATCGCCCTGTAGAACTCGTCAAACTTAGGCTCGTCAGTGAGCCCCCTGCAGCCCCAGCACGGCGTCCCGTACCTAATGCAGATGGCGTCACACCCTCCCCGCGTCAGGGGGCCTAGGCATGGCACGCCTTCCTCTAGGAGGCAGGGGAGGCCAGCCGCCTTGCAGTCGTGACACACCGCTCTGTCCGTCAGCCTGAATGTCTTCCCGAGCAGTAGGTGCACTAAGAGCAGCTCGATCTCGCTCCTCAGCGCTGGGCAGCCCGGCAGCTCGTAGTCCACGTCGATGACCTCTCCCAGGGGCTTAGCCTCGCTCAGGTGCGGCTCTCTAGGAGCTCTGAGGTACACCGCCTCAGTGGCAGCCTCGTGGCCGATGATGTCCTTGAGGGCGTTGATGCCGCCGATGCAGGCGCACGTACCCAGCGCCACCACCACGTCAGCTGCGTCTCTAGCTGCCCTAGCCACCTCCTCGTCGTGCTTCGTCACGACGCACCCATCGATCACGGCTACGTCGGCGCGTGCGACTCCCCCAGCGAGCACGCCCACTATCCTCGACGCGCATATCTCGGCGCGCTCTAAAATCTCTGGGCTCCTGGCGACCACGTTGAGCAGGTTGACTGCGCACCCCTCGCACCCTGTTAAGCTATACTGAGCCAGCTTAAGCCTCCTCACTCCACATCCCTCTCCGGTATCTCGTCGCACCTGAAGATGGGGCCGTCCTTGCACACGTACATCCCGTTGGAGAGCATGCACCTGCCGCACTTCCCCATCCCGCACTTCATGTGCCTCTCCAGGGAGACGTATATCTGGCTGGGGCTATAGCCTCTGTCCCTGAGCAGCTTGTAAGTCACCTTGAGCATTATTGGGGGGCCGCACACTATGAAGGCTGCATCCCTCCCTGGGAGATCGACCTCGTCCAGCAGCGTGGTGACGACGCCGACGTGCCCCCTCCAGCCCTCCTCGGCCCTGTCCACCGTGAGGTAGACCTCCACGCGACTCGCCCACTCATCTAGGTCGTACTTCCTGACGAAGTCTCTGGGCGTCCTCGCCCCGTACATGAGAACTACTCTGCCGAACTCCTCGGGGTGCTGCCACACGTACCACAGCATTGACGAGACGCCTAGTAGCCCGGTGCCGCCGGCTAGAAACACGAGGTCTCTGCCCCTCAGCTCGTCGAGCGGGAAGCCCCTCCCGAACGGGCCCCTGACGCCGACGACGTCGCCCACCGTGAGCCTGTGCAGCGCCCTCGTCACGTTGCCCACTGCCCTCACCGAGACCTCGACGTACTCCCTCTCGTGAGGTGGTGAGGAGATAGCGAAGGGCGCCTCCCCCACTCCGAAGACCGTCACCGTGACGAACTGCCCCGGTGTGAAGTCGAGCCCCCCGCCCTCCCTGAGCTTGAGCCTGAAGGTCTTCACGTCAGGCGTCTCCTCCACCACCCTCACTATGCGGGCTAGCATCGGAATGAAGGGATTAGCTGCCACCGCCCACCACCCCCACGACCTCCACTGGGTCTATGTGCACGGGGCAGTACTGGGCACACCTGCCGCACCCCACGCAGCTGTACAGACCGTACCTCAGCTTGCTGTAGACGAACTTGTGATAGTACTTGTGCTTGAACCTCTCAGCTTCGCCAGCCCTAGTGATCCTGTCGCCAGCCACCCTAGTGAACTGCCTGAATATGCACGAGTACCAGTGCCTAACCCTCGCCCCGCTGCTCAGGTCGAGGTCTACCAGGTCCACCACTTCATAGCACGTGCAGGTGGGGCACACGGACCTGCAGGCGCCGCAGAGGAGGCAGAGCTTGGCTAGCTCAGCCCACCTCTCGTCGTCGTAGAGATCGGGGAGCCTGCTGAGCGCCTCAGCGCTCAGCCCCGCCCTGCTCACACCCTTGGGGATCGCGGGCTCGGAGGTCTCCTGAAGCCTCAGCTCCCTGAGCACAATCTCGCCCTCACCACTCATCGCTCTCGCCGCGAAGCCATTCTGCGCTGGGACGAGCCACAGGTCGCAGCTGCCTGGGAGGGGGACGTTAGTGCCCAGGCTCTCGCAGAAGCAGTACTCGTCGCCAGCCGTGCAGCTTAGGGCCACCACGAAGGACTGCTTCCTCCTCGTCATGTAGTAGTAGTCGATGGGCTCCTCGAGGAGCAGGTGATCCAGGACGACCAGCGAGTTCGCGTCGCATGGCCTCACGCAGAGGAAGGCGTACCTCTCGTCAACTGGCGGCTCCTCGAGGACTACGTCCTCGCCTCTGCGTGACCACCTCAGTATGCACTCCCCGTTAGGGATTAGAAAGTACTTGGGGCTGTTAACGGGCTTTGTGAACTTGAGCGTGACCTCCTCTGGCTCCCTCACCTCACTTAGCACCACGGCTCCCCTCCTCTCCGTTGGGGCAATGATTTGGTAGCCGCGCTCCTCCAGCAGCTCGAAGAGTTTACCTGTCAGGTCCTCAGCCCCCATCAAGTACCACTTGCCACTCACTTTCACCACCCACGTCCCGCTTGCAGTCAAGTAGCTCGGCCCCCTCCGCGCAAGCCTCACACAAGTACCGCCTAATCTGCTCGACGTACTTAAACCCGCCACCTGGGAATGCAAGAACGTACACGCCCCCTCCGTTGCCCGAGACCTTCCTGTAGGCCTTGAATGCAGCGCCAGAGCTTAGGCCGACGAACAGCCCCTCCCCCCTCGCCACCTCGAGCACGCCCTCGACGGCCCCGCTCGAGCTGATGTCGATGACCTTATGCTTAAGCCTGACTACGCAGGCGCCAAAGACCTTGAGGGCTGCCTCTGTCGCCTCTGGCGCGCTGCTGGGCAGGTACGCCGTGAAGCGGAGACCAAGAATGCTCGAGAGGGCGGCAAGGGCTATGCCTGATGTCGCCTCCTCCAGCTTGCTCTTGAGCACGCCAGACTCAAGGGCGTCACGCAGCATGGCCCACGCAGCTCTGTCCTTGACGCTCCTGCTGAGGGGGTTGTAGAACTCCAGCTTAGCCCACACCCCTCTGGACTCAGTGCACTCGGTCTCGAGCCTGACCATGGGGGTCGGCCAGTTGTCCACCAGTAGGGACAGCACGCTGGGGAACGCCCTAGCGTCCCTGTTGAAAGCTGTAGCACCTGCAGCGGAGGGGGCCCTCGCCATTATAACTGCGTTATTCACATTCCACTTATAAGGGTTTAGCGTGCTGGGGCACTTATAAATAGGCCTGCGGCTCTGTAGTCCGCGTGGAGCGCTTGGCGAGCTAGGGAGAGGGGGCGCGCTGATCTTGATCAGGACTCTCGACCTGACTAAGAGGGAGAAGGGGTGCGCCAGGGGGCCTGTCGCTAGGTTGGTGCGTGCCCTAGGCGAGATCAACCAGGGGGAGCGGTTGAGGGCTGTCTTCCGGGAGTCGGACGTGCCCGCCAGAGCGCTCAAGGCCATAGCCCTTAGCAGGGGCTTCGAGGTCTCAGTGAGCGAGGTGGGGGGAGGAGTCTACGAGGCCATTCTCACTAGAGTGGTGGGCAGCAGCGATGAGTCTGAGGGCGGGAGGTGCCGTGGTTGGATGTGAGTAAAATAAGGGAAGACTTCCCAGCGCTCAAGCGCCGAGTGCGCGGGAGGAGGCTCGTGTACCTCGATAACGCGGCTACGACCCTAAAGCCCGTCCAGGTGATAGAGGCCGTGGTGTCGTACTACAGGGATCACTGCGCGAACGTGCACAGAGGCATCCACACCCTCAGTCGGGAGGCCACTGAGCTGTACGAGGAGTCGAGGGAGGTCGTGGCGAAGTTCCTGAACGCTGACGCTAGCGAGGTGGTCTTCACCTCGGGCACCACGGAGTCGATAAACTTAGCCGCCTACTCCTGGGGGCTAGCGAACTTGAGGAGGGGCGACGTCATCGTCACGACGGTCATGGAGCATCACAGCAACATGCTCCCGTGGAGGGTGCTCTCCGAGCTGACGGGCGCCGAGGTGAGGTACGTTGACGTCACCGATTACGGCGAGCTCGACTACGCTCAGCTTGAGGAGGCAGTCGACGAGAGGACGAGACTAGTCGCCCTAGTGCACGTGTCCAACGTCCTAGGCACTATAAATGACGTGAGGCGCGCCGCCAAGCTGGCGCACAGCGTGGGCGCGCTGCTCCTAGTGGATGGGGCTCAGTCAGTTCCTCACATGCCCATTGACGTGAGGGGCCTGGGGACGGACTTCCTAGCGTTCTCAGGCCACAAGATGCTGGGCCCCACGGGGATAGGGGTCCTCTACGTGAGGCGGGATGTGGCTGAGGAGATGGCGCCGCTCAAGGTGGGTGGCGGTGCCGTTGAGAACGTCACGCTCGACGAGGTCGAGTACGAGGACCCACCCCACAGGTTCGAGGCCGGCACGCCCAACATAGCTGGGGCCATTGGGCTAGCGGAGGCCGTGAGGTACTTGAGCAGGGTGGGGATGGAGCGCGTCCGCGAGCACGAGGTGAGGCTCACGGAGCTGACGCTCAGGCTGATGTCAGAGCTGGGGGACTCAGTCGAGGTCTGCGGCCCCAAGGACGCTAGCCGCAGGTGCGGGATAGTAACATTCAACGTTGGGGGCGCCGACCCCGACGCGGTGGCAGCCCTGCTCGACGCCGAGGGGATAGCTGTGAGGTCCGGCAGGCACTGCGCCCACCCCCTCTACCGCAGACTGGGGCTGAGGGGGGCGGTCAGGGCCAGCTACTACATCTACAACACCGAGGAGGAGGTAGAGCTACTCGTCAGAGCCCTTGAGCGGGCGTCCGCCGAGCTCAGCAGCTAGCGCCCTGCCGATAGCTCTACCTCGCGCCAGTTGGGCGAGCATGCCGCTCGCCCTAACCCTGCGGCAGATCTCGCAGAGGACTAGGTGGAGCTCCTCAGGTGACCTGCCCCTGTACACCAGGTCAGCTAACCTGTCGATCAGCCCCTGGGTGACCTCGTCCCTGGTCAGGGCCTCAACGAGAGCCCTCCCCCTCTTGGAGTGCACGTAGTAGCTGACCGCTGGCTGGCTCGTGCCCAGCCTCCTAGCGACCTCGACCTGGGTCATGCCGTACCTCTCGACGAGCCTCACCGCCACGAGCGCCCTAACTGCGGGCACTATCAGCTTGGCGGCCAACTCACACCTAGGCCTGAGCAAGCCACCCTCGCGCATTCGAACCGTTAGTGCATCTTAGTAAATATTAACTTGACCCTCACTAACCCCCTCACGGCCAATAAGTGATTTTTATCAGTAATGCAGCCCATGATAGCCATGAGGCTTGGGGTGTTCCTCACCGAGGTTATCAAGGCGCTATATGGCAGGTACGTCGACGACCTGCCTGAGTCCTGCGTGCGAGACGCTGTCGAGAGATCCATCAGGATTCTGAGGCACTTCGAGCTAAGCTGCGCTGAGATTCTAGTGGGCAGCCTGAGGGCCCTCGAGCTGGTGGCCAAGGCCACTTCAGAGGTAGAGGGCTTCGACTTCCAGCTGCACGAGATGGGGGAGTTCAGCGGCAAGGGCCTGTCGCTCGCTGACAGCAGCGCCAGGCGCAGGGCCGTGGAGGGGATCAAGGCGATGATAGACTGCGCCTCGGACGGGGGGATTAGGGTTGTGACCATCCACCCTCCGACGTATAATCCCGGCGAGCCCGGATACGCTTACCAAGCCGAGCTGCACAAGTACTTGCCCCTGGGTGAGGCTCTGGCCTCCTTCGTTAAGCATGTGAGGGAGCTCTCAGCCTATGCACTTAGGAGGGGAGTCACGCTAAGCCTAGAGAACATGCCCCGCGCCGTCCTTGACGGCCACGTCATTAAGAGGGTGCCGTGTCTCGGCATTGAGAGGGAGGAGGTGCTCAAGTTGCTCTCGGAGGCGGGGGGTGGGAAGCTGGGCCTCACGCTGGACGTGGGCCACGCTAACACCGTGTGTCAGCCCTCCGACTACGTGCGGGGGATAGTCAACCGAGTTGTGCACATCCACCTGCATGACAACGACGGCAGGTACGACCAGCACGCACCGCTGGGCACAGGCACCGTCAACCTCTACCTACTAGCCAAGGTGCTGATGACTGAGGGGTACAAGGAGAGCGTCGTGATTGAGAGGGGGGCTGATGGAATGCTGTTCGAGGACGTGGCCACCTTCAGGAGGTACCTCCGACTGGCGCGCCGCCCCCCGCTCGGCGCGCGGCTAGGTTAAGGAGAGCACCTCCATGCCCAGGAGCTCGCCAGCCCTTCTCAGGGCGCTCAGCCAGTGGCCGAAGGTCATCGAGACGTGCTGGGAGCCCACCAGTATCTCGGGTATCCTCCCCACGTCGCCGTCCACCTCTATGTGGACTATGACCCTGCAGTGCGTCCCGTCCTCGCTCCTCTTCACCCTGCCCTCAATGACCATCATCTTGTCGAGTGACGTGTCCACGTTCAGCAGGGTCACGGGCTCGCGCCTCACGTCGGCGTAGCCCGTCACTCCGAACCTCCTCCCGTGGTAGTCCCTTACCACGAGCCTGCCAGTGGCCATGGATGGCGGGAGGACGTCGTGCTCTATCGTGACCTCCCCCTCCTCAGCCTCGAACATGCCCGGCCTGTAGCCGAAGTTGCCCATCATGACCGGCCTGCCGCTGACGGCGTGCAGGATTAGCGCTGAGATCGTGGCCGTTACGTCCCCCTCGCAGGCGCACACTATCCCCTCGTCGATGAGCTTGGCGAACGCCAGGCAGGGCACAAGGGGCCTCTCCTCGGTGAAGCGCCCGCAGTTTATGGCGATAGCATTTGCGTCTTCCCTCTCGCACAGTCGCTTGAGGGCCAGGTAGATCTTAGCCGCGTTTAACAGGTCCTCCTCGCTGGGCTCGACGACCCTCTCGAAGTCACGCGCCCACAGCTCGAGCACCCCCTTAGCCTCAGACTCAGGTATCGAGTCAAAGACCCTGAAGAACTCGCCAGTCTCTATGTGCCTGGCCCTCAGCCCGAGCCTCTCCTCTATCACGGCGAAGTCCCACGGCCCCTTGGGGGCTGAGAAGGAGGGGATCTCGCCTATGTAGAGGAACTTGCTCTCCCTCAGGAACCTCCTGACCCTCAGCGCCCTCAGGGTGTCGGGGTCAGCACCCCTCAGGATCGGGATGCCCAGCATGGATATGGTGCGCACCACTAGCGGGACAGCGCCCCTGGTTCTTAGGAGTATCGCGTCGATGTCATAGTCGAGCTCCCTCCTCAGCCTCCTTAGGTCCCTGTGCTCCGCGACGACGAAGGGTTCCTCGATTCTCACGAAGTCGAGATCTACTCCTCTCCTAAAGTCCTCGACCATCCTCGCCGCCTCGCGCTCCAACTCCTCCCGGGAGGGCCTCGGGACAGGTGGGGTCCCCGCCACGTCGGGCGAGCACACACTGCCGTAGACATAGTGGTAGTGGTAGAGGCCCACGTAGACTGGCTTGACTCTGACGATCCCCCTCCTAAGCTCCTCGGCCAAGCTGACACCCAATGCGTCCTGTGGCCTGGAGAGATTTAAGGTTAAGTGGCGGTGGCGGGAGAGGAGAAAATAACTAACCTAACTGCTTGAGGAACTCGTCCAGCTTCATGACCTTAGCCCCGTAGACCTTCTTCATGTACTTGAGGCCCCACTCATGGTCCTCATCCGTGAACGTCTGGACGCAATCCTCCAGCACTATTATGTCGTAGCCCCTGTTGAAGGCGTCGCTGGCTGTGTGCTTGACGCATATGTTCGTGTGGAGACCTGTCAGGACGACGGTGTCGACGCCGAGCTCCCTGAGGAGCATGTCTAGCCCGGTCTCGTAGAAGGCGCTGTACCTCCTCTTCTCGACCACGTAGTCGCCAGGCTCCGGCTTGAGCTCGTCTATCACCTCGGCGCCCTCGGTGCCCTTCACTGCGTGGGGGCCCCACAGCTTGAACTCGTGGTCGACCTCGGGCACGTGAGCGTCGTTGGCGTATATGACTGGGATCCCCCTCCTCCTGGCCTCCTCCAGGAGCCTCTTTATGTTTGGTATTATCATCTGGGCCCTCTCGCACTTCAGCGCGCCGTAGACGAAGTCCTTCAGCATGTCTATCACGATGACCGCGTACTTGGCCATGGCACCACCGTGGTATCTCTCCGGCCTGCGCCTTAAAAGCCCAGTGAAGGAGGCAAATTGTGCGGATGGCCACGAGAGTGAGCGCAATTTAGGCCTGAGCGCCGAAAACCCTCTAACCCCCAGGGCGCGAATTATGTCTGGGGTCTGAGATGGCGCTAGCGGTGTTTGACGTCGGCAAGACCAACAAGAAGTTCGCGGTGTTCTCAGAGGATCTCAGGCCAGTGGCCAGCGAGAGCGTGGCGATAGGGGAGAGGGTGGTTAGCGGGCTTCTGTGCGACGACGCGGAGGCGGTGGAGAGGTGGGTGCTGTCGAGGCTCAGGGAGGGGCGCGAGAGGTATGGCGTTAGGGCCGTGGCAGTGACGACGTTCGGCGCGACGCTGGCCCTGCTCGACAGGGAGGGGAGGCTGGTGATGCCAGTGGTGTCCTACAACCACGAGGTGGGGCCCGAGGTGAGGAGGGGGTTCTACGAGGAGTTCGGCAGCCCAGAGGAGCTGTACGCGAGGACGGGGACGCCGCCGCTCGGCCAGCTCCTCAACGCGGGCCTCCAGCTCTACTGGCTGTCGCGGGAGTTCCCTAATAAGTACTCTAAGGCCGAGCTGATACTCTTCCTGCCCCAGCTCCTCTCCTACAGGCTCTCCGGGGGGCTGGCCACCGAGATAACGTCGGTCGGCTGCCACACCTACCTCTACGACCTGATCAGGTCTGGCTGGAGCGACGTGGCGGTGGGGCTGGGCGTGCCTGAGAGGGCGCCGGAGTTCATGGACGCCTGGGATAAGCTGGGCTGCTGCAACGGCGCGGCCGTGGCTGTGGGCATCCACGACTCTAACGCCTCGCTCCTGCCGTACCTGGTCGCCGAGAGGGGGGACTTCGTCCTCGCCTCCACTGGCACGTGGTGCGTCTTCATGTGGCCTGGGGGCGGCTTCTCCCCGTCGGCCGACGACGTCTACAGGGACGTGCTCTACTACATCGACGCCTTCGGCAGGCCCGTGAGGGCGTCGAGGTTCAAGTGCGGCTTCGAGTTCGACCACTACGTGCGGCTCATCAGGGAGCGCTTCGGCGCCGACCCGCTAGCGGTAGAGTTCGACGAGCGCGTGGCCGTAGAGCTCCTGAGGGGCAGGGGGGCCTTCGTGGTGCCCACGCTGGCGCCCGGCACTGGCCAGTTCCCCAGGTCTAGGGGCAGGGTGGTCGATAGGGGCTTCTTCAGGCGGGGCGTCAGGGAGGCCTACCACGCGCTGAACCTGTCCATAGCCGCGCAGACGTACTACGCGCTCAAGGCGCTGACCGGCAGGGTGAGCGGGCTGAGGCTTATCGTGCAGGGCGGCTTCGCCAAGAATGACGTCTATCTCAGGCTCCTGGCGACGATAGCTCCGGGTCTCGAGGTGCTGAGGTCCAAGTACCCAGAGGCCACGAGCCTGGGGGCAGCGATGCTGGCCAAGTGCGCCCTGGAGGGCTGCAGGCCCGAGGACCTGAGGGGCTGCGTTGCACCTCTCCTAGGCGTCGAGCGCGTCGGAGGCGTGTCCGTGGACGACGCCTACGTCTCCGAGTACCTGCGCGAGTTCGAGGAGCTGTGCTCCGAGGGCGTCTAGCGGCTACGCGCCTCAGGGTTAATTAGGGAGGGCTGCGCAATCCTCGCGGTGATGAGAGATTGGCTAGCTGAGTCGTGATGACGGTGCGAGTTGCTGAGCGCCGCTAGCCTAGCTTACTCGCCACGCCCACGCTCAGGGAGCTCGCGGCCGACGGCCTCCGCTAGCTCGCTCACCACGAACTCCTCATCCCTCCCGCTCTCAAGCAGCTGGTACTCAGCGAAGCCGGCCTTCCTATCCTTCAGCCTGACCCCCACGAGCTCCACGCCCCTCCTCAGCGGGTGAGTCGCCACGGCGATGTATGCCCTGACGATGTTGGCCAGTGTTGCCTCCTGGAGCACCAGCTTGCTGCCGTCGGACAGCTCGATGAGCGCCCTGACGTGCCTGTGCCCCCTAGGCACCCCGACTAGCACCCTCCTCACGTCCTCGTTCCTCAGGACGACCACTCCGCCCTCCACGGCTGAGCCCCCGCAGCACCAGGGGGTGCTTTCAGATTAAGCCTTTGAGCTTGGCCTGAGCGTTCCCTTAAGTGCTGTGAGGAAGTCTAGTTCAAACACTAAGAGCCGTCGAGCAGCAGTGCTCGCAGTGCTCGGGAAAGCCCCAGAGGCTTCTGGAGGGGGATGGAGACCGTCCCACGCATTAACTTAAAGGGGGTTCTCGAGGTGCGGGGCCTGTGCAGGGACTTGAGGCTGTCGGACTCGCTAGCTCCAAGGCGCTCTAAGGGCTACTTCGGGATAAGCTCTCGAGCAGCTTCTTGACGACCTCGCACACGTGCTCCGCCTCCTCCAGGGCCCTCCTGGCGTAGGGCTCCGTGTACAGCCTGTCGGGCGGGAGGCCGAGCTCCTCGTCCCCATACATCGACGGCTCCCGCTCCCTCCGGAGCCACCTGGAGGTGGCGGCCAGCTGGGGTATCTCCCTCCTAAACCAGTCTGGGAACCTGCTCTCGAACTCTATGAGGACCGGCCCAACGTCGTGCCACTTGGGCGGCTCCACCCCGACCAGCCTCAGGGCCGCCTTCAGCGAGAGCTCCACAGCCTCCTGGCTCTGCCTGATGCAGTAAGCGTGAGCCCCCTCGCTCAGCGCCCTCCTCGCGGTCTCCAGCCTCCTGAGGGCCTCCCTCACATAGGCCTCGGCCATCTGAGCGCAGCTCACGCGACCACCTCACGGCTCCAGGACTATCCTGTCGCCCGGGCGGTAGCTCCCCGGCTTGAGTACCACCACCCACTTCTTGCCTATCCTAACCCTCCTCGCCCCCAGCTCTCGCAGCCTCTCCCTCACCCTCCTCAGCACCCCCTCCATGAATCCCCCTTTATCGTAGAGGACCTTGGCGTCGAAGGCGGCGTCCAAGTAGAGGGGGCGGAACCTCTTAGCCTGGCTCTCGGTCAGTATGTAGGGGGAGAGAACCGGCGCGTAGCCCTTGCCCCTCAGCCCCTCCATCAGGGGCCTCAGTAGCTCCTCCACCTCGTCGATCATAGCGTGCACCTTGAGCCTGTCCCTGAGCTGGTCGTCGACCACGACTATCACGTCTAGGTCGCTGTCAGGCCTAGCCTCCCTCCTGGCGTAGGAGCCGTAGAGCACGAGCGAGGTGAGGGCGCCGCCGAACGCCTTGAGAAACGCCCTCACGAGCCCCCTCTCCACGCTCTCATAGTCCTCCTCTGTGAGCATCAGCTGGGGCACCCCACAGCTACGCCCTTCTCTCCCCCTTCTGGGGATATTAACTTAGCGATGGCGCCCCAGCCCTCAGGCAGCGCTGGCTGCCTGAGGGGCTTCGCGGCCCTAGCGCCTCCACAGGGGGCCTAGCCTAGGTCTCGAAGCGGGCTCTGAGCTCGGCTCCCTAGTTAGCCAGCGCTAGTACCTCTGCTGAGCGCCCCCTCCTCTTCTAGCGGGGCTCAGCTGCTCTCTACGCCTGAGGAGCGCAGGTAGAGGGAGAGCAGCTTAGCGCACAGGGAGTAGACCTTTCTGGCTCCCCTGACGGCCCTCTCGGCCTCCCCCCTGCTCACCACCTCGTCGGGGGGGAGCAGGGCGTCCTCGCTCCCGTAGAGGGCCAGCTCGCGCTTGGCCGCCAGGCTTGATGAGACGTCGGCCATGTACTCGACCTCGGCTCTGAACCAGTCGGGGAATCTGTCCCTGTAGTCTAGCAGCACGTCCGAGACGTCGTGAACCTTGGGGTACTCTATGCCGACGAGCTTCAGCGCAGCCTTGAGGGACAGCTCGACGCACTCCTGGCTGAGCCTAAGCGCGTAGGGGCTGTTGCCCTCCTCGAGCGCCTCCTCAGCGTCCCTCAGCCTGCAGAGGGCCTGCCTCAGGTAGGAGGAGGCCATCTTAACTAGCCTCACAGCGGCACCACCTCCAGCGGCCTGTAGTCCGGCTTGAGGTCCCAGAAGGGACCCTTAGCCCCCCTCAGCCTCCTAGCCCCGAGCTCCGCGAGCCTCCTCCTGAGCTCGCTCACCAGGCCCTCGAAGAAGCCCCCCTCGTCGTAGACGACCACGGCGTCCTCAACCATGTCGAGCATGACTAGCGGGAGCCTCTCGGCCTCCTCTGCCCTGAGGGGGTAGAAGCTTAGGAGCGTGTAGTAGCCGCGCTCCCTCAGGAACCTCAGCTCGCCCGCCACCTCCCTCCTGACGCTGCGCAGCAGGCGCTCCACCCTCTCGCCCAGGCTGCCCTCGAGCTCGTCCGACACCACGAGAATGTCGAGGTCGCTGGTCGGTGAGGCCTCCCCCCTCGCCACGGACCCGTACACCACGAATGACCTCAGCTTCAGGAGCCCGTCCACCGCCCTAAAGCAGTCGTAGATGAGCTGGATATACCTCTCCTGAGGGACCTGAACCCTCCTCACCCTCCCCGAGGCGAGGAGGACGAGGTTCTCGGGCGATAGGAGCCTGTAGAGGCGGGGCCTCCCCCTCTCGAACACCGTCAGCACGCCCCTCCTGTGGAGGTGGTGCACTATGACCCTGGCCCTCGAGTCGCTGACCCCCAGCACGCCTACAACATCCGCTAGCCTGAAAGTGTCAGTGCCGAGCTCCACGTAGAGCCTCGAGTACGCCTCGCCGAGCCACCTTGGGATCCACACTGCTAATAATAAGTTAACGTTAATAAAAAGTTAACCTTAGAGGAGCCGACCTCCTCGAGCTGCTGCCGTCAGTCGGACTCGTACCTAGCAGCGAGCATGTTGCGCGATGAGTCGCTGGCGTACACCACTAGTTTAGCCGCGTCGGGCGGGGCCATGCTCCAGTCGTACATGCCGATCTTGATCTCGAAGTTCTGGGGCTCGATCGTGAACTCTATGGAGCCTGAGAACGTCACCTCGGCAGTCCTGGGTCCAGCGACGCTGACGAAGGTAAAGGTGAAGGACTTTGGCTGGATCCTATAGGCCACCGTCCTCCTGATCCCCGTGAGGTAGCATGTGTAGCCCCTCGGCATGTCGCCGAGGTAGGTCTTGTAGGAGGGCGTCCACGGGCCAGTGGCCAGCGCCTCTGGGCCGCCGCAGTCGTCCATCGGGTTCTGCAGCAGCCTGATAATGTACACTGGCGTGGTCTCCTTGATGGTGTACCACACGAAGTCGACGTTTATGGGGAACCAGTACCTGGAGGAGGCCGTCCCGAGGTTTTCTGCGGGGCCAGCCCTTATGACCGTTATAGGGACGCTCCCAGCGGGCTCCCAGGGCTCCTCATACCACTCCTCCAAGCTTGGGTCGTCAGTCCACCACTCCTTCTCGAAGCACTGGATCCTGATTGGCATCCCCTCGGGCACGTAGTACCTGCTCTTGCCGCCCCTCGGGATCGAGAGGGCAAACACGACCACGTTCGGGCACCTCTGATCGAGGTAGTACTTCACCTGCCCCTCCTTCGGAACTTTGTCTGCGGGCACCTTCTTCGAGCCAAGCCTCACCACCTTGACCGTCACGTCGTATGCGTAGTAGCGGGGATCAACGGCCACTGCCCTCGAGCCGTCGTACAGGGCCCCCGACTCCCTGTCGTACGCAGCTGCGGTCACGTAGAAGTACTGGTACTTGTATAGCGGCCTCCTGACCCACCTCCCCCCAACCCTGACTTCAGTGTACCCCTTGAACACCTTCTGAACCCTCAGCTGGAACTTAATTCCGTCCTGCGGCACCTGCTCGGGCACTACGCTGACCTCGCCGACCCTATCGGCTCCCTCGAGCCTCAGGTGGTAGACCCTGACGTAGAACGTCAGTCCCTCAGCGCCCTTGGGGACCTCTAAGAACACCCTGAGCAGCACCGTAGCTGGCATCCTTTCAACTAGCGAGCCCAAAGCGTACCCCACGGCATAGTCGAGGGGGGTCTTCGTGGCCCACGAGAGGCTGATGAGCGGAGACAGCACTGCGAAGGCCACGAGCGCGAGCGACAGAGCCACATCTCTCATGCGGACTTCTCTCATGCGATCCCCTAATGGAGCATGCCCGCGAGTGAATAAAAGCTTGACCTCTTCAACAAGATATTTTTTCTCTGTTTTTGAAAGATATTATAAGTTTCACGTAAAATTACTTTTAAGGGTCACGCTGGGATCTCCGTCCTCAGCACGCCGCCCCGAACGTCACTGGCCTCCTCCGTTAGTGTCTCGGCGTGCGGCCCTTACGCTAGCGAGATTGCGGTGAGACCTGGGGAGGCGCCCTGGCGCAGGTGCAGGGCTAAGTACGCGACACTGTACTGGCAGCTCGCTCGATGGGGGCGAGACGCCACACGACGTCAATCTAGCCGCGAGCTTAGAGTTGCAGCTCCGACGCGCACCGAGCCTGCTCAAGGAGCTGTCGAGCTTGGCGTGAGGGAGGGCCACATAGGCATCCCAGTGCTCGATGATGAGCGGCTGCGACCGAGCGGTCATCCAGGTCTGCACGCGCACCCCTAGCCTACTTCAGCAGCTGAGGCGAGCACGTCAGCGAGGCCTGGGGGCCAACGCGAGCTACGGCTTCCTCACGAACTTCTAGGAAGCGGGCCGCTCGCTAGGGCGTTGAAGGGCAGTGGAGGGCTTGAGCGGCTCCAAGGGGTGGCCGCGTACCCAGCAGAGGTCGCTGGAAGAGTATACGAAGAAGTCGGGGGCTCGACGTGGCGAGGGGGCCAGGTGAAGCTCCCCCCGCGCTCTGGGCGCGAGCGCACCCAGACGTAGGAGGGCCTGGCCTCTGCGCTGAGCGGCCTTCGGCCACCAAGCCGTAGGGCCCCAAGCCACCGGCACTCACGCCCCCTCGCGGGCTTCCCCGTCTGCCGCGCGCTAGCCAGTTGCGACTTCGACGCTGCACGCCTCGGGGCATATGGGGTGCAGCTCGGCGGCGACAGGAATTAGAGTCGCCTCCTAGTTGTGTGTTGTGTAGTCGCGAGCGGGGCCGAGCCACGCCCTCGGGGGCGCGGGCATGAAGTTCCTAGTGACGGGGTACCTGGAGGTCGACTCAGGCAAGACTAGCCTCGCGCTGTGCCTGGTCAGGGCTCTCAGGTCCAGGGGCAGGCTCGCGCTGGCGGCCAAGCCCGTCGCGGGGCACTCAGCCTGGCACCAGTACGGCACGGTGGCGAGGAGCAGGGAGCTGAGCCTCTTGGTGGGCGAGGACGCCTACAGGCTGGCAGCCGAGGTCGGGATGCTTGACAGGGTGCACGTCCTCAACCCCGTCGACGTCCTAGTAGCGCCCATGGACCCAGCCAAGACCGGCGGGATTGTCGAGGAGCCCCTCAACGTGGCCCTCATGAGGGTCACCCGCTGCGCTGGCGTGGTGAGGGTGGAGCACTACGTCTGCGAGGAGGTCGTAGACACGGCCCCCCGCCTGCTGGCCCAGGAGCTAGTGGAGCTCGCGCGCTGCCTGCGCCCAGCCCCGAGGCGGCTTAGCCTGCGCGAGGCGAGGGAGCTGCTGTGGCGTGAGGCGGGCGCGTGCGCTGACCGCTGCCTCAAGCTCCTCGAGGGGGAGTGCGAGGACCTAGTGGTGGAGTCGTTTAACAACGCGGCGGCGCCGACCCCGGGATCTCTCGACGCAGACTACGTGCTGGCCGTGGCGCCGGGCCGCGTGGACCTCTTTGAGGGGGACAAGTACAGAGAGGCTGTCAGCGTGCTCGCTTCGCTGGGCATGGTGACCAAGCTCACCGTGAGCGAGGTCTGCAGGTACGTTGAGCCCGCCTACACGGCTTGGGTGAGGCCGGTGGCGAGGGACTTCGAGGAGGCCTACAGAGAGCCCGTCGAGGAGGTGCTTAAGAGGGTGCTGTAGCGCGGGACTCAGCCTAGGGCAGCCTCTGGCAGCAGGGCGCTTGGCGCCGCTGGGCCGTGGGGCGCGCTGAGCTCTCAGCGGCTCCTAGTCTAGCTAGTCCAGCCTTCGGCCCGCTGGGCCCTTCAGCCTCCTCAGCTCGGTTAGACCGCAGCCCACCGCCGCGCCTATCAGCGCAGTGCCTGAAGAGCCCGCCAAAAGGCTTAATAGGCTAGGCGAACCTTACGAGCGAGGCTGCAGAGCAGGGGGACGATGGCAGCGGAAGTAAGGTTTGTGGACAGAGAGCTTGAGCTGAGCGCTCTGAGGGAGTGGTGCTCAGCTACCAGGGCTACGCCGCTGTACGTCTACGGGCCCGAGGGCTGCGGCAAGACTAGGCTACTCAGGGAGTTCGTTGGGAGGTTCAGCGAGTACTTCGGCAGAGACGGCGTCGCGCTCTACGTGGACGCGCTGGAGGAGAGGGATCTGCGCGGAGCCGTGGTGCCGTCGCCGAGCGTCGACGCCGAAGCGGTCAGGGAGGCCGTCGCCGAGGCAGTCGGCCACCTGGGCCTCCCGCTGGGGAGCGCGATATCGAGGTCCATATCCCTGGTGATAGACCGGGTTGCCGAGAGGCTATACAGGAGGAACCTGAGGGGGAAGTACGTCCTCGTGTGCGTTGACGACGTGGTGAGGGCTATTGGGGTGCGCAGCGCCGAGAGGTACGTCAAGTGGCTGTACGAGCTCATGTGGAGGGTCTCCCGAGACTACGGGGTCAGCGCTGTAAACTTCATCATCGCGACGTCCGAGGGGGAGAGTAGGAGGCTCGTGGCCAGGCATAGGCACGCCTTAGTCAGGCTGCTGTGGAACCTGGGCAGGGGCGCCTTCGAGGAGCTGGTCGAGGAGCTCCGCCCCCCCAGCTGGGTCGACGCCCAGGGGCTGTGGCTCCTCCTGGGCGGGAACCCCGGCAAGCTGATCGAGCTGGCCTGCAGCTTCGAGTGGAACTTGGAGCGCCTCGTAGGCTTTTACCGCGAGAAGCTAGTTGAGGTGGTCAGGGAGGTTAGGGCCGCGGGGCTCCTCGAGTGCCTGAGGGGCGTGGTGGAGGATCCCGACGCGCTGTTCCACGAGGCCACGGAGTCGATGCTCAGGCTCGAGAGGGTGCTGACCAGGGAGAACCTCATAGCCTACAAGCACTGGACGACCGTGGGCGGCCAGCGCGTCGAGCGGGACCCAGAGGTGGGCGTGGGGGAGTACTACGCGTGGCAGGTGCCGCTGTACAGGGAGGTGCTCAGGTCGGTGCTGGGATCCTAGTCGCCCACCCGCCCCAGGGGCACCGCGGGCGCGCTAGAGGTCTAGCTCGCTTAGCAGGATCACCTTCACTAGGTCCCCAATCCTCTCGCGTAGCTCCTCGTCGCTCGTGACTAGAGCGCCGTCGAGGGCCAAGGCCATGGCTCCGTACACTGCGTCGTATACGCTCACCCCTCTGTCCACCGATAGCTTAATAGCCCTCACCCAGCCCTTCGGGGTCAGCTCTCTAACGATGCCCAGGTCGGCCACGTCCTTCACAGCGCTCGCCACGTCCTCTGGGGAGAGCCTGTAAACCTTGTGAAACCTGAGGGCGTTGGCGACTTCATATAGCACGAGGCTCGGCGAGGCCAGGTCGACCCCTCCCTCCAGGTACGCGTCCCTGAGCTTCAGCGCCCTCTCGTAGTGCCTCTCGGGGACGAACCACTTGACGACCACGCTGGCGTCGACCACTACCCTCTCAGCCTCCTCCAGAGCCTGATCACCTCGCTCGAGTCGTAATCGGTAGCGCCGTGCAGCTGCAGGGCCTTGTTCCTGATCCTGTCCATGTCCTCGGCGGCCCTCATCTTGCGCTGCCTCCTCTCCTCGACCTCTATGCGGGCTCTTATGGCCTCCCTAATGACCTCGCTCCAGTTAACGTAGCTGAACCTCCTCATCCCCTCCCTCAGCTCCTTGGGCACCCTAACGCTTATTATGTCGCTCACGCATATACACCGCATATACATGAGCGAGCGCCCCTATATAGTCTTTCGGCCGAGAACTTACTCTGGCCGAGGCCTCGGACGCTACCCCAGCAGGGGGCGCCCCCAGCCGCGGCTCCCTCAGCTAGCCCTGGCCCCAAGCGCTCAGGCGCGCGCTGGTGCTGCCAAGAGGAGACGCCCTTAAGCGAGGCTATGGCGTCCGGGGCAGAAATTGACGCCGCTCTGAGAGTGCCCCCGGCGCCTCTCCTGAAGGCTAGGTACGCGCAGGCGCTGGCGATGACTGCTGTCGGGGCGGCGACACTCCTCTAGCTCAGGTCTCGCACCTACCAGGTCGGGGGCTTAAAGAGCGTTCTGGACGATTGGTCCATTCCCGTCAGAGAGCCGCGCGGAGTTGGAGTGCGATCTCCCCAAGATGAGTGCTACAGTGCCACGCCTGGCTCGTGCTACAACTAAAGTTAAATATGCCTTACAGCACTGCACTACACGGTGGCGGGCTTGAGCGTCACGGTCTCGTTCCGCGTGCCCAGGGAGCTTAAGAGGAAGATGGACGAGCTGCGCGGGGTCATCAACTGGAGCGAGGAGCTCCGCAGGTTCGTCGAGAGGCGCGTGAGGGAGTACGAGCAGCTGAGGGCGATAGAGGAGCTCGAGAGGCTCATAAGGAGAGTCCCCGCGGCCCCTAGAGGGGCAGCAGCGAGGTACGTGAGGGAGGACCGTGATAGTCATTGACGCCTCGGCCCTCGCGAAGTACGTACTGCACGAGGAGGGCTGGGAGGAGGTGAGCAGGTTTGTCAGGGAGAGGAGGCCCCTGTACTCTGTAGACCACGTCGTGAAGGAGGTAGGCAATGCGGTGTGGAGGCACTGCGTGCTGAGGGGGGCCTTAGGCAAGGCTGAGGCGGTGAGGCTGTACCAAGCGTTCTTGAGCCTCGTGAATGCGGGGGTGATAGTCCTAGAGCCCGAGGCTGACTACGTGGAGCCAGCGCTGCGGATAGCCCTGGAGCGCGGGGTGACGCTCTACGACTCGCTGTACATAGCGCAGGCGCGTAGGTACGGCGAGCTCCTCACGAGCGACCGGGGGCAGGCCGGGGTGGCCGCCGAGCTGGGCGTGAGGGTGCACTTGGTGGAGTGAGGCCCCTCCTAACGCTATCTACCCCTGAGGACGCCACCTCACACGCGAGCCTGGCTCCGCTCAAGGGCGCCGCCTTGGGGATGTGGGGGACAAGTTGCTGGAGCTCCACCAAGGCGCTCCTCCCCGTAGCCGGAGGCGGGCGTCCGCCCAGCCCCTCGCTCACTAGGCCAGCCTCGGGCATGCGGTCTCCGCTCGAGCTCCGGGGGTTAGCGGGGCCTGGCTAGGGGTCCACTCCCCGACCAGCAGCCCACTCCGCCACCCTCAGGGCGAGCCTGACTATGTCGCGGTACTTGCGCCCCCTCAGGATGCTCAGGACCACCTCCCTCGACACTGCGGAGTACCCGTGGACCACGATGTTCCTGAAGCCTATGATCTTCCTGAAGGTCTCCGCCTCCCCTCGCTCGAGCACCCCCCTCTCGCGCAGGATCTCGGGAGCGGCTGAGTACCTATCGACGATCCCCAGCCCGGACTCAGCGATGACGTGGGAGGCTAGGTCTATGAGGGCCTGAGATGAGACCTGCAGTATGTGGAGCACTGAGTTCAGGTAGAACGGGTCGCCGACCAGCTCCTCCTCGGAGCACTCCTCGAGCTTGGAGTCGAGGAGCGCTAGGTTCTCCCTAATGACCCTTAGCAGCCCCTCGACCCTCGCCAACGAGGTCCCTCCTCAGGGCCCTCAGGTAGGCCTGAGTCAGGCCGAGCTTCTCCTTGAACACCCTGAAGTCCAGGTACTTCGACGTGACCCTCAGCCTCAGGTCCCTGTAGAGCTCCGCGTCTCTGCAGTAGATTAACACGCCCCTGGCGACTGCTTTGAACAGCAGCTCTATCGGCAGGCTCTCGTCGTCGAGGAACACTATGTCGACCCTGTCCTCGGGGACGCCGAAGGCTCGGGACGCCAGCTCCGCCACGTCGCAGGCCAGCGCCAGCCTCTCCTCCACCCCCCCGCCAGCTGGCAGTACGGCCACGTCGACGTCGCTGGCGGCGGTGCTCCGCCCCTCAGCCCGAGACCCGAAGAGCGTGAGTACGAGCACCCTGCTCCCCAGCCTCTCTCTGACGAGTCTCCTGAAGGTCTCGACCTCGCTCAGGGAACACCACCTCGCTGAGGCCACCCCGTTAGGTAACGCTGGCTGCCTATTTAAGCGCTCGAGGCGTGGCACCGCCCGCTTAGCCGACTTCAGCAAGGCCGGCGCCGAAGTGCGAGGTCACCGAGCGCGGGAGGGCTACGGCAAGCGCAGGAACGCTTTGAGGGGCAGGCGAGTGGTGGCAGTGACTCGCTTCGCGACCCAGCCTCACGAGCTCAAGCGGAAGGTTCTTAAGGACGAAAGTACTATAGTACCCTGGTGACCTCAGCTTGGCTGGCGAGGGCAGGAGGGGGGTCGAGGTCATTAAGGCCGAGGTGCCCGCATGGCTAGCCGAGAAGTTCCGCAGGTACGTGGCCGAGAGGTACGGGCTGAGGAGGGGGGCTATCTCGAGGGCCATAGTGGACCTGATCAAGAGGGAGCTGGCCATCGCCGAGGCTGAGCCGTCCGACACGGCCGACTCCATAGTGGGCCTGGGGCTACTCTCCGACTACCTCTGGGAGGGCGAGGACCTGGTAGAGGCCCTGAGGAGGAGGTCCCTCGATGTACCTGATCGACGCCAACGTGATCCTTGAAGTCCTCTACAAGCGCGAGCGCTGGGAGGAGTCCCTCAGGTTCCTGAACGCCGTGAAGAGGGGGTCCGTGAGCGCCTACGTGCTGCACTTCGCGCTGCACGGCATCTCGGCCATACTCGGGAGGCCAGCCCTCGTGTCTAAGTTCCTCGCCGAGGTGCTGTCGTGGAGGGGCTTGTCGGTAGTTGACCTGTCGGTAGACGAGGAGCTAGCAGCCGCTGAGATAGCTGAGAGGGTGGGCTTGGACTTCGACGACGGGCTGCACTACTACTTCGCCAGGAAGGCGCGGGTGCCCATCGTGAGCTTCGACAGGGACTTCGACAGGACCGACGTGAGGAGGTTGGAGCCATCTCAAGTCGAGATAGGGCAGCAGTGAGCGAGCTCATAGACGATCTGAGCAAGCTAGCTGAATGCCTAAAAGGCCGGAATATCAAGGCTGAGGCGTGGGTCCTGAGGGAGAGGGGCTCAGTGAGAAGGCACTGAGGCTGAGCGGCGTGGAGCTGCTCTCAGCGCTCTGACCTAAGCGGGCCGAGGCGCTGGCCAGCGAACTGGCGCGGAGGGGAGCCGGAGCAGGGGTCTAGAGCGCGTCCTCGCGAGCCCTCGGGGAGGCGGGGCTGCTGGGGCGCCAGCTCACAGCAGGGTCAGGCCTCCTGCGAGCGCGAGACAAATATGGCTGGCCGCGTACGTTATGAAGGCCATGAGCGTGAGGTTTTCGAGGCGCGAGGCCAGCGAGTGGTGGAGGTCCGCCCTGGTGGACTTGGAGGTCGCCGAGAGGATGCTGGACCAGGGGTACTTCAACTACGCCGCGTTCCTGTCCCACCAGGCCGTCGAGAAGGCCCTGAGGGCGCTGATAATAGAGAGGCTCAGGGTGCTCCCACCGAAGATCCACAACTTGGTGGAGCTGGCGAGCGCCCTGAGGGACGCTGGCGTAGATGTGGGCGAGGTCTTGGACGACATAAAGGACCTGAACCCCCACTACTTGACGTCGAGGTACCCGGACGCGGCCAACGGCGTCCCGAGCGAGATCTACACCAGGAGGGTGGCAGCCCAGTGCCTTACAATGGCTAGGAGGGTGCTGAGTTGGGCGGAGAGGTTGTTGAGTGCCTGAGGGAGTACGTTGGCAAGCTCAGGCGGCTAGGCTTCCCGATAGCCTCAGCGGTGCTCTTCGGCTCCAGGGCCAGGGGCGACCACCTGAGGCACAGCGACGTGGACCTGCTGGTCATACTGAGGAGGAGCAGCGGCCCCTTCTTGGACCGCGTCGCGGAGCTCGCGAGGCACTGGGACGAGGGCTACCACCTGGAGGTGTTCCCGTACACGATCGATGAGGTGAAGGCCCTGATGAATAGGGGGTCGGTCGCCATCTATGACGCCCTCGACCACGGGGTCGTAATAGTGGACGACGGCACCTTTGAGGAGCTCAGGGAGAGGTTCAGGGAGGCTAGGTCCAAGGGCATCGTCGGTAGGGGCGCGCGGGGCTGGTGGAAGGTACCCTTAAGAGCGTTTGTGGAGTAGCCCCCGCCCCGCAAGCGCGCACTTAAGTGACCTGAGACGGCAACTCAGCCATAGCGACCGGGCTCAGCTGCCCTGCTCATGGCGCAGCTGTGGGCTAGCTCTGGCAGGCTTATCGTCGCAGCGCTACCGAGCCTCGCGAGGAGTGCAGGCGGCGGGCCCGTCAGGGCGAGGGAGTTGAGGGGGTCTCGGGAGGCTCTGGGGTGCATCAGCAAGAGAGGCACCGTGCGGGCCGCTGAGAAGCCCTACGGGGTCGCCGAGAGTGACGCGAAGGTCCTCCCCGAGGTTAACGAGACGCCTGAATCGCAGCGTACAAATCCCACCGAATGGGAGCTCCATGAGGGGTAGCCTGCTGCGGAGGAGGTATCGAGGGCACGAGATAGAGGTCTTAGCGAGGATGGTGGAGGGTGAGCTGAGGGGAGGCTCTGATGTGGGGCCCCGCGACCTCCTGTTTTCGGGTAGTAGCCGAGACGCGGAGTGAGGCTAGGGAGCCCGGCCTAGACTCCGTGCCTCGGTGACCTGCGTTCTCACTACATCCTGAAGAAAGATTTATTAACGTTACTAACGCTAGTAATGGTGGGGATGGCGATGAGCAAGGTTAGGGAGGGCGTGACGATAAAGATTAGGAGAGAGGTGTATGAGGAGCTCGTTAGGTTGACGGGGAGCTGCATGAGCGCCCTCGGGAGGAAGGTCACGTACTCAGACTTGATTGAGGCCCTGATAAGGAGCGTCCCCGACCCCGTCGAGGCTCTGAAGAGACATTTGGCTAGCAGGGGGCGAGCGCCGTGATGGACGCCAGGATTCTCGAGAGGAAGTTCGGAGCTACGTACAGAGGTGAGAGGGGCATGACATTGGAGGATGTCGGCAAGCTAGCACTGGAGATATTGGTGGCTGAGAAGAGGCTGGAGGAGGCTCTCAAGAAAGAGAAGGATGAGGAGAGGAGGAAGGCTCTTTAGAAGCAGCTAGAGAGGGTGAAGAAGCTCAGGGATAGCGTGGTGTCTCTCTACACCTACAGGCTCTTTGGGTACGCACCGCCTTAGAGGTGTCAGATGGTGGACATACGCGGCCATGAGATAGCTCAAGTCATAAGAGAGCGCCTTGAGGAGATAAGGGAGTGGCCTGAGCTGAGGTTAGACCTCCTGTACGACGTTGGGGCCGTCCTGATCAGCCTAGGTTACATAAAGGACGTGCCAACGCTAACCGTGATAGGGAAGAACCTCTTCGTCCTCCCCGAGAGGTTAAGGTACTGGATTTTAGGGAGGATTGGAGCGCTGGGGACCACTGAGGAGATACAGGAAATGTTTGACTACACCGGAAAGCTGCTTGAGGAGCCATGTAGCGGTCTTGAGGAGGTGGCTCAGTTAGTGGGGAGAAAGGAGCCAAATAACCGACAGCGACTTCATTAAGGTACTTAAAAATTGTAGACAGGATAATAACAGTACTGCCCTCGCCGAGAAGAGAATGAAGGTCACCTAACTCGGCCAAGTGCCCTTGAGCCGCAGACCTGGGTTTAAGTTTCAGTCGGCACCGTGACGTGCTTCTCCCGCCCCCTGGAGACGGCCCTGACGTGAAGAGTTTTGAAAGTAGGGTGAAAGGTTAGTGAATTTGGTCAGGAAGAGAAATAAGAGAACGGCCACCTCAGAATGTCTCTCACATACTCACCTACGTCCTTCATCGCTTCCTCGCGGACTTCGTCCACTTCCCCGCGGCTAGGAGCTCCAGCATCAGGTCTCAGGCGGGGGCCGACCTCGCTCAGGGAGCCGCCTGAGGGGAAAGC
>CAZCFI010000017.1:0-28711 GCA_964497915.1 uncultured Thermoproteales archaeon
ACCACCTTCCTCCTGTCCAGCACCGCGTACCTCCTGTGGTTCCTCACCCAGGCCTCAACTACTGCGTCCCCGTACTCAGTGAGGACCACGCTCCACACGACGCTCATGTCCACGGGTCGCAGCCCCCTCCTGCGCAGGTGCCTGTGGAATCGCCTGCAGTTGAACGTGAAGACGCCGCCCCTCTCCTTGGAGGCTGCGTGAGCCATGTACTCCCTCACCAACCTCCTGGCGTAGCCGTACCTGGGAACCACGATAGCCCTCTCCCTGGCTCTGCGCGGCCCTCGGCCACAGATACGCGCGCGCAGCCCTGGCGGTAGCCACGTACGACCCCAGGCTGGGGGGGTACGTGGTCTGCGCGAGCCGCGCACCAGACCTGATCGACGTGGGCGACGTTATCCGGCCTGAGGAGCTGGACGTCAGTTAAGTCTCAACTTAATCAATGATTTCTTTACTATTTTTAAATCATTGGTAAGCTTTTTATGGGTGCGTTAATGCACACCAAAGCGATGGTCGTCGTCAGGCTCAACTCCAGGGTCAGCAGGAAAACGTTCAGGGAGCTTCTGAGGCTCTACGAGCACCCCAACATCGACGAGTTCTCGAGGGAGGCCGTGGTATTCGAGAGGGCCTACGCTGAGGGCCTCCCGACGCTGCCCGTCAGGACGGCCCTATTCACCGGCAGGTACACGATAATGGACAGGGGCTGGCAGCACCTAGTCCGCTAGGACCCAGCGCCTGGTGCCTAGCTTGGAGGAGGCCCTGAGGAAGCTCTCAGCCCTCAAGACCTACAGCGAGGAGCTGGGGCTCGACCTCAGGAGGGCGGAGGACAGGTTCAAGTGGCTCCTAGCGTCGATGCTCTTCGCTAAGAGGATCTCGGCGGACATAGCCAAGAGGACCTTCGCCGAGTTCGTGAGGGCTGGCCTCACGAGCCCTGAGCGGATACTGGAGGCTGGCTGGGACAGGCTCGTTGAAGTGCTTGACGCGGGCGGCTACGTCAGGTACGACTTCTCGACCGCCACGAACCTGCTCGAGATGGCCAGGCTCCTGGTCGAGAGGTACGGCGGGAGGGTCGACGCGATCCACGAGGCGGCCAGCGACCCGCGGGACCTGGAGAGGAGGCTCATGGAGATCAGGGGCGTCGGCCCAGTGGCGGTCAACATATTCCTCAGGGAGCTGAGGGGCGTGTGGGACAAGGCGAGGCCGGTGCCCTGCAGGATGGCGCTCGAGGTCGCTGAGAGGCTGGGGCTCCCGAGGGAGGCCGTCGAGGCCCACGAGTCCAGGCTCGTCAGGCTCTACTTGGAGTACTGCAAGAAACGCAGGTGCAGCGAGTGCCCGCTCAAGAGTGAGTGCAGGGCGCGGCGCGAGACCTAGCGCGACGCTGCTAGTCCCGGGGTGCTACAGGGGTATGCCTTATTTGAACGATAGAAAGGTTTATATATCAGTGGTGACCAGTATGTCTCTGGGTGAGCGAAATACTTAAATACTTATCGCTTCTGGCGGGGGTTCCCGCTGGGGTGAGAGGGTGGGGTATGTGCCCGAGGGGCTAGGCGAGTATGAGGAGGAGTACGTAGTGTGCCCTAAGTGCGGCAACGACAAGCTAATCTACGACGCGGCCCGCGGCGAGATCATATGCCCTGAGTGCGGCTACGTGATCAGCGAGAGGATAATAGACCGGGGCCCTGAGTGGAGGGCGTTCACGCCTGAGGAGAAGGAGAAGAGGAGCAGGGTGGGGGCGCCCCTGGAGCGCGTGACTCCCGAGAGCCTCTCCACGGACATAGACTGGAGGAGCAGGGACGCTGCTGGCAGGGAGATCAGCCTGCGAAGGAGGATAGAGATGCTGAGGCTCAGGAAGTGGCACACCAGGGCTAGGATACAGTCGTCGATAGAGCGCAACCTGGCGCAGGCCCAGATGGAGCTAGACAGGCTGGGCTCTCAGCTAGGCCTGCCGAAGAGGGTCAAGGACAGGGCCTTGGAGATATACAGAAAGGCCCTAGAGAGCGGGCTGGTGAGGGGCAGGTCGATAGAGTCAGTGGTGGCCGCGTCGATATACGCTGCCTGCAGGGAGATGAGGGTCCCGAGGACCCTGGACGAGATAGCTAGGTACACGAGGGCGGGCAGGAAGGACGTGGCCAGGTGCTACAGGCTCCTCGTCAGGGAGGCCTCCGTCAGGATCCCGCTGCCTAACCCAGTGGACTTCGTGCCTAGGATAGGCGAGCTCCTGGGGCTTAGCGCCATAACCGTCAGGAAGGCGATCGAGATACTGAGGCGGGCGAGGGAGGCCGGGATAACCGCTGGCAAGGACCCCGCCGGCCTGGCGGCCGCGGCGATATACATAGCGGCGCTGCTAACTGGCGAGGTCAGGACGCAGAAGGAGGTCGCTCAGGCTGCCCAGGTGACCGAGGTCACCGTCAGGAACAGGTACAAGGAGCTGGCTAGGAGGCTGAAGATAAAGCTCCCGATAAGGTGAGGGCGCGCTAGCTCGCTTCTCGGCGGGCGCCTAGGGGCTGGCCCCGGCTGTAGTCCTGGAAGGCCTTAGGGACGAACTTCAGCAGGAAGTCGTACGTGTCGTAGATCGCCTCAGGTATCACCTTAGTCCCCCCTATCACTGGCATGAAGTTCGTGTCGCCGCACCACCTGGGTACTATGTGCACGTGGACGTGGGACTCGACGCCAGCTCCAGCAACCCTGCCTATGTTGACCCCGACGTTGAAGCCGTCCGGGCTCATCGAGTCCCTCAGGAGCCTTAGGCAGCACTTGGTTAGCCTCCAGAGGTCCAGCCCCTCCTCGTCGCTCAGCTCCTCCAGCGTGGCTACGTGTCTGTACGGCGCGACCATCAAGTGCCCGTTGTTGTACGGGAACAGGTTGAGCATCACGAAGGCGTGGGCGCCCCTGAATATCACTAGCTTCTCCCTGTCGTCAGTGGCCCGCGCGGCGTCGCAGAATATGCAGCCCTCAGGCCTCCTGATGGGGATGACCTCCCTGACGTACTTGATCCTCCAGGGAGCCCAGAGTCGCTCCAACACGGCCCCCCGCTACGCAAGGCCCATGAGTATGACCCTGACGTCGTCCACTATGGACTCCATGGTGTCCGATATCTCCTCCAGCATCTCGGCGATGTCCTTCAGCAGTAGTATCTCCCTGAACGACGCGCTGCTCCTGATTATGAGGAAGTTCGCCCTCCTGTAGAGCTCGTCAGTCCTCTTCTCTATCAGCTCAACCCTCCTGCACGCCTCGAGCGCCCCGTCAGGGTTTATGCCTATCAGGGAAACTGCGGACTTGCACTCACCGAGCATCTCGACTACACTCTCCGAAAGCTTGGAGAGCTGAGCCTGGACGTCCTCGGGTATCTCCCACTTGTTGACCAGGAGCTGCTCGACCCTGTACATTATGCCCATTGCCTTGTCTGATATGCCGGAGAGCTTGGAGAGGACCCTCATCCACTCCTCCTTAGCGTACAGGGCTGGCGCCGCCTTAGATATGTAGTCTATTAGGTCGCTCTTCAGGGACTCTATCTCGCGCTTCACCTCCCTGCTGCGCCTGATCTCGCTGCGCATCGATGCAGTGTTGAACTCCCCGAAGCTTCTTATGATGCGGTCCACCGTCCCCAGCAGGTCGCTCAGGTCGGCGGTCAGCTTGCTCAGCAGGTCGATCATCTTCTGGTAGGCTATGGGGACCTTGAGCTTCACCTCGACGTCCTCACGCTTGAGCATGGGTGACGAGCCCCCCTCACTATACCGCTAGGAGCTATTTAACCGCTCTGGCTCTCAAGGGGCGCCCTGCACGTCGCGACGGTGTTGTCGGCTATCCCGTACTCCCGCAGCTCCTCCTCGTTGCACCAGACCTCCCTCTCGGGGACGCTCTCGTCGCTCAGCACCCTGAACCTGTACCTCTTCTTGCCCGCTATCACGACCTCGAGCTCGGTGGTTATTCCGAGCTCCTCCATCATCCGCGGGTTCATCTTGGCGAGGCCCCTGCCGACCTCCTCGCGCCTCCTCAGCCTTAGCCTCCTCTCGACCCTCCTGCTCATGGGGGCCACCTCGGGCCTCCGTAAGGAAATAGCGCGACGGCCTTTAACAATTCTTCCCTCCTCCTCACCGCCCTGACGTGCGCGGCCAGCCACCTCGGGAAGTAGCGCAGCAGCCTCAGGTACCTCCTGTCAGCGAATACGACTACCCCCCTGTCCCGCGGCCCCCTCAGCAGCCTCCCCGAGGCCTGGATCGCCCTCCTGACAGCTGGCAGGACGTAAGCGTAGCGCCTAGCCCTGCCGGGGAACACGCTCGAGTACTCCCTCATCACCGCCATCACCTTATAATCGGGCCTGGCGTAGGGCACTCCCACTATCAGGCACAGCGAGACTCTGAGGTCCACGCCCTCGCTCAGCCTACCCCCCAGCACGCTCACGAGCACGGCGTCCTCGCCCAGCCCGCCAGGCAGCGGGTTCACCAGCACTGCCCTCCCCACCCTGTAGACCAGACCCCTGTCGAGGAGCTCGCTCAGGAACTCAGTGGAGGGCACGAAGACGGCCATCGAGTGGCCGCTAGGCAGGTGCGCGTCCACGTCAGATATCAGCTCGACGACGGACTCGTACAGCTCATCCCCCCTCGACTTGAATGACGTATCAAGGCCCGTGTAGACCAGGAATGCTGCGTTCCTCACGTAGGGCGAGGGGACTCGCTTGACTATGGGGTTCCTAGCCCCTAGGATCTCGGAGTAGAACTCGACTGAGGACAGGGTAGCAGACATGGCCACGAGCGCTAGCCTCCTCCTGATGGCGCCCCTGAGCCTCAGAGGGTTCGGGTTGAAGGCCTCCAGCCTGAGCTCGCCCCCCTCACAGCTCAGGACCACGGCGTGCCCCTCTCTGGCAGATCTCTCGAGGAGGCGCAGGATGGACCTCAAGTGCAGCAGGGGCCTCACGGCCGCTGGTCCCTCGGGCAGCCTGGCGCGGGCGGCCTCGGCTAGGACCGACCTAGCGGCCTCCAGAGACTCTAGCGGTGCCGAGACGCTAAGGGGGACTGAGGCCCTGCCTGAGCTTAGCGAGGAGGCCGCCCTAGCTAGAGAGCGGGCTAGGGAGGCCAGCGCCCTCGTGAGGCGGGCGCGAGGCAGGTCAGCCCTGAGGACCTCAACAGCTCGCCTGACGTCAGTTAGGGAGACCTTCACGGAATCGGCTGAGTGGAGCAGCTCCTGGACGTTGTGCGCCTCATCCATGACCACGATTGGCGCCTTGTCGGCGGACATGGCTGGCCTCAGGACCCTATCCCTCAGCTCGCCGTCGACCAGGTAGTTGTAGGTCATGACCACCACGTCGCCCTCTGCTAGGTGGCTCATCAGGACCTCGTAGGGGCAGGCCCGCGCCTCTCGGCACGCCTCAACGAGCTCGCGGCTCGTGAGGTTGAACGGCGCTAGTCGCGCCCCGGCCGCAGATAATGGACACATTCCCACGGACCTGGCGAGCGAGCAGAATTCGTCCAGGAGGCCTGGCGGCAGGCCCGAGGCCAGGGGGTTGAGGCACAGGCCGCTCTTGCCCCGCACCATTACGGCCCTCACTGGGTGGCCCAGCTCAGCCACCCTGGCGACCTCCTCCACCACCTTGTCTATCTCAGCGTGAGTCCTAGTCAGGTACACGACCCGGTGCCCGTCCTCCACGAACGGCATCGCGGCGGTCAGCACTGCTATGGTCTTGCCGACGCCGCTAGCCGCCTCTATCAGGGCGTCCCTGCCCTCCGCCATCGCCCTGTAGGCAGCCAGCATGACCTTCCTCTGCTCCCTGCGCAGGCTCTCGTAGGGGAAGTAGCGCATCAGCACCCGCAGCTCAGGCTCCACGCCCCCCCTCCTCCATCATCGAGAGCTGGTCGAGTATCCTCTCGACGGCCCGCTCGAGCGCTGAGACCCTCCTGTCTATCGAGCTCACGTACTCCCTCAGGGACGCGATGGAGAGGTACAGCTTCTCGTACTCCCTCCTGAGCACGGGATCCCTGTGGGTCACCGGAGCGCGCCTCGGGAGCCTCTCCCTCACCTTGGCTATCGTGCTCTCCAGCCTCTCGCAGTCCAGACCGAGGTCGGCCAGCACTCTCCTGACGCGGTCCTCTGGCACGTACTTGAGCAGTACGCCTATGAGGTGCTCGACACTCACGTCACGGTAGGATGATCCTGATGTACTCCTCGCCCTCCTCGGACTCGACACGGGCCTCCACCTCCGCCTCACGCTCCGGCTCAGCTGGATGCTCCTCAGCGGCCTCGGGCTTCTCCAGGCGCCTCGGCTGCGCGTGTGTGACCTGGTGCCTGCTCCTCCTCACCCGCAGCTTGACGGCCTTAGAGCCCTCGACGATCACCGCCCTGCCGGGCTGGGACAGGTGCCTGCTAAGCTCGGCGTCGACGCCAGCTAGGCTCAGCTCCTTGGGCGGCAGTGAGTGCAGGATGAGGAGCCTAGCGTTCTTCATTATGCTCCACGCCGTCTCTGAAGGGAACTGGGTCACGGCTATCAGGAGCTCGCCGTGCTTCCTCAGCTCCGCGAAGAGCCTCTCGCCTATGCTGGGCTCTGTGTCCAGCCTCCTGTACGGTATCACGTTCCAGGCCTCCTCTATGACCGTGACGTGGCGCACGCCGGGCGATATTCCCCTCTCCGTGGTGGCGTAGTCGTAGAGTAGCTTGAGCAGGATCATGCAGAAGAGCCTCTTCGTGTAGAGGCTCCTGAAGACGCTGAGGTCTATCACGACGCTGCTGCTGAACAACTCGCTAAGGTCCATCGTCGACCTCTGCGAGAGGGCCCTGCCAGCCCTGCCCTCAGTCAGCCCGGAGAGCCTCCTCTTGAGGGCCATCTTGATCTCGTGGTCGTAGTAGCTGCGTATGGGCACCTCCTCCAGCAGCTCCATGAACTGGGACAGGGTGGGCTGGGTGCCCTCCGAGTAGAGCTGCTTCAGGATAACCCTGAACATGTACCTCTGAGGCTCGGTGAAGTGGTAGACGTCGCCGAACAAGTCGACGAGGAAGTCCATGTGCTCGCTGAGCTGGCCGCACCTGTGCTCAAGGGGGTTTATCGAGAAGTTATCCCCTGGGACCAGGACCTTGAAGCCGGGCATGGCGACGTACTCTCCGTGCCAGTCTAGAACCATCACCGGCACCCTCTTGCTCAGCTCGGAGACTATCACCATGGCGGTGTTGCTCTTCCCGCTCCCCGTCCTCCCGTAGATGACCACGTGGCCGGGCTCTGGCTTCACGTACACCGGCCTGAGCCCCGACCTGCCCAGCACTATCCTGCCCCGCGCCCTCGCGTAGGCCAGCCCGGCTAGGTAGCTGGCAGGGAGAACCAGAGGCAGCGCCAGCGCGCCCACGCTCAGGGGCGCTGCGTGGAGGAGCCGAGCTAGCGTGAGGGGCCCCATCAGCTGAGGAAACACTAATATACTCAGGGCCGCTCTCTCCACCAACGGGCTCCCCTTGACGCTTGCTTAGGGGGTTATATAGTTGTCGGGCGGCGAGGTGGCGACTGGAATCCTCACGGGCGACAGGGTGATAGTCTGGGATGTCGAGGAGGCCAAGAGGATCTACAAGCTGGGGTTCTACGGCAAGTACGTCGGCGTGAGGAAGGCTAGGGGGCTCGAGTTAGATCGTCCGCTCGAGCTGTCGCTGGTCGAGGCCTGCTACCTCCTCGAGAGGGGCGTCCTGAGGGTCGTGGACCGCGGCGGCGGGGAGCTGTCCCTGAGCGACCTAGTAGAGCTGGGCAGGAGGGTGTACAGCAACTTCGACGACGTCTACGAGGTGTACAAGGACCTCAGGGGGAGGGGGTACGTCGTGAAGTCGGGGCTGAAGTTCGGCAGCACGTTCGCGGTCTACGAGCACGGGCCGGGAATAGACCATGCGCCCTTCCTGGTCCACATCCTCCCCTACGAGGAAAAGCTAGACCCGCTCGAGATAATAAGGGCTGGCAGGCTGTCCCACTCCGTCAGGAAGAGGTTCGTGATAGCCGCGGTCGAGCCAGGCTCGAGGAGGATAAGGTACTTCATGTTCAAGTGGTTCGGGTGAGGCACGCGGACGCCCTCCCGCGGGAGGGCTTATTAGGGTTTGCGGCGAGCTATACTACGGCTGGGGGGTGCTGCTTGGAGGCAGCGCTGGCCAAGCTGCTGGAGTTCTTAGCGTTCGTGGCGCCCTGCTACGTCGCGAACGCGGCGCCCGTAGCCCTCAAGAACGTGTTACCCCTCAAGACGCCCATAGACATGGGCAGGAGCTTCATCGACGGGAGGAGGATACTGGGGGACGGCAAGACCGTCGAGGGGTTCCTGAGCGGCGTGGCTGCTGGTCTCTCGATAGGAGCCGCGCTCTCCTTGCTGGGGGCCCACACGCTCTGGGGCTCCTTCGTGCTCTCGCTGGGCGCCATGTGTGGCGATGCCCTTGGCTCCTTCGTCAAGCGCAGACTCGGAGTGCCGCGCGGCAGGCCCCTGCCCGTGGTCGACCAGCTGACGTTTGTCCTGGTGGCCCTGGCGGCTTACGAGCTGCTGGTGTCCAGCGTGCCCCTGGAGTACTACCTACTGGCGGTGCTCCTCACTGGCCCCCTCCACCTGGCCACTAACTACGTGGCCTACCGCCTGGGGCTCAAGGAGGTGCCCTGGTGAGGGGGGTCAGGGTCTACTGGAGCGGCGGCATAATCGTCGAGGTTGGCGGCAAGGTGATAGCCCTCGACCCCGCGAGCACCCCCAGCGTGAGACCCGACCTGGTGCTCGTGTCCCACGCTCACAGCGACCACGCCAGCGCCAGCGTGCTCCGCAGGATGAGGGGGGTCCCCGTGGTGATGAGCGAGGCGACATCCGAGCTCCTGTTCGGCAAGAGGGGAGCGCGCCCCAGCGACCTGATCCTCGTGGGTGACGGGGGCGAAGTCGAGGTGGGTGGCGTCGAGGTGGAGGCCCGCTCCGCTGGCCACTGCGCGGGGAGCCTCCAGTACCGCATAGGCACCGAGCCCTCGGTCGTCTTCACTGGAGACTTCAACCTCCAGAGTCGCGTGATCCTTAGACCGGCCAGGCCCTTAAGGGGCGACGTCCTCATAATGGACGCGACCTACGGCTCGCCGCGCTACAGCTTCCCGCCCAGGTCCAAGCTGTACAAGTCGCTGCTCGAGATGGTGCGAGCTGGGATCGAGGAGGGCGGGGCGGCGTTCGTGGCAGCGCGGGCGCTGGGCACGGCTCAGGAGGTCACGGCGCTCGTTAACCTCTCCACGCTCAACGTCCCCGTCGTCGTGGAGCGCAGGATATACGCGATAAACAGGGTGCACGAGCGCTGCGAGGGGGAGGAGCTGAGCTACGGCGTGCTGGGGGGCTGGGAGCCCGCAGGAGTCGTCGTGGTGCCGCTGGGCAGCGCCGAGCGCTACAGAGGGCGCGGGCTGCTCGTCACGTGCACCGGCTGGGCTGCTACGTGGAGGAGCCTGACGTCACTGCCGCTATCGAGCCACTCGGGGTTCGACGAGCTGCTTGAGTACGTGAGGAGGTCTGAGGCCGAGCTCGTGATCCCCGCTTACGGCTTTGTAGACGAGTTCGCCAGGCACGTCGCTGAGGAGCTCGGCGTCAGGTGCGCCCCCATCAGGAGAGGGCACGTCGTGAGTGAAACTATTTAACGTAATCAAAATTCGACGGTTTTACGCAAAAGGAAATTGATTGACGAGAATTAGCTTATATAACCCCATGGCTTCTATTGAAGAGAAAAAGTGCCAGTCAGCTCGCTGGCTTGAACCTATCCTTCAGCTTCTCCAGAACCTGCGGCAGGGTCGTGTACTCCATCTCCTCCATGGAGAGCCTGTGGGGCTCGAACGGCCCATGCCTCCTCACGTAGTCAGCGACGGTCTGGGCCCAGGACCTGGTGGCGTCGAAGGCCGGGTCGTCGAAGAGGTCATTCGGCCCCTCCAGCTTGCCTCCGCACAGCTGGAAGCCGAGCGCCACCACCCTAGGCGGCCCGTCGAACCTAGTGCACTTGGCGTTGCGCAGCGGCACGGGCATGAGCGGGCCCATGTGGCTACCCCTCATCCAGCCCTCCACCAGGTGCGGGAAGGAGAAGGCCTCGAGAACCTCGCCGACGGCTGGCAGCCCGTGCTGAGTCCTCACTATGAGGACGGGGTCGTCCTTGCCGACGTACCTGCCAGCTATCAGGCTGAGCCTGGTCACGCTGGCCACGGCGGCTATCAGGTTGTCGGACTTCCTCCAGACCCTCCTGATCACGTACCTCTCGTAGGAGCCTATGAGGGCCAGGAGGTCGTACATCTCCTCTGGGGCGTTCAGCACGACGACCTTGTCCTCTATGGTGTCCATGACCTCGAACTTGAAGCCGTCGTGCATCTTCGGATCTATGACGAGGCCAGCAGTGTTGAACGGGTCGGCGAAGATCTTGAAGAGTGGGTAGTTCCAGGCTGAGGGCGCGGTCTTGTCAGCCGCGAACACTATTATCGGCTCGCTGGGCCTCTCCTCTATCTCCATCTCGGCGACGCCCGGCCCCATGCCCCTGACGTTCCCACTGAAGGTCTCAGCCAGCAGGTCCTGGCCAGCCCCGTAGAGCTTAAGGGGTTTGCTGACCTTCTCAGTGACCTCCACGAACGTGTCCCAGGCGAGCTTGTGGATCTCCTCGTTGTTCTCACCCCTGGTGTGGGTCATCAGGAGCTCTAGGTCGTCACCGCAGTGGAAGACGTAGTAGTCGATGAGGAGACCGGTCTCCTTCGCCTCCTCTAGCTTCTGCCTGGCGAGCTCAATCTGCTTCGGGTGCACGGTGCTGTGGCCCACCCAGCCGCCCACGTCCGCCTTTATCAGGCTGATGGTCACCTTCATCGAAGTCACCGATAACTGATACACGGGGGCCTTTTATAACGTTTTCCTAGCCCTTGGATGGCACATAGTAGTACTCGTGGAGGACCTCCTTCTGGTACCTGTCCAAGTACGACCCCTCCTTGTTGACCCTGGGCCTGCCAGTCTCGGGGTCCCTCCTAAAGGTCACGCCGACCCCCCTGAGGAACAGGTTCATGCCCTTCCTCAGGCCCATCGGCCTGTGCGCGTAGCCGCGCTCACCGGGCACGCCCTCGAACACCATGAGCGTCACTGCCGTGAAGTCCTGGGCCACTATGTCGTGCTCGACCATGAAGGTGGCCGCCTCTCGCTCCTCGGTCAGCCTCTTTACGAGCCTCGCCACGGTCAGCCTCTGCTCGACGTCGAGATACGCCATGGGCTCGTCGAGGAGGTAGATGTCAGCCTCCCTCGACAGGCACGCGGCTATGGCGGCCCTCTGCAGCTCGCCGCCGCTGAGCTCGCTCAGCCTCCTGTCCATGAGCTTGGTGAGGGACAGCGGCCTCTCTATGCTCGACTTGAACCACGACGAGGAGAGGTCAGCCTCAGAGGACGACTCGAGGAGCTCCATGACCGTCAGCTCAGACCTGAGCTCGTGCAGGAACTGCGGCTTGTAGCTGACCTTCAGCTTGCCCCTCAGGCTCACGTAGCCCTCGTCGGGCTCCAGGAGCCCCGCCAGCAGCTTTATGAAGGTGGTCTTCCCAATGCCGTTGGGGCCCAGTACGCCGACGACCTCCCCCCTGTGAACCTCGCCCGGCTCGACCTCGAGCGTGAAGCCGTCAAGCCTCTTCACCATCCTGCTCCACGACGCCATCACGTCCTCAGGCCTCCACTCGGGCGGCCTCGGCTTCAGCTCGAACTTGATGGCCTCCTCCCTGATCCTGACGTTCTCCTCGCGGAGGTACCCCCTCAGGTACACGTTTACCCCGCCCCTCACGCCCCTAGGCAGCGACACGATGCCGTAGACGCCGGGGTCGCCGTAAATGATGTGCACGAGGTCCGACACGTAGTCCAGGACGGCTAGGTCGTGCTCGACGACGATCACATACCTGTCGTTACTCGCGAGCGATGTGATGAGCTTAGCGACCCTCAGCCTCTCCCTGACGTCTAGGTAGCTGGAGGGCTCATCGAACAGGTACACGTCGGCGTCCCTCAGGGCGGCGGCAGCTATGGCGACCTTCTGCAGCTCGCCGCCGCTGAGCTCGCTCAGCCTCCTGCCCCTCACCTTGTCGAGGGCCAGATGCTCTATCACCTTGTCAGCCTCTCCCCGCTCGTCGACCCTCTCCAGCACGTCAGCGACCCTGCCCCTCACGTACTTGGGTATCTTGTCGACCTCCTGGGGCTTCATGACGGCCCTAAGCTTGCCTCGCGAGAGCTTCTCGAAGTAGGGCTGGAGCTCAGAGCCCCGGAAGTGCCTGATGATCTCAGGCCAGTCTGGCGGTCTCTCGTAGTCGCCTAGGTTGGGCTTGGTGAGGCCAGCGAGTATCCTCAGGGCCGTGGACTTCCCCACGCCGTTCTCCCCTATGATGCCCACGACCTTGCCTAGCTTTGGTATGGGCAGCCTATAGAGCTTGAAGGCGTTCGGCCCATAGCGGTGCACCGCGCTCTCCTCAAGCTCTTCAGGCAGGTTGACGATCCTGATCGCCCCGAAGGGGCACTTCTTGACGCAGATGCCGCAGCCAGCGCACACGTTCTCAGCGATGACTGGTCGCCCGGCCTCCTCGTCGAACCTTATCGCCTCAGCCCCACTCCTGACCAGGGGGCAGAACCTTATGCACTCCCTGTTGCAGTGCTTGGGCTTGCACAGGCTCCTGTCTATGACAGCCACTCTCATGGCGCTCAGAGAGTAAGTGGAGAAGGGGTTAATAAGGTGGTCGCGCTAATCCTCCGACTCCTCGGCCTCTTGCTCGGCCATGGTCTCGAGGAAGACCTCATAGTAAGCCTCCTGGAGGAGCTCCATCTCCCGCTCCTTCTTCTCCTTGCTCACCTCAACGCTCTCCTCTATCACCGATGTCTTGATCTTCTTATCCTCGCTGATCAGCTGGACGCCCCTGTAGGAGGTGGACGTGTTGTACGGCTTCTCGAAGCCGCACTTCCTACACTTTAGGATTACCTTCCCGCCGCTCCTCCTCGCTGGGACTAGCAGGCTGCCGCACTTCGGGCAAAATTCGACCATGATACCACGTTTCTCAATTCTCCTCAGGGACCCCTATTTAAGCCTTTTGCGGGCCTAGCTCTTGCTGACCCCGCTACCACTCCTCCTCCCAGACCTCCTCCCACTCCTCCCACTCTTCCTCCTCCCACTCCTCTAGCTCCTCCTCCCCCCACTCCTCTTCCTCCTCGAACGTCATTGCAGGACTCACCCCGGCCCCCAGCCTCACTGCCGGTAGTGACGGTGGTGGGGCTAATTAAATTAACGCACGCTCCATGCGCCGCGCCTCTAGGCGCGCCTTGCCGCCTAAGCCTGGGGCGTTCTACCGCTCTAGAGGGGCTAGGGCCTTGAGGCCGAGCTAGGTGAGCTAGCCAGAGCGCACGACCTATGCAAGGGCTAAGGGCCCTGGGTTGGAGGCAATCTGGGCTGCTCGAAGCTTACATGGTGTCTCACTAGCGTGGGACCGGTGCTCCCATGACCCTTAGCGGCGTAGCGAGGAGAGTCCTGCTGTGGCGGCGGCCTGCGAGCTCTCGCGGCTCGCTGTCACGGTGGCCTGCGTCCACACCAGGCTCGCATAAGTCCACTGCGACACCATGCCTCGATTCATAAGGGAACGCATCCCCTCCGCTCAGCCCTCTCCATAGCCACGTGCGGCCTCTCCTCCTTCTCCGTGGGCGCCTCACAGCCGCGCTGCACCCAGTGCTTGCGGTGGCTGCGTCGGTGCTCATGGCCGCAGAGGCTAGCAGCTTCGTGCTCGCAGCCCTCGCTGAGGGCGCATGCCCTCCAGTACAGCGCACTTCTGCCTCATGATCCTTGAGGCGCAGTGCTACCTCGTCCTACGGGCTCGCTTCACGAGGCTCTGCTACATTCGCAGGGAGCGTGTGGGAGTCTCAGAGCTTTGGGGCAGGTGAGTGAGGTCCACGCCCTGCTAATATCGGCCTTCTCAGCGTTCGCTGCGCTCGCCGCAACTGTGGACAGCTGCTCCGGCAAGCGCGACAGGCCCAGCAACTTCGAAGAGCTCCTTACCCAGGGCCCTTTACGCTCTGTGCAGGCACCCCCTCCACCTCTTCGTGACGCTCGCTCAGCTCTCAATCTGCCTCTACTTCTCAGCTCCTGGGGCCTCGCGCTGTACCTGGCGATGCTGCCCCTGTGGCTTGCGCTGATCAAGGTTGAGGGAGCTGGTCGGCTGCCAGGGCGACAGGTACAGGCGCTGTATGGAGAGAGTTCCCAACGCTGGTGCCCAGGGTGAGAAAGGGCGGCGCTCGGTCGAGTGCTGGTCTCCTCGCGCTGCTGAGGGGGTGACCCCTAGTAGATGGGCGGCTTCGGGGGCTGCGCGGCTGCGGGATAGAGCTTAAATATTCGCACGCGGATGATGGAAAAAGGTGGTGCTTAGATGTCAAGACCGCAGTATGTGGTTGAGACTCAGGACCTCCACAAGTACTACTTCCTCAAGGGGGAGACCGTCAAGGCCCTCAGGGGCATAAATATACAGATCAAGTACGGCGAGTACGTCTCCATACTCGGCCCCTCCGGCTCCGGCAAGACCACGCTCTTCAACATGATAGGGGGCTTGGACAAGCCCACCAAGGGGCGCGTCATACTGGACGGTAGGGACATCTCAAAGCTAACCCCAGCCCAGATGGCCTGGGTGCGCTGCCACAAGATAGGCTACATATTCCAGACCTTCAACCTCATACCGATACTCACGGCCCTCGACAACGTGATGCTGCCAATGGTGTTCGCTGGCCTCAGCAGGAGGGAGAGGGAGGAGAGGGCCAAGGCGCTGCTCGAGAGGGTGGGGCTTGGCGACAGGCTCCACCACAGGCCTAACGAGCTCTCCGGGGGCCAGCAGCAGAGGGTCGCGATAGCTAGAGCCCTGGCCAATGACCCCGACATAATCCTGGCCGATGAGCCGACCGGCAACCTGGACCTGAACACCGGCCTCAAGATAGTCCACCTCCTGAGGGACCTGAACAGGGAGAAGGGGGTCACGGTCATCACCGCCACCCACGACCTCAAGATGATCGACGTGAGCGACAGGATCATGTGGATAAGGGACGGCATCATCGAGAGGATAGAGGAGAGGGTGGGCATAGAGATAACCGAGGAGGAGCTGGGCATCTAGCGAAAAGTGGTCTCATGCTCCGCGACTTCAACCTCCTGGTCTCCACCTACAGGAGGAGGGAGAACGACTGCATATCCGAGCTCTGGTACTTCTTGCGCGAGATGGGCGACACCCGAGTGGAGGTCAGCAGGGTCGGGCTGCCCGGGCTAGTGGTCGCCAAGACCTCCCTCGACCCGTTTGAGGTCGTCCGCAGGCTGAGGGAGAGGGCGCTGGAGAGGCCGTGGGACTTCAGGTACATTCTGAAGGTGGTCCCCATACAGCGCGTCGTGCCGACGGAGCTCGACGAGATAAGGAGGGCCGCGCTCGAGCTGTCGGCTGGCATAGGCGAGGGGGAGAGCTACAAGGTCGACGTCAACATCAGGCTGTCCGAGCTCAGCAGGAGGGACGTCATAGAGGCCATAGCGCCGCACATCAACCGCAAGGTGAACTTGACCAATCCGGACAAGATCATCAGGGTCGAAGTGCTGGGCGCCGTGACTGGCCTAAGCCTCCTCAAGCCTGAGGACGAGGTATCTATAGCGAAGATAAAGAGTCAGAGGAGGCAGCCTACTTCCTGAGGTGAAGGAGGGCCATCCGCGACAGGACGCACTTGACTAGCGCCTCCTCCCGGCTCCTGGCCACGGTGGCGCTCAGCTCCTCCTCGGATATCGAGAAGGCACTCATAAGGGCGGCCGCCTTCTCGGGGCCTACCTCCAGCAGCCCCTCGTTCAGCTCGCCCCCGCTCAGCTCAGCTAGGCGGACCACGGCCTCGCGGGCCGCCTCCTCGCTCCTCGATATCGCTACGGCGACGAGCGCTAACACCTCGCTCGGCAGGCCCACGAGCCTCAGCGCGTCTCGTATCTGCCTGGTCCCAGACATGTACAGCAGCGCCTCCATGCCCAGGTCCCTCGCGACGTTCGTGCCCGCCGCAAATGACCTGAGGGCGTACTTCGCCGCCGCGACGCAGTGCACCTCGGTCGCTACGGCGTCGGGCCTCGCCAGCGCGATCGCGGCTCCAGTCGACTCACCGACCGACCTGGCGACTCTGAGGAGCTCCTCCACGCTCACGGGCCTCGGGAGCCTGATGCCAGCTACCGCCACCGCGTACTCCTCGCCCCTCACCGCCACCTTGTGGACCCTCATCGCCCCGCCCTCGGGTAGGCGAGGCCCCTGAGGGCGTCGTAAGCGGCTGAGAGAGCCTCCTCCACCCTGGGCTCGTACCCAAGCCTCCTGAGGAGCAGGGCTAGGCAGGCCACCAGCGTGATTACGTCGCGCTTGGTGAGGTAGCCCATGTTGCCCACCCTGACCACCCTGCCCTTGAAGCGGCCGATTCCCCCAGCGACGTAGATGCCGAACTCCCGCCTGAGGAGCCTCGCGACCTCGCCGACCCTGCCCTCGGCCTCCACGCTGACCACGGTGGTGGACCTGAAGCCCTCACTCACGAACGGCCTCATGCCCAGCTCGCTCAGCGCTGAGTAGAGAGCTCTGGCCCTCATCTCGTGGAAGTCCACCCACCGCTTGAAGCCCACCCTGAGTATGAAGTCCAGGGCCTCGTTCAGGGCGTACAGTATTGGGAGGGCTGGCGTGAATGGCGTCTCGCGCCTCCTGGAGAAGTCCCTGTACTTGGCTAGGTCCAGGTAGTAGGTGCCCGGGCTTCCGCCCCCGAGCCTGCTTGCCGCCTCCTCGCTCACAGCTACTATAGACAGCCCTGGGGGCGCAGCCAGGCACTTCTGGGTAGCGGTGGCCAGGACGTCGATGCCCCAGTCCCTGACTGGGATCTCCACGCCGCCGAATGCCGAGACCGCGTCGACTATGAGGAGGCAGCCCCTCTCCTTGACGACCTCGGCGATTTCTCTGAAGTTGCGCAGCATGACGCCAGGGCACGTGTCGTTGATCACCACGGCGGCCGCACTCACGCGCGGGTTGCTTCGCAGCGCGCTCTCGACCTCCTCAGCGGTGGGCCCCCTCCTGTCGCCGCAGTTGACGGCGACTACGGCGCCCCCGTGGGCGCGCACCGTCTCTGCCAGCCTCTCGCTGAATATCCCGTGGAGCGGCACCAGCACCTCGTCTCCAGGCTTGATGAAGTTGGCCACCGCTGCCTCGACGGCGCCGGTTCCCGAGGCCGTAAGCAGATAGACCTCCACCTCGTCGCTCATGAGGAGCTTCTTGAGCTTCTCCTCCACTGCCTCGTAAAGCTCGTGGAACTCGTCGGACCTGTGAGACACCATTGGGGTCGCCATGGCCCGCAGAACGGGGCTCGGCAGGCCGACGGGGCCTGGTGTGAACAGGAGGTCGTCCATGCCCACCACGAGGCTACGTTTATCACACGCCCCTAATATCCTTTAACGTATGACTAGGGTCATCACCCTGACGACGGACTTCGGCACTCGCGACCACTTCGTCGCTGAGATGAAGGGCGTCATACTCTCGATAAACCCCCGCGCCACGATAGTCGACATAACCCACGACGTTGAGAAGTTCAACGTCGTCCACGGCGCGTTCGTGCTCGTGTGCGCCTACAAGTGGTTCCCTAGGGGCACGATCCACGTGGTAGTGGTTGACCCGGGCGTCGGCACGAGCAGGCGAGCCATATTGATAGAGACTGAGAGGTACTACTTCGTGGGGCCCGACAACGGGGTGCTCGCGCCAGCTGCCGCACGTGACGGCGTGAGGGCTATTTACGACATCAGCGACTTCAGGGAGTGGGAAGTCTCAGCGACGTTCCACGGGAGGGACATATTCGCCCCGGCCGCGGCCCGTCTCTCCCTAGGAGAGCCGCCCTCGTCCCTGGGGAGGAGGGTCAGCGAGTTCGTGAGGCTCGACATCTTCAGGGCCTCGAGCAGCGACGGAGTCGTCGAGGGGAGGGTGGTCCACGTTGACTCGTTTGGCAACGTGATAACGAGCATCGACGTGGGCCACGTGAGGAGGGCTGGCTTCAGCTACGGGGACGTCCTCGACGTCCAGGTGGGGAGAGCCAGGCTCAGGCTACGCTTCCTGCCAGCCTACGGCTTCGCTGAGCGGGGCGAGACGCTGGCCCTGGTGAACAGCGAGGGCTTCTTCGAGATAGCCATCAACGCGTCAAGTGCCGCCTCGGCCCTGGGGGTCAAGGTGGGAGACCCGGTGGTGGCAAGGAGGGCGCGAAGTGCTCGCGGCTGACCCTCGATCCCCTCACCGTGACGCCTTCTCCCAGTAGGAGGCGGGCCTTCAGCCAGCAGAGGCGCGTGGAGCCTAGGTAGCCTCCCAGCCGCCCGTCGCTGCGCACCACCCTGTGGCACGGGTAGGCGACTGGGTAGGGGTTGGCCGACAGGGCCCTGGCCACGGCCCTTGGCTGCAGGCCGAGGATGGCGGAGAGCTGCTTGTAGGACGCTACCCGCCCCCTGGGTATGGACAGGGTGAGCTCTACGACCCGCGCCTGCAGGGGGGTGAGCCACGGGTGCTCCCTAAGCGGGAAGAGCCTGAGCACGGGAGCCGAGCCATGGTCAGCCTCGCCCGCGACCAGCTCGCCTAGCGCCTCGGCGCGGGAGGCCAGCTCTCCGCAGCCCTTGCGCGCAGCTCTGGCAGCGCTTAGCAGGGCGCTCGCCGGGAGCCTGCGCTCCACGCACTTGAGTAGCGTGTAGATCGCCGCAGCTCTGGTCTTCATTGGGACGCCGTTGGCGACGACCCTGCCCCCGTCCGCTAGTAGCGCCACGAATAGCCCGCAGGCCTCGCATAGCGCCACGGAGAGGGTCACGGGGTGAGGCCCACCCCCTCACAGAGCACCCTGACCCCGCGCTCAGTCCTCTCCCACCTGAACCTGGCGCCGACGATCATCTTGCATAGCTCTATGACCGTCGCTGCGTGTGAGGTGAGCTCGGAGGAGGCCAGCAGGCTGCGGCCCTCAGCCAGCGAGGCGTATATGAGTAGGTTGTCGAGGGCGTGGCGATCCACGCCAGCCCTAGCGTCGACCTCGGCGATGAGCTTCGAGGCGGCCTCGCGCCCCACGGCCTCCGCTGGCTTGCCTCTCTCCCCGAGCGCATCGCTCCCGAGCACCCCTGAGTCGGTCGTGGCCCATAGCACTATGCAGCTGCCCCTGTCCAGCGCGGGGGTCCTGGTGTCCACCGCTATCTCGCCGACCCTCAGCCCCCTGGCCCTTAAGGCCTCCTCAGCCGCCGCTCGCTGCCTGACCGCCACGTGGCTGGGCAGGTTGGCGCAGTAGGATAGGCCGTCCACCCTCTCGACTCTGGACAGCTCAGGGAAGCTGGCCCCGGTCAGCGCCTTGGTCGGCTCCACCAGCACCTCAACCACGCCGCCGCCCCTGGGGTAGAAGCCGTGCCTGAGAACCGACAGCGTGAATCGGACGCCGAACTTGGAGAGTAGGGGGCGCAGGACGTACTGCACGTACTGCACGGGGGGCGACCACCTCACAGCCGTGCCGCCCACGAGCCTGAGCCTAACTGGCTCCCTCGCCATCGCGGCCACGGGCAAGGTGGCCTGGAGCACTAGCGAGACGCTGCCCGCCGTCCCCACGTCCAGCTCGTATCTCCCTCCCCGCACTCGCGACTTAGGGATGAAGGTCAGAGTCGTGGAGCCCACGCTCATGCCCCGGACCTCAGCATCGACCATCCTGGCCAGGAGCCTCACTGCCGTCATGTGCTGCGGCCTCAGGCCCGGGTTCGACCTCTTGGCCCTAATGTTGTACACCTGCACGGGCTCGCCCGTGAGCGCCGACAGCGCCACGCTGTACCTCAGGAGCTGGCCTCCCCCCTCCCCCATGCTGCCGTCAACCCTGATCATGAAGGGCACCCAGGAGCTAGCTAGACTTAGTTAACTCGCGCCGTATATAAGCGACGCGCTGCGCGACCGTGACGTAGGTCAGCGCCAGGAGGGCGTAGAACACCAGCTGAGCTGCAAATAAGCTGACGTGGGCTAGCGCTACGGCAGCGAACGTGGCGATGAGCCTCTCCGACCTCTCCATCACCCCCACGCCCTCCATCTTGACGCCCAGGGACTCGCCCCTAGCCCTCGCGTAGCTGACTAGGAATGCGCCCACCATCTGCGCGACTGCGGCGTGGAGCGGCGCCACTCCCAGCAGGTACAGGGAGTAAGCGAATATGGCGTCGCAGATCCTGTCAGTGAATGAGTCGAGGAAGGCGCCCCACTCGCTAGCCCTCCCGAGCGCCCTAGCCACCACTCCGTCGAGGGAGTCCAGCAGCGAGGCTAGCGCCAGCAGGCCCAGGTACAGCGGCGCTGCTCCGCGCCCCCACAACGCCAGGATCACCACGTACGCGAGGGCGGCCACGAGGCTCGAAGCGGTGACGGCGTTGGGGCTCACCCTAGCCTTAATGAGCGGGAGGGCGAGGGGCTGTAGGAGCTTGGCGAAGTGCCTTCTGAACTTCGCCAGCAAGGTACCACTCTACGGCTCTTCTCCGAACAGCGACCTGTACACGCTCCTCATGAACTCCTTCCCCCTCTCGAACACCTCCAGCCCCCGCTCAGTCGGCTCGTAGTACACCTTCCCCTCGCCCTCAGCGACCTGCACCTTCCTGACGAGCCCCTCCCTCACCATCTTGTACAGCACGACGTACACCGTCACCGTGGCTGGCGAGAAGTTAAACCTGTCCCTTATCTCCTTGACTATCTCCTTGCCGTACATGGGCCGCTCCTTGAGCAGCCTGATTATGTAAAGCCATAGGTTCTCCTTGGTCAACTTGTCGACGAGGCGCTGGTAGGCCATCTGGCGCACCCTAGCCAGCCTTCCTAGAGGTCAGGAGCATTATGGCCTGAGCTAAGTCGCCCCCCGTCTCGATCAGTGCCCTCCTGGCCTCCTCTAGAGAGACGCCAGCCTGCTCAGCCACCAGCTGAACGTCCTCCTCCGGTATCTCTAACTCCTCAGCGGCCTCAGGGGCTGGCGCCTCCACGACCCTGCTCTCACCCATCACCTGGTATATCTCGACCCCTTGGGCCCTCAGCTTCACGACCTTGGGTAGGTCGAACACTATGCACCTGCCGTCCTCTAACAGGATCCTGACCTCCCTGACGCCGCTGAGCTCCTCCATCGAGAGTCCGAGCCTCTTGGACAGTCTCCTGAGGTCGCGAGGGCTCAGCCTCCTCAACTAAGGCACCTCGGGTTTCCCTTTGCCGCCGATGGTTAAAATCCTTTCTGGGGCCACTAGGCTGGCGACGTAGCCCCCCAAGTCCACGACGCGGCGCGAGTTTGCTATTACGACGGAGTCGCTGCTCGCCACCACGCCCCCGTGAAGCACGGTGGCGACATCGGCCTTCCTCACGGCCTGCGCCTCACCCCGCAGCCCCAGTCGCGCCAGCCTTCTCCTGACGTGTGCCGCGAACTCCCCGCTCCTGCTCACGCTAGCGTCGAAGAAGAAGGCGACGCTCTGAGGCCTGTACCTGCTAAGCACGCACAGCACTAGCTCGAGAGCCACACACGTGAGGGGGCCGATCCTCACCCTCCGGAATAGCGATAGGACGTCCCTCACCAGCCCGTCGTCGCAGAGTATTAGCGGGTAGCCGAGGAGGGCTGCCTTGACCGTCATGAGGACGTTGAACCCGTCCACTGAGAGTGACCCGCCCCTGATGGCGCTGATGGGCACCAGCTTCTTAGCCCTCTCAGCGACCTCCCCCTCAGTGAAGGTCGATCGGTAGAGGGCCATCCTCTCGGCCTTGGTTAGCCCGTACCGGTCCCCCACGAACTTTAAGGCCTGCTCCCTCGGGTACCCGCGCGACAGCAGGAACTTGTAGTCGACCCTGGCCTCGCTTAAGACGTCCAACCTGAGCAGCGGGGCTGCCTCGCGCATGCTAGCCCTTCAGCGCCCGCTGGAGCACGGCTACCAACTCGTCCCTCTCGGGCACTCTATCGACCACGCCATTGAACATGTGCGACCTGCCTCCCCCCTTGCCGCCCAGCCGAGCAAGCAGCGCGTTGCCCAGCTCCCTCGCGTCGACCCCTGACCCAAGCGCTGCCTTGCCCACCAGTATGGCGAGGGCCCTCTCGCTCCTGGAGACCAAGGCTGCCACGGCGTCGGGGCGCTCCTTGACGACCCTAATGCCGAGCCTCATTAGGGACTCTAGGTCGCCCTCGTCGAGCAGTCCAGCCACAAGCAAGACCTCACCGACCCTGACGGAGTCCCTCAGTAGCAGCTCGGCCTCAGCCCTCTCCTTGAGCTCAAGGAGCCTCTCGGCCCTCTCCCTCAGCTCTCTGTTCTCCTCCACCAGCCTCTTCACCTTGTCCCTGACAGTCTCCGGGTCCGCGCCGAGTGTCGCGCACACGCTGGCTAAGGTCCTCTCCAAGCCCTTCACGTACTCTAGGGCCGCCTCGCCGACCGAGAACTCAAGCCGCTCGACGCCGTCCTGGATGCGCTCAGTCCTGACGATCTTTATGAGGCCGACCTCCCCTGTCGAGGCGACGTGCAGGCCGCCGCAGGCCTCGGCGTCCCAGCCCTCGACCTCGACGACCCTGATCTCAGGGCCGGGCACCACGCCGCCCTGGTACAGCGTGAAGCCGTAGGCCCTCTCCGCGTCGTTCCTGCGCATGAAGCGAGCCCTCACGGGCCTGTTCTCGAGGACGACCGTGTTCGCCAGCCTCTCTATCTCGTCCAGCTCCTCCCTAGTTATCCGCTTGTAGTGCGTTATGTCCAGCCTGCTCCTCTCGACGCCCTTCTGAGCGCCAGCCTGCCACACGTGCTTGCCGAGGACCCTCCTAGCCGCGGCCAGGATTATGTGAGTGGCGGTGTGATTCCTCATGAGGGCGAGCCTCCTCACCCTGTCCACCACGCCCCTCACTCTGTCGCCCGGGCGCAGGTCGCACGGGTCGCACACGTGGACCACGACGTTGCCGACCTTCCTGACGTCGCGGACGGCCACGCTCACGCCGTCGTGGACTAGGGCGCCCGTGTCGCTCGGCTGCCCGCCGCCCTCCGGGTAGAAGCACGTCCTGTCCAGCACTACGTACTTGCCGTCCACGACCGCGACGACCTCGGCGTCGAACTCCATTCGGTACGGATCCTCGTAGAACAGGAGCCTGGTGGGCCTCAGCCCGCGCAGCTTGTCCCGGAGCTCCTCCTCCAGCGCCTTGGCCGCCTTAGGCGCCCTGGCCCTCCTCTCGTGTAGCTCAGCCAACTTGGAGTAGAAGTCGGCTGGCACTGAGACCCTCACGCCCTCAGCTTCAGCTAGCTCCTTGACGTACTCAGGCGCTAGGCCGTGCGAGTCATACAGGGTGATTAGCTCGTCGAGCGGCATCTCGGCTACTCCGCGGCTCCTAAGCCTCCTGACGACCCTGCCCACGACCTTGCGCCCGACCTCTAGGGTCCTAGCATACCTGCGCTCCTCGTGCTCGACTATGTCTAATAGTGAGTCCCTCACCTCCTCGTACTCGGGGAAGTCGGCCGCCCACCTCCTCACCTGCATGTCGACGACGTCGACGAGCGACATCGGCGATCCTAGCTGCATCAGGCTCCTGATGGCCCGCCTTATTAGCAGGCGGGCGAGGTAGCCGCTGCCGCTGCTCGAGGGGACCACGCCGTCGCCTATCATGAACATGAGGGCCCTGCTATGGTCCAGCACTGCGTAGATCGCCTCATAGGGCCTTATCATGCGGTCGAGATCCTCCACGGCCATCCCGAGCCTGCTGGCTATCATGGACTTGGCCTTGACGAAGGACTCAGGCTTCTTGGCGTCAAGCTTCCCCATGTACCTCGACAGGGATGCGAAGACCCTTTCGTCCACCGGAGGGATGCCCGCAGCCCTCCTCAGCCTATTGACCATGTCACCGAAGACGGCGTCGTATACCGTGGGGGCGCCAGTCACCAGCCAGTAGAGCCTCTCGAGCCCGTAGCCCGTGTCTATGATCCTGTTCTCCATCGGTATGACCTCATCGTCGACCACCCTGTAGTGCATGAAGACCAAGGTAGCGACCTCGAGCCCCCTAACCAGCACCTCGAAGTCCTCGCCAGCGTTCCCCCCTCCGCTCCACCAGTCCTCCTTAAACGTCACCTCCTCACGCGGCACTCCCACCTCCTCAGTGAGGAACCTGTAGGCGTACTCGACGGTCTCGTCTATCCAGTAGACCTCGCAGCCTATGTTGAATGCGTGGTGCGCCATCATCTCGAAGTTGGTCATGTGCCTGCCGGTCTTCCCCACGTTGTCGACGTCCGTCAGCCTGATGCAGGGCTGGGATATCACCAGGGGGTTGGCTGGAGGGGGCACTATCCCCTCAGTGACCCACGGCTGGAAATCGTATATCGAGGCCCCCACTAGGTAGACGTCGTCCCTCCACCTGGCCACCACCGGGTACCTCTTGACCCTAGCGTGCCCTCGGGCCTCAAAGAATCGCAGGAACGACTCCCTCAGCTCCCTGATGGACGAGTACCTCCTGCCCGCCGGGCTGCCTATGAAGTTGTAGTCGTCGCACGGCTGATCACCGCAAGTCTCCCTGTCCTCGTCCAGCGTCCAGAATGGGCTCCCGCAGACGGAGCACGCCTTCCTAACGAAGCCCTCCTCCTTGAACAACTTCACCGCCAGCGGTGGCCTCTCGCTCATGGCTCCACCATGCCTGCGTATAATCCTTATAAATTTAATAGTTAGCTAGGCTTTAATTAAAGCTAGCTGGCGGAGGCGGCGTGCACCAATTCGTAGATCGCCCTTGCCTCGCGCTCAGCCTTGGCGAGCAGCAGCGGCATCGCCTCAGGCGTGAAGTAGGCAGCGCTGAGGGACAGGGCCAGGCCCTCTAGGTGCGCCTTAGCCACTAAGTGGCCTACGGTCTCAGCGGTTGGGTAAGCAGCGTTTAGGCACAGGTTGACGGCCTGCTGGACGCACCGCTTGAGCATCTCCTCGTACTCGCTCAGGTCTATCTCCAACTCCTCCCCGGGTATCACGATGCCGTCGGTGTAAGCCGCCTTGACCTTAAGGCTGACCTCTATCGGCTTCATCCCCAGCCTCCTGAGGAGCTCGGCTAGGTCGCTCGATATCACGTCTCCCTTCCTGGCCACGATGGTATCCCTGGTGACCCAGACGCTGCCCTCCCTTATTGAGACAGGGACGCCCAGCTTGTTAAACAGGCTGATTATCGGCCCAGGAGCGATGTTAGTGTTCCCCTCCCTCACGACTATGTCGCTCTGCGCTACGTCGCCAGCCCTGGCCTCTCTCATCACCTTGCTCTTGTCGAGGAGCATCTTGAGGGAGAACGGGTTCTTGTCGGTGAATATGGCCGCGTTCTGCCCCGTGAGGTAGTCCTTAAGGCGCTCTAGCCCCCTCTTCTCGCTCGACACCGCGTCTATGGCCTTGGTCATTAGGGTGTTCTTTATGACCTTGAGGACGTCGCCCTCCTCTCTCAGCTTAGCCCTCACCTCATGCAGGACTGGCGCGCTTATGCCAGTGATGCTGACTATCACGACGCCGTCGTACTTCCTGAGCAGCGACGCATACTCCCTGACGAGCTCCACCTTCCTGCGGGGTATTGGCCTCTGCCTCGCGTAAGTGGTGGCGCTCACCTGAACTTCACCTCCACGGCGGGACCCATCGTCAGCTTGACGTACATCCTCTCTATGTTCTGGGGGACTCTGAACTTAGTGCCTATCGCCGATATGACGGCCAGCGCGTTCTCAGCCAGCTCCTTGCTGTCCTGGCTCTCTAGCCCGATGCGGCACATTATCTGCGGCTGGTCGCGCAGCCTCACCCTCACTGACTCCTTGAATCTCCTAACCAAGCCCTCGATGTCCGCTGTGGGCGGCACTGGCTGAGGCATCTTGCCCCGTGGGCCAAGGTACCTGCCCAGGAGCCTGCCTATGGTGGGCATGAGGGGGGCCTCAGCTATGAAGAAGTCGTAAGACTTAGCCAGCTTGCGGGGCTCGCGCTTGCTCGCAGCTACCCGCTCAAGCTCCTCCCTGGTTATTACGGCGTCAGCGTCAGTCCTCTTGGCCCTGACGGCCATGTCGCCGTTGGCTATCACGCAGACCTTGGATGGCTTCTCCTTAGGGGGGTGAGGAAGACGCACGCTTATGTTTATTCTGTTCTCCGGCTTGCGGACGTCCACGTCTCTTAGCTTTATTATCAGCTCCACTGACTGAGTGAACCTCCTAGGCTTGGCTAGCCTCTTAGCCTCATCTATCGCCCTCACGAGCTCCTCTAGGGGGACGCTCAACTGGCCTCCCTCCACTCGTCCTCGTACTTGCTTAGCAGCTCATCGTAGACCCCCTCGTCAATCTCCCTCTGGACTGCCTTGGGGCTCTTCCCCTCAACGTTGACTCCCATGCTCAGGCATGTGCCGAGCACCTGCTTGACCGCCTTCTTGAGGGTCTTGGCCCCCAGCTGCCGCTTCTTGACGAGGGCTATCCTCACCACCTGCTCTAAGCTCAAGTTGCCGACGATCTCCCTCCCCGCCTGGCCCGACCCCTTCTGTATCTTGAGCTCCTTGATTATTAGCGCAGCCGTGGTCGGCGTGCCCACCTCGACGGTGAACTCCTTGGTCTCGATGTTGACGGTCACCTTGACCGGCACTCTCATGCCAGCGAAGTCCTTAGTGAGCTCGTTTATCTTGTTGACTATGGCCATGAGGTTTACTCCTAGGGGGCCTAGGGCTGGCCCTCTCCCCGGCCTATGGGGGGGCCAGCCGTCGCCTTGCCGCCCTCGACTAGGAACTGAAACGTCTTCACGTTGGCCTCTGACATGCTGTCACCTTGCCATCAGTGCTTTCAGCCAGCCGGTTATAAAGCTTTCCCGGCTCGGGGTCAGGCTAGGCATATGGCGTAAGCTGCCGCCACGTTCTCGTCCTTGAGGTTGAGGACTCGCGAGTACAGGCGGGCTAGCCCGCTCACCCGTGACTCGTCAACCAACCTGACCCTGGGGCAGCCAGCCTCGGTGAGTGCGGCTACCACGCTCGCGCACCCCGGCGAGGATCCCACCTTGGCCGCGAACTCCCGGTACCCTCCGTACTCGACCACGTCCCTAGCGATCTCTGTCAGCCTTGAGGGGTCGCGAGTGGAGAAGCCTAGCACTAGCACGCCGTCAGCGACTAGTACCACCCCCATCTCCTCCCCGGGGTCCACGCCGAGCACCACCTCGTTGAGAATGCTCTCCCCGAGCAGCGCTCTGCATACGTCGAGCAGCAGGGGCACGCCGGGCCTGACGCGCCTAACGTCCACCACCTCCAGCCCACTGCCCTCGGGAGGGGAGTCCGTGATTAGCGCGTCGGCTATGAGCCTGGCCCTCGGCTCGCGAGCGATCGCGAACCTAATGCCATGCCGCTTGAGCTCTCTGACGACCTCGTAGTACATGCGGGCGTCGCTGCACGCCACAACGATGGTGCGCTCAGCCGATAGTCGCCTAATGCTCCTCAACCTCCAGCCTCCTCGCGACCTCGCTCAAGTCGATTGAGTAGGCCTCGCCGAAGGCTCCGCTGGGCTCTACGCGCGCTAGCTCCAGGCTCTCGCTGGCCAGCCTCACCGCTACTGCGCGGTCGACGTACCGCGAGAATACCCTCCACAGCAGCGGCTTGCCGTCGCGGCTGAGGTACGTCGCGAGCACTGCTCTCAGGTTGTGGGTCGCTGCCAGCGACTTCATCACCGCTAGCTGCTCAGCCACCAGCGACACGCCAGCCACCCTGTGCCTGCTCACCGGAGAGGCGAAGTAGTTGGACACGAAGTCGTCGAACACTATAACTAGGGGGCGCTGCCTGTAGTAGTCGGCGCTGAGGATGACGGGTAGCGCGTTGACGAGCTGGTACTGCTCCTCAAAGCTCCTGAGGTGGACGGCGTAGAGGCGCTTCGACAGCCTTCTCACGGCGGCGCTCGACACGGGTAAGCTAGCCCTGCAGCGCGCGTATAGAGCTAGCGCTGGCCTCCGTGCCTCGAGGAAGCTCGTCATCGCCAGGAGGGCCACGAGGGAGTTGGCGGGCGGCGAGTCGCCCGCCACCAAAGCCAGCCCCCTGTCCCTCACGATCGAGGCCACGAGCTCGAGCGCGCTCTCAGCGGCTATGCTGCCACCCCCGCTCGGGCCCGCGGGCGCAGGGCCAGCCACGCTATATCGGCCTGACGGAGGACTTGGCCCCGCACGCCATGCAGACTATGAAGAGCATCTTCTTCTCCTTCACCAGTATGGTGTCGGGCTGCTTGCAGATGGGGCACGTGACGTAGTCTCTCACGAACCTCTTCAGGAGGGCATCTATGACGTGCTTCGGGTGCTCCCCCATTATCACTGCCATCGGTCCCTCCAGGGTCCCGGGCGAGGCGAGCTCCTTGAGCAGGTACCTAAGGACGAGCCTGGGCTCCCTGTTTAGGATGTCGCAGATCTGGTTGAAGTTCTGAATGAAAGTCCTCCTACCGCTTATCATGACCTCTGCCTCTGGCACCTTGAACCTCTCCACCCTGGCAACCGGCTTCTTGGGCAGGAGCTTGTAGGCTCGCTCCAGCAGCTCCTCGTAGGTGTAGGTGAGAACCCCTCCCTCTTTCATCCCGCAGGCCCCCTCTAAATCACCGGGGATAGGTTTTTAAAGCTATCTACCCCCTACTTAGGAGTGAGCCGCCTAGCGCCTCAGAGCGTGAGACGATGGGGCTGAAGTTCTGCCCTAGGTGCGGCACGCTCATGAGCCCCAAGAACAGGGGGGGCGAGACCTACCTAGTGTGTAGGAAGTGCGGCTATGAGGAGAAGGCAAGCGGGGGGTCATTC
>CAZCFI010000018.1:0-28227 GCA_964497915.1 uncultured Thermoproteales archaeon
AACTTCAGGGTCGAGAGGAGGAGGAAGCTGGAGGACGCCCTCAGGATCTTGAAGAGGTGCAGGAGCAACAGGGAGCGAGTTATGGAGTGGCTGAGGATGTACAGGAAGCCCCCAACGGCAGGTGGGACCCCAGACTGCCCCGCCTGGCTCCGGGTCTCGCCCAGCGACACCGAGCTTCTTTCAATAAAATAGTGTAAATCAACGCTGCAATTCTGAGAAGAGTAAGTCATGCCTGAAATTTCACATGAAGTTTTTCTCTTTTTGAGAAAGGGCCCGGGCCGAGATTCGAACTCGGGTCACCGGCTCCACAGGCCGGCATGTTCCCAGGCTACACCACCCGGGCCTCAGGGCTGCGAATGTATTGCTGCCACACGGATATAAGCTTACCGACCCTGCGGGCTAGGGCAGGCGCTCTATCGGGCTCGCGGCCTAGCCAGGGCCTTTGAGAGGTTTAATAAGAGTCCGCCCCTTACGTGTCGGGTGGGTGATGAAGTGAGAGATGCGAGTGAGGCGGCTGAGCGGGGCAGGAGCGTTGAGATAGCCGTGGCGTCGGTCGTGGCCTCCACGTACGCGGTGCTCGTGGTGGCGCTGTCGCCAATAAGCTTCCTCCACGTGCAGGTCAGAGTAGCGGACGCGCTAATCCCCTTGTCCATGCTGCTCGGCTGGCCAGCCATAATCGGCGTCGCTGCGGGCTGCCTCGTGGCCAACCTCTTCGCCCCCTGGCAGCAGCCGCTCCTCGTGGCAGTCGATGCCGCGCTGGGCTCGCTGGCAAACCTCGCTGCGGGCTACGCCTCGTGGCGCGTGTACAGGCTCGTGAGGGGGAGGTTGGGGGACGGGCTCGCGCTCCAAGTGGGCTGCGCTGTCGAGAGCGCGGTCGTGGCGGCGGTGGTGGGCACCTACCTCAAGTACCTCCTTGAGGCCTCCATGGGCCTGCGCGTCCCGCTGCTGGCGTGCGTGGCTGGCGTCCTGCTTGGCTCCCTGATCTCCATAAACCTGCTCGGGTACTTGGTGGCGCTAGCCCTGCTTGGCGCCCTCTCCCGGCGCCGGGGCAGCGCCCCTTGAGCACAGCTCCCTGTACTCGCAGTAGGCGCACAGAGGGTTCTCCTCGGCCTCCGGCACCACGCCGCTCACCAGGCACCTGGCGAAGCTCCTCGCGCGCTCCAGCAGCCTCGATATGGCTGCGTCGTCCCTCTTAACCTCAAAGATCTTCACCTCGCCGTTCAGCCTGCTGACGTAGGCTATGAAGGCCCTGCTCTTGTCAAAGAGCCACATGTACAGCTGGACCTGGCTGACGTGCATGTCGTACGGCTTGTCTGGGGCCCTCGACACCGTCTTGAACTCCACCACCGCGTCCTCCAGGACTCTGTCGGCCCTCCCCACTAGCCTGACGCCGCCCCCGATGTCCCTCTCGGCGTGGTGCTCGCCCGCGCCCAGGGGGAAGTAGTCCTTCATCAGGTAGTGGGCGCTGTCGCCTATCACCATCAGGACGACCTTGTTGTCCGACGGCGGGCTCTTTAGGGTCCTGTTGTACCAGCTCCTCAGCAGGCACTGGCAGACCTCGGTGACGTAGACCGTGGTGGGGGAGGAGGCCCTCGACTGGTGGTCCTCCTCCCACGCCCGCCTGAACGACGAGTACACTATCCTCCTCAGCAGGTCGCTGGTGAGGGAGGCCACGCCGCCCACCGTGAGGGGGGGCGCGGAGGCTCATATAAGAAGGCGGGCCCTCAGTGGGTTGAAAGTACTCGCGGAGAAAGGCTTTTATCGGCGCTCAGCGCCGCTCTCACTGGTGGTGAGGAGCTCAGGCGACGCTGAGCTCTGATGACAAGCAGGTAGGCTGAGCCCGCCCTGCTTCCCACAGCCCAGCGAGAGGGGGCAGCCCGCCGGTGAGCTGGGCCCCGGTCGGCAGGGCGACAGGCCCAGCTTTAATATCGGCCTCCCCCTAAAACACAAGCGGTGGCTGCCATGGCCGTCATACGAGAGGTCGAGGCCATAGTGCTGGAGATCCCCTTCGTTAGGGAGTTTAAGATCTCGAGGGGCCTCGTCGGGGCCCCCGGCAGGCCCGCGCGGCACGTCTACGTCAGGGTCGTCACCAGCGACGGAGAGGTGGGGTGGGGCGAGGCCAGGCCCATGCCCTCCTGGATGTACGAGACCGTTGAGAGCGTGCGCTACTCCGTCGAGAGGTACCTGGGGCCAGCCATCAAGGGGCTCAGCCCCTACCAGGTGAACGAGGCGCGCGAGAGGATGGACAGGGCCCTCGGCCCCGTCGTGAGCTCGGGCGCCCCCTTCGCCAAGTCGGCGGTGGAGATAGCGCTCTACGACCTCCTAGGCAAGCGCGCTGGCCTCCCGCTCCACGCCCTCATAGGCGGCAAGCTGGTAGACAGGGTGGAGATGGCGGCCCTCATATCGGGGGCCACGCCCGACGACGTCGCCCGGCTGGCCAGAGAGATGCGGGGCAGGGGCTACAGGTGCTTCAAGCTCAAGATAATGGGCGACCCCGTGGCCGACGCGCAGATGGTGGCGGCACTCAAGGAGGCCGTCGGCGACGGCGCGCTGCTGTGGCTGGACGCCAACCAGGCGTACAGCAGCTGGAGGGTGGCGGAGCTGCTGAGGAGGGTTGAAGGCGTGGGGGGGCTGATCTGCCTGGAGCAGCCAGTCCCAACCTACGACTTCCACGGGCTCAGCAGGGTGGTGGCCAGGGCCAGCGTCCCCGTGGCAGTTGACGAGTCCCTCTTCTCCCACTACGACCTGATGAAGCTCGTCAGCATGGGCGCGCTCGACATGGTGGTGCTCAAGGTGGCCAAGTCTGGGATATCGGGCTCCCTCAGGATATACCACCTGGTCGAGGCCGCTGGCCTCGGGTGCCTCGGCAGCGGCATGACCGAGAGCGGCGTGGGGTTCGCGGCCTCGATGCACCTGTACTCCACGCTCAGGCTCGCCGCCCCCGTCGACACGAACGGGCCGCAGTTCCTCAGCGACATGGTGGTGAGGGGGCTGGAGATAGAGGGGCCCTACGCCAAGGTCCCCGACGGGCCCGGCCTCGGCGTCGAGGTCGACGAGAGGAGGCTCGAGAGGTACAAAGTTGATAAGGGCGAGGGGGACTAGGATAGCGAGGTGGTCGCATGTCCGCGTACGAAGTCATACTCAAGAGGAGGAGCATTAGGAAGTACAAGCCCGAGCCGATAGGGAGGGAGGCCCTCCTCAAGATCCTCGAGGCCGCTAGGCAGGCGCCGTCGGCTGGCAACAGGCAGCCGTGGTACTTCATAGTCGTCAGGGATCCCGAGCTCAAGCGTGAGGTGGCCAAGGCGTGCGCGAGCCAGATGTTCATCGCCGACGCTGACGTCGTGGTAGTGGGAGTCTCCGACCCCACCAGGTCGCCCAAGTGGCACGACAGGGACATCATGATAGCCATGGAGCACATAGCGCTGGTGGCCACCGAGCTAGGCCTGGGCACGTGCTGGATAGGGGCGTTCGACGAGGAGCGAGTCAAGAAGCTGCTGGGGGTCCCCGAGGAGCTCAGGGTCGTCGCCCTCATGCCGGTGGGCGTCCCAGCCGAGAGCCCGGGGCCTAGGCCGAGGAGGCCGCTGGAGGAGATAGCGTTCCTCGACAAGTTCGGGAGGAAGCTAGAGCTCTAGACTTAGATGTCGAAGACCACCCTGACCTCATACTCGCCATCTTTCTCCTTTATCTCCATTAAGGAGTAGGTGACCGCCTTGACCTCGACCCTCTGCTCGTGCCTGCTCGGGTCGAACGGCTCGCCGTAGGCCTCGCCCGCAATGCGGTACTCCTCCCCCTCCCTAGCTATCTCGCGGACCTTGAAGCGCGAGAGCATCACGTTGTTCACGTAGTATATTATCAGCAGCTCCTCCAGCCAGTTGTAGAGGAGGGAGTAGAGGTCGAAGCCCGTGGCGCTGACCTCGAACCTCTCGCGGGGCTCGACCTTGCTCGTGTCGGTCATCACCTCAAACATCGCCAGCGCTGCGTTCTCGAAGGCCTCCTCCAGGGTCCTGCCGTAGGCCGCCACGTAGGCGTCTGACGTGTGCTCGAGGAACTCGAACCTCTTCAACTTCTCACCGGGAGAGACACTGGCGACCGCCGTAATAAAGCCTAGGGCGCCGGGGGCGGGATTCGAACCCGCGCGGGGAGCGTCTCCCCATGGGCTCTCAAGGCCCACGCCTTGGTCCGCTCGGCCACCCCGGCCCCAGAGCTGAAAGCGGGAAGAGCGGTTATAAAGGTTTTGCAGGGCCAGAAAACAATAGCAGCTTTCTACTTGACCTCTATCTCGATCTTGACGTTGGGGGGCACCCTCACCCTCATCAGCTGCCTCATAGCCCTCTCGTCGGCGTCCATGTCGATGATCCTCTTGTGGATCCGCATCTCCCAGCGGTCGAAGGTGTGAGTGCCCTCGCCCGACGGCGCCTTCCTGACGGTCACCACCAGCCTCTTCGTGGGCAGCGGTATCGGCCCCCTGATCCTGACGCCAGTCTTCCTCGCTATCTCCTTTATGTCGCTACAGACCTGGTTGAGGGCCTCCACGGACGTACTGGCGAGCCTTATCCTCACAAAGCGGGGCATTGCTGGCACCGAGGCGAGGCGCCTACTTTATCTCGGCCTTCTTGACGTCAATCACGGTTCCAGCGGCTATGGTCCTGCCGGAGTCCCTTATGGCGAACCTGCCGAGCTGCGGTATCTCGGAGTACTTCTCGACGACGACTGGCTTCAGCGGCTTGAACCTCACTATCGCGGCGTCGCCCTGCTTGATGAAGGCCGGGTTGTCCTCTATGGTGGCTCCGGTCCTAGGGTCTAGCTTCCTGATGAGCTCAGCGAACCTCACAGGCACGGTGGCGGTGTGGATGTGCAGCACCGGGGTGTACCCGGCGCCTACGGCCGTCGGGTGGTAGAGGACGAAGATCCTGCCGACGAACTCCTCGACGACCGTGGGCGGGTTGTCGGGGTGCCCCGCGACGTCGCCCCTCCTCAGCTCGTCCCTCGATATGCCCTTGACGTTGAAGCCTATGTTGTCGCCAGGCATGGCCTTCTCTATCCTGACGTGGTGGGTCTCAATGGACTTGACCTCGCCGATCTTGTTGGCGGGCATGAATATGACCCTGTCACCTACCTTGAGCACGCCGGTCTCGACCCTGCCCACTGGCACGGTGCCGACGCCCCTTATCGAGTACACGTCCTGCACTGGTATCCTGAGAGGCTTGTCGACCGGCCTCGGGGGCTCCTTGAGCATGTCGAAGGCCTCGTAGAGTGTGGGGCCGGTGTACCACGGCATCTTGTCGCTGCGCTCCATCAGGTTGTCGCCGACTAGGCCGGATGTCGGTATGAAGTTTATCTCAGAGACCTTGTAGCCAGCCATCCTCAGGAGGCGTGAGACTCCAGCCTTGACCTCCTCGTACCTCTCCTTGCTGTAAGGCGGCTCAGTAACGTCCATCTTGTTTATGGCCACAATGATCTGGTCGATGCCCATCGTCTTGGCCAGGAAGATGTGCTCTCTAGTCTGGCCCTCGGGGCTCACGCCAGCTTCATATTCGCCGGTCTTGGCGGAGACCACCAGGAGGGCCGCGTCGGCCTGGGAGGCGCCCGTGACCATGTTCTTGACGAAGTCCCTGTGCCCCGGCGCGTCGATCAGGGTGAACTCGTACTTCTTGGTCTCGAACTTCAGGTACGCTAGGTCTATGGTCAGGCCTCGCTCCCTCTCCTCCTTGTACTTGTCCAGGATCCAGGCGTACTTCCAGGACTCCTTGCCCATCTTCTCCGCTACCTGCTCTATCTCCTTGAACTTTCGCTCGTCGACGATCCCCAGCTTGTACAGGAAGTGACCCATCAGCGTCGACTTACCGTGGTCCACGTGGCCTATGACTACTAGGTTCAAGTGGGGCTTCCTGCTGGACATGTTGGCACCACCCTAGATTTTTCAAGAGGTAGAGAGACTACATGTATTTAAACCTTTTTTGCTCATAGGACACCACGAGGTGCGAGCCGTGGAGGGGTGGCTGGAGGCCCTCCTCTCGTGGCCGCTGGGCTCCGTCACGTCGATAGCCTTAGTGTTCGGGCTCATGCTCGTGGTCACGCTCCCCGGGAGCCTCGTGGTGAACGAGGAGCGGATGAAGGCTTACGAGAGCGAGATCAAGGCCTGGGAGGAGGCTAAGCGGAGGGCCATACTGAAGAAGGACAGGAAGATGTACGATCGCGTCCTAAGGAGGGAGAGCAGGATAAGGCGCCTTAGGGAGGAGATAGAGATGATGAAGCTCAAGGCCTACGGCGCCTCGATGGTGGTGTGGCTCCTCGTGCTCAACCTGCTGATCGGCGCCGTCGGAGGGGTGGAGGTGGTCTACTTCCCCCTCCTCGGCACTAAGCTGACGCTGTGGAGCTGGTACTTCATCCTGAGCTTCTGGCTCTACGCGCCAGCCTCCAGGGTGAGCAGCGCGATAAGCAGGCGCGTCAAGAGGGGCCTCAGCGCCGCGAGGAAACGCTAATAAGAGAGGGCATGGTTAGGATACCGACTCCGGGGTGGCGCCGTTGCCGCGGCCAGCCCACCGCTCCAGGACAGCAAAAAGGGTCTATGTCCGCACTCCCGGGGGCAGGCTGGTCGTGCACTACAGGAGGAGGAAGGTGAGCCCCCCTAGGTGCGCCATCTGCGGCAGGGTCTTGAGTGGGTTCCCGAAGATGACGCTCAGGGAGGCGCGCAAGGGCCACAGGCCCCCGGGCAGGCCCTACGGCGGGTGCGTCTGCCACAGGTGCCTCGCCAAGGCCCTCAAGAGCGCGGTGAGGAGCGCTTACTCCGCCTGATGAATTAGGTGAGTTCTGTGAGGCTGGTCATAGCGGTTAGCGGGCAGGTGGGCTCTGGGAAGACCACGCACGCCAAGAAGCTAGCGGAGTTCTTCAACCTCAGGTACGTGTCGAATGGGATGCTGTTCAGGCAGCTGGCCAGGGAGAGGGGGCTCACCCTGAGGGAGCTGCACGAGCTAGCTGAGAGGGACCCGGAGATAGACAGGATCGTGGACTTGAGGGCTAGGGAAGAGGCCCTCAGGGGCAACGTCGTCGTCGAGGGGCACCTGGCGTGCTGGCTCCTCAGGGACGTCGCCGACCTCTGCATATTCTTCAAGGCGCCGCTGGAGGAGAGGGTCAGGAGGATAATGGAGAGGGACGGCGTGTCTCGCGAGGAAGCGCTGCGCGACCTGAGGCTCAGGGAGGAGAGCAACTGGAGGAGGGCCATGAAGTACTACGGTGTCGACATCAGGGACTGGTCCGTCGCCGACCTCGTGATAGACACGGGCAAGCTTTCAGTCGAGGCCGTCGACGCGGTGCTCGCGACGTTCGTGCAATTTTATATAAGGGAGGCGCTGAAGAGATAGGTGCGAGTGAGGGGTGGTGTCATGCCAGTGGCCTTCGACGTCGGCAGGGTCTGCGTTAAGCTGGCGGGCAGGGAGGCTGGGAGGAAGTGCGTCATAGTCGACATAGTTGACGAGAGGTTCGTCCTGATAACCGGGCCCAAGGCCCTGACCGGGGTCAAGAGGAGGAGGGTGAACGTCAAGCACATAGAGCCCACGCCCCTTAAAATCGACATACCCAAGGGCGCCAGCGACGAGGAGGTGCTCAAGGCGCTCGAGGAGGCAGGGCTGATTGAGGAGATGAGGAAGCCCGTCAAGCCAGCCTTCGAGTGAGGGACAATGTCGCTTCCCGCGGACGTCGTCCGGGAGGTGCTCGTGCGAGAGGAGGGCGAGACCGACGAGAGGTACGGCAAGCGCCCTCACGAGAGGAGCGTCGAGGAGCTGCTGAGCGCTGGGATAATCAACCTCGACAAGCCCCCAGGGCCCACGAGCCACGAGGTAGTGGCCTGGGTGAAGAGGATACTAGGAGTGAGCAAGGCTGGCCACGCGGGGACCCTAGGCTCCCCCTGAGGGGGAGGGGGACACCCCAAGGTCACTGGAGTACTGCCCATAGCCATAGGCTCAGCGACTAAGGTAATCCCGGCCCTCATGAGCGCCGGCAAGGAGTACGTCTGCGTCATGAGGGTCCACGGCGACTTCGACCCCGAGGAGCTGAGGAGTGTGGTCAGGCAGTTCGTCGGCCCCATCTACCAGCGACCGCCCCTGCGCTCAGCGGTCAAGAGGGTCGTGAGGGTTAGGAGGGTCTACTACATCAAGATACTCGAAATCTCGGGCAGGGACGTGCTGATGAGGGTTGGCGTCGAGGCTGGCACCTACATTAGGAAGCTCTGCCACGACATCGGCGAGGTCCTCGGCTGCGGGGCGCACATGCAGGAGCTCAGGAGGACTAGGGTCGGCCCGTTCAGGGAGGACGAGACACTGGTGACGCTGCACGACGTCCTCGACGCGTACAAGATCTGGGCTGAGGCCGGCGAGGAGAAGTACATCAGGAGGGTGATACTGCCGGTCGAGGCTGGCGTCTCCCACTTACCCAAGGTCGTCGTGAAGGACACCGCAGTGGACGCCATATGCCACGGCGCCTCCCTGGCCGTCAGCGGCATCCTGAGGGTAGAGACGGGTATAAGGGTCGGCGACCTAGTCGCCATCTTCACCCAGAAGGGCGAGCTAGTGGCCCTGGGCGAGGCACTCATGAGGAGTGAGGAGATGGTGAGCTCGCGCAGGGGCTTAGCGGTCAGGACCAAGAGGGTGGTCATGAGGCCGGGGACATACCCCCCCTTCTGGAGGTCCAGGGCCCATTAAAGGGTGGCGAGGGATCAGCACTGCTTGGGAGGCGCCCTGCTCGCGCCCGTCACATCACTTGTATTCGTGGTAGCGCCTGCTAGTAGTGATAGCGATGTCTTTCATTTTTGATGAGGAGTACTGTAGGCGGTGAGGGGCACCCGCATCACTCTGGAGTCTGCTAGGTGCGACGTCGAGCACGGGTTCTTCAACTGGGCCTGCTTCAAGGCCCCCCAGGCCGCTGAAAAGACTTTAAAGGCCGTATTATGGGGGGCTGGGAGGCTCGGGCTGGGCACTATCTCGCGCATCTTCTCTCTGAGGTTGAGAAGCTCGGCGTGAGCGTCCCTGATGATATCAGGGGGAGCTGCTCCTCCTCGAGCAAGTACTACAAGACCACCAGACGCCCGGACACGTGAGACTTCGGCATCCCTGAGGAGTACTTCAGCAGGAGGGAGGCTGAGGGGGCTGTTTCTCTAGCTGAGGAGCTCTTGAGCTGGGTTGAGGGCCTATGGAGAGAGTTGCAGAGAGGGAGAGGTAGTTGAGGAGGATAGTCATGGAGGGGGTGAGGAGTCTGGCGGGGCGTCTGAGAGAGGTCTGGGGACCTGTAGCTGTCGTTTTAGTGGGATCATGCGCTAGAGGAGACCCCAATGAGTGGAGCGACATGGACTCGCTGATAGTAGTGGCTGAGTAGGATCCCAACCCCTTGAAGAAGATGTGGCAAGATACTCCCGGTACTCGCCAAGACGAACCTCCCGATGGAGCCCATTATCATCACTAAAAGAGAATATCTGAGGGGCCTGGACGAGAGAAGCCCGCTGATATCAGAGGCCTTAAAAGCGGGCATGGCGATTTGCGATGACTTAAAGTTACTTGAGCGTGAGCAGCGCCCCTCCTCGCGTGGGCGCAGCTGAGCATGGCAGCGCCAACCTCTAAGAGCCACCAGGGGAGAGCATTTTGGGGGGCTGCTCGCTAGGGAGGCGGAGGTAGAGCTAGGCCCCCACGCGGGGTATGGCTTCTCCGCCGGCCCAGAGGGGCCTGGGAGGCCGGCGCTCCTCGAGGAGCGAGAGGAGCTAGGCTGCCGTGCGCTGCGACTATCTTGACGGGTCAGGTAAGCTCACAATGCTTATATACTCTCGCACGAGGAAGAGAGAAGAGAGGGGCCGGGGTGGCCGAGCGGACCAAGGCGTGGGCCTGGAGGGGCGCTCCCAGGGAGCCCATGGGGAGGCGCTCCCCGCGCGGGTTCGAATCCCGCCCCCGGCGCCTCCTTCTGGAGCCGGTGGCGGAAAGCAAATATAGACCTGGGCGGGTAGATGTACGGCGGTGCCGTCATGAGCGAGGAGTTCAAGCCGATAGTGAGGATAGGGGACGTCGACCTCAGGGGTGACAAGAGCGTAGCCTACGCCCTAGCCGACATAAAGGGCATCGGCGTTAACACGGCCTACGGGATATGCTGGAAGCTCGGCGTTGACCCCCACAAGAAGCTAGGCCTGCTCACCGAGGCTGAGATAAGGAAACTGGACGCAGCAGTGCGAGACATGGCGAAGCTGGGGTTCCCCGGCTGGTTCATGAACAGGCCCCGAGACCCCGAGACCGGCGCCGACATCCACCTGATAGGCTCCGACCTGCTGGTGAAGGTGAAGATGGACATCGAGCTGCTCAAGAAGATCAAGTGCTGGAGGGGCATAAGGCACATGCTGGGCCTCAAGGTGCGTGGGCAGAAGACAAGGACGACTGGCAGGACAGGCATGACAGTGGGTGTTAAGAGGAGGAAGAAGTAGGGGGCGTAGCCATGGGAGACCCTAAGAAGCCCAGGAAGAAGTGGGAGGGGCCCTCGCACCCGTGGAGGAAGGAGGTCCTGTTAGAGGAGCTGGAGCTCGTGGGCCGCTACGGCCTAAGGAACAAGAGGGAGCTCTGGATAGCCAAGACCATACTGAGGAGGATTAGGGCCTCCGCCAGGAGGCTACTGGCCCTGCCGCCCGAGGTGAGGGGGCGGGAGGAGGCGAGCCTCCTGAACAGGCTCTACAGGATGGGCATCATCCCGAGCCCAGACATACCCCTCGACGAGGTCCTGAACCTGACGGTTGAGAGCATACTGGAGAGGAGGCTGCAGACCGTAGTCTACAGGAGGGGGTTGGCAAAGTCGCTATACCACGCCAGGCAGCTGATAGCCCACGGCCACATAGCGATAGGGGGCGTCAGGGTGACGTCGCCGGGCCACCTGGTCAGCCGCGAGGAGGAGGAGCTGGTGGGCTTCGCCCCGACGTCGCCCTTCTACGGTAGGGAGCAGGGGGGTGGTAGCGAGTGAGCTCGACTAAGGGGAGGGGCAAGGTCGGCATAGCGCACATTTACGCCAGCTACAACAACACCATAGTCATAATCACGGACCTCAGCGGCGCCGAGACAGTGGCGAGGGTTAGCGGCGGGATGGTCGTGAGGGCGGACAGGGATAAGCCTAGCGCGTGGGCGGCCATGCAGGCCGCGACTAGGGCCGCTAAGATGGCACTGGAGAGGGGGATAAGGGTGGTTCACGTGAAAGTCAGGGCCCCGGGCGGCTACGGTCCCAAGACGCCTGGCCCCGGCGCCTCCCCAGCGATAAAGGCCCTAGTGCGAGCGGGGCTCATGATAGCTAGCATTGAGGACGCGACGCCTATACCCACCGACACTATAAGGAAGCCAGGCGGCAGGAGAGGCAGGAGGGTGTAGTGCGGCCTAGGGGCGTGACAGCGCGCTCAGCAGCCCCCTCTGCTGAGCCCACTGGAGGAGGGCGCCAGACAGGACGACAGGCTTCTTCTTGAGCTCGTCCACGCTGCTAGCCCCCACCAGAAACATGGCCACCCTCAGCTCCCTAACGACCCTACCCAGGTAGCGCTTCACAGCCTCAGCGCCGCCCTCGATGGCGCACCTCAGCACTGGCAGCCCTATGCCAGCCATGTCGGCCCCCAAGGCGATGGCCTTGGCCACGTCGAGGCCGCTCCTTATGCCCCCCGACGCTATGAGGGGCACGTCGGGCGACGCGCTCCTTACCTCGAGTATGGAGACCGCTGTAGGCAGGCCCCAGCCAGCGAACGTCTTGCTCATCTCGTACAACGTTCCGTCGCCCATCATCCTAGCCCTAAGCCCTTCGATGGCTGCGAATGACGTCCCGCCTAGGCCGCTCACGTCAATAGCGCTCACGCCAGCCGACACTAGGAGAGCGGCGTCCTCCCTCGAGAAGCCGCACCCCGTCTCCTTGGCTATCACGGGCCTGCTCAGGGCGCTGCACACCTCCCTCAGCCTCTCGACGACGCCCCTGAACCTGGGCTCCCCCTCCGGCTGAACGCACTCCTGGAGCGGGTTGAAGTGAACGGCCATGGCATCGGCCGACACCATCTCCACGGCCCTCTCCAACGCCTCCACATCGTACTCGAGCAGCTGGGCGGCCCCTATGTTTCCCACCACGAACGCAGTTGGTGCCGCCTCCCTAACCACCCTGAAGGTGTCGGCGAGCTCGGGATCCTCCAGCGCCGCCCTCTGGCTGCCCACGCCCATGCCGAGCCCCAGTTCCTCCACCGCTGACGCTATGGCGGCGTTCACATCTCTGGCCAGGCCGAAGCCGCCGGTCATCCCCTCGACCATTATCGGGGCCTCAAACTCGTGTCCCAGGAACTCCGTCGACGTGTCGACATCCTCTAAGTCCAGCTCCGGCGCGGCTCTGTGAATTAGGTGCACGTCGCCGAGGAGCGTGTTCCCAGGCCCCTCCTCAGTCAGCCTCAGGCTGAGGAGGAAGTGCTCAACCTTCCTCCGCTCTATAGGCCTCATCGCTAGCTGGTCACCCTCTGGTGACTAGCACGCTCGCGTAGCCGACGACGCTCGAGTAGTCGCCCGTGACGTCGCCCGACGTCGCGTACTTGAGTAAGGTCGCCTTAGCGGCCCCCACGGAGTTGGCGTACGCGACGAGCGCCATCACTGGGCCCACACCGCACATGGTTATGTCCCTCTCCACGACTGCATCGTAGAGCCCCCTAGGGTCCATCCTCAGGATGGCGTCTATCGCCGCCCTGTCCTTCTCCTGGGCTGACCTCTGGGGCTCGTAGTGAGTGAGGTCGGTGCTGGCTATGATGAGGGGCCTCACCCCCAGCTCCTCGCTGACCTCGTGTATGGCCCTCCCGAGCTCCTCACTCACGTCAGGGTTCTGTAGGAGCATGGCGATGGGCACGATCCTGAGCTGGCTAGCGCGCTCGCCGTACGCGTACTGGAGGAATGGCAGCTGGACCTCTATCGAGTGCTCGTACATGTGAGCCGCGTCGTCGAGCTCCGCCACCCCCCTCCTCGCCAGAGCGCTGACGAAGTCCCTGTCCACTCGGACGTCCCCTAGGGGCGTCCTCCACGCGTCGTGAGTGGAGAGGGCTACGGGGGCGCCAAGCCCATGGTGGTTGGGACCCACGATCACGACTACGTCTGGCGCGTCCCTCAGCGAGAGCTCGTAGTAGCCGTGGGCGGCCACGGGGCCCGAGTACATGTACCCCGCGTGGGGGCTCACCAGGCCTAGGGGGGGCTCGCCCGCCGTGGGCTCGCTGGCTGGCAGGCGGCCAGGCCCTAGCTCGTGCTTGAAGCACCACTCCAGCCTCCTCCTCAGGGACCCTGGGTCAGACTCGTAGAAGGCGCCAGCGACTGCTGGGTACCTGACTCTGGGCATGAGTTAGAATCCGACCAGCTCGATAATAAGCGTTTAAACCGTCACTCGGTGTACACGGTCACGCGGGCCTCGAACTCCTCGGGGGGGATGGGCAGGTCGCCGTCCGGCGGTATCTCGCCCCTCTCCCTCAGGACCTGGCGCGCCAGGAGCCAGTAGATGAGGGCCAGCGCCCTCCTGCCCTTGTTGTTAGCCGGTATCACGAGGTCGACGTAGCTGCAGCTGCTGTCCGTGTTGCATATGGCTATCACTGGTATGCCCATTATCGCCGCCTCCCTGACGGCCTGGGCGTCCGCCCTGGGGTCGGTGACTATGACGAGCTCCGGCTCCAGGTACGTCTTCAGCGTTGGATTGGTGAAGGTGCCTGGCAGGAACCTGCCGACTATGGGCACTATCCTAGTCAGCTCGCAGAACTTTAGCACGGGCCTCTGGCCGTACTGCCTGGCCGACACCGCGACCACGCTCTCGGGCTCGTACCTAGCGATGAACTTAGCCGCTATCCTTATGCGCTCGTCGGTCTTCCGGACGTCGAGTAAGTACAGGCCGTCAGACCTCACGCCGTAGATGAACTGCTCCATGTACTTGTCCTTCACGTGCGTCCCGATCCTCAGGCCAGCCTCTAGGTACCTGTCTAGGGGGACTAGCAGCTCCTCCTCGCGCTCCTCGAGCTCCTCGCGCCCCTCCTCGCTCATGCCGCGCACCAACTCAGCTAACTCTGGGCACTTGTATTTAAGCTTTGGCGGCAGCCGCACTAGCCGGGGAAACGTTTAATATCGTGCGGTGGGGTATGGAGGGCGGTGGCAAGATGATAGTGCCTGTCAGGTGCTTCACGTGCGGGGCTGTCATAGGGCACCTCTGGGAGGAGTTCGCTAGGAGGGTCAAGGCGGGCGAGGACCCCGGCCGAGTGCTCGACGACCTCGGGGTGACTAGGTACTGCTGCAGGAGGATGCTCCTGTCCCACGTCGAGATAATAGAGAAGCTGCTGCTGTACGAGAGGTACTCCCAAGAGAAGGGGCCCGGGTGAGGCGGGCTACCTGTAGCTCTTCTGCCTCTTAGCCCTAGCTGACCTGCCCCTGGGCTTCTTTGGCTCAGCCTGCCTCGGGTCCTCGACGAGGAGGTGCCTGTCGTACTTGAGGAACAGCTCCCTGAGCTCGGGGGACTGGGTCCACTCAACGAGCGCCCTGGCTATCGCAGTCCTCGCTGCGGACGCCTGCCCCATGACGCCCCCACCCCTGACATTCACGTCTATGTCCACCTTGCTCCACAGCTCCTCGCCAGCTAGCAGCAGCGGCTCCACGATCTTCCACCGCGCTAGCTCCGGCTGGTAGATCTCGAGGGGTATCCCATTTATCCTAACCCTACCGCGACCCTCGCGTATCACTGCCCTGGCCACCGCCGTCTTCCTCCTCGCCGAGACTAGTATGACCTTAGCCACGCCTACTCCACCCGATCTCCCTAGCTAGTTCTTCCAACGTAATGGCCTCTAGCTTTATAAATTCCTTCCGGGCCTCGGGCACGTCCTCGCACTCCACCCCCTCGTACTCTGGGGGCACCCCTATGTAGACCCTCAGCCTCCTGTAAGCCCTCCTGCCCCTCGGCGTCTTCCAGGGCAGCATGCCGCGCACCATCCGCTTGAGGAGCATGTCGGGCCTCCTTGGGAGCTTGGGCCCCCTCTTCTCCGGGTTGTAGTAAGTGCGCCAGTTGAGCCTCCTCTTGAACCTGCTGACGACCTCCTTCCTCCTGCCCACGATTATGGCCTTCTCAGCGTTCACTATCACCACGCGCTCCCCGCGCAGCAGCCTCTTGGCCACTACTGACGCGAGCCTCCCCGCGACCAGCCCCTCCGCGTTTATGACCACCACGTCGCCCACCGCCGCCACCCCCTCACGCGATTATCTTGACATTGCTCCCGTCGGGGTAGTGGTCGACGAGCTCAATTATGGAGACGGCCTTTCCCCCCGCCCTCTCTATCTTCTCCTTAGCGGACTTGGAGAACTTCCAGGCCCCGACGACGACCGGGTGGTCCATGGCGCCTGCCCCAAGCACCTTGCCCGGCACGACGACCACGTCGCCAGGCGAGGTGTAGCGGTTTATCCTCGAGACGTTGACCTCCACGCGCTGCCTCGTGGGGGCCGAGAGGAGCTCCGCCACCCTCCTCCATATCCTCGCTCCGTTCTCCCTGCTCTTCCTCCTAAGGTACGATATCGTGAGCCTTAGGTGGATGTTAGTCGGCCCGGTCCTCCTCAACCTCACCCCCCTCCAGCTTGGCTATAATCTCCTTAAATATCTCGGCCTTCCTGACCATGATGTCCACGGCCTTCTTAAAGATCTCCTCGGGCGGGATTGAGCCCACGGACTCGACGTTGAATATGAAGGTCGTGTCGTCCCAGCTGACCCTTATGGCCCCCACCGGGCACGCGAGCTCACACGCCCTGCAAGTCGTGCACTTGAGAACGTCCTTGACCACGACCTTGCCGCCCGACACCTCGAGTACGCCCTTGGGGCACTCCTCAGCGCACCTGCCGCACCCCGTGCACTTGCCCTCGTCAACCTCCAGGATGGGCATGAACTTGTAGGCGCACGCGGACACGGGCTGCCACTTGGCGTGCTCCTTACCGCTGCCAAACCTCGCGAACGCCTCCAGGGTCACCTTCTGCCCCCTCTCAAGCTTGACTATCGGGATGTTCGGGTAAGCTGGCACCACGTGGGGGTCCTCGGACTTCAGGTGCCCTGAGTAGACGGTGACTGGGGCTGTGGCAGCCTCCACGTCCAGTATGAGCCTGACCTGCTGCTTCGGCTCCCCTCCTACGAGGAGGACGTCGCGGTAGCTCTCCAGGTCGACCTTCAGCGGTATGAGGGCCAGCCTGTGGGCGAGGATCTCGTCAGGCAGCACCGACGTGTTCTCCAGCACGACGACCTCGTCTATGGCCATGGTGGGCACGTCAGCTATCATAGTCCTCCGCAGCGCGTTGGCCAGGGCTGGCGTCAGGCCGCTCAGCACGAACCTAATTCTGTTCTCCGTCCTCTCTAGAATCCTCACCCTGACGCTCGTCATGGGGCACCCTTATCTCATCGGCTTCTGCTTCTTGCCCTCAAGGAGGGCCTTGAGCGACACGCCGTTGACCTTTATGACCTTGAACCTCACGCCCGGCAGGTCTCCGTAGGCCCTGCCCTCAGGGCCACCTATCCTCTCTATTATCACCTCGTCGTGCTCGTCCACGAAGTTCAGGGCTCCGTCACCCGGCAGGAAGGCTGTCACCTGCTTGCCGTTCTTTATCAGCTGTACCCTGACGCACTTCCTCACGGCGCTGTTAGGCTGCCTGCTCTCGATGCCGACCTTCTCTATGACTATTCCCCTGGCCATCGGCGCGCCCTCCAAGGGGTCAGCCTTTATGTTGAGTCTCAGCATCCTGCGCTTGTAATATATGTCGCTCCACCTGAACTTCTTCCTCTTTGCCTTAAGCTTCCTAGCCGCGAATAGCCCTCTGGGCGACTTCGAGCCCGGCATTGCCGCACCCCCGCGCTCCTTAAGAACCAAGCCTCTCTTTATAAAGGTTGTGCCATACGCGTTGAGCTGAGGATCAGGCCAGAAGCCAGCGTGGATCCGGAGGTTGGGCGCGTCGGGTGGAGCCAGCAGCTGTAAGGAATAACCAGCTCCCTAGCAGGTCTCGCCCGCCCCCTAGCCCGCCTCGCTGTACCAGCGGTAACGTCGCCTCAGTGAGGGCTCTCGCGCGGCTCAGGCGATCATGACCTTGTCGATGCCGAAGTACCGCTTGGCTAGTATCCTGGCTCTGGAGACGTTCCTCCCGTCCCTCCCTATTGCTATCCCCTTGTCCGAGGGAGGGACGCTGACTATCACCACCTTCTTCCCGTTGGCCGTCTTAGCCACCTTGATGGCGTTCACCCTCGCGGGGAACAGGCTCTTCCTGATCATGTCCTCCAGGTTGTCGCTGTACTCGACGACCTCTACGCTCTTGTTTAGCAGTTTGTTGAGCATCTTTATGCGCGACCCGCTCCTGCCGACGGCCTTGCCAACCTGGCCCTCCTTGACGACGAAGATTATCCTGTTGCGCTCCCTGTCGATTATGCAGTCCTTTACGACGACGCCCGTGAACTCCTCGAAGAGGGCTATGTAGCGCATCTCCTCGTCGGTTAGCACTATGCCGGGCATGCTAGCCCTCCTCCTCACTCCTTTCGACCAGTGCCATTATATCGCTTTCGCCTGGGTCCACCACCGCCAGGCTGGCCACCATGAAGGGCTTGCCGCAAACCGCTCCAAGGTCCCAGCTGGTGCCGGGGAACACGTACACGGGTATGCCCGAGAGCTTGCAGAGGTACTCTATCTCTTCCCGTATCCCCCTGGGGCAGTTGGACGCGACTATCACCAGCTTAGCCTTGCCGAACCTGCAAAGGCTTATCGTCCTCTTAGAGCCCAGCACGACCTTGCCCGTGCTCATAGCTGTCCTAAGCTCCCTCACTATGTCTACCATGCCCCTCGCCCCCCTCCCCGCTCTCACCCAACTTGATCAGGATTTCGGTTAGACCCGTGCCCAGCGGTATTGGGTTCGACCCGACCACCACGCTCTCCGTGACGCCCTGGAGCCTGTCGACTTCAGCCCTCGCCGCCGCGTCGACCAGGTGCTTAACCGTGGTCTCAAACGCGGCCCTCGCTAGCACGCTCTCCTTCTCGCCGACGACGCCATGCCTGCCCACCTGCCTCACCCTACCGGTCAGAGTCATGATGTCGGCGACTAGCATGACGTGCCTGATGTCGACATCGAGGCCCTGCTCCCTAAGCACCTCCATCATCTCCTTTATTATGGCTGTCCTAGCCGCCTCTATCCCGAGCACCTCTGCTATCTCGTGTATGTTGTTAGTCGTGGTCCTCCTCTGGTCTATGCCCGGCATCTGGAGGATGGCTGCCAGGTTTGAGCCCTCAGCTATCAATACGTACTCGTCCCCGACCTTCTTCACTATCACCCTTTTTATCCCCTTTACCCCCTTAAGCTTCAGTGACACGACCTTGTCGTAGATCCTCCTGAACTTTATGAAGTCCCTGGCTGGCGTCTGAAATATGACCCTGTAGCCCTCTGCCTCCACGCTGCCCTCCTTGCCCTTTATTTTCTTCAGCGCCTTGACGACGTCCCTCACGGTCACCTGCCTGTCCTTTAGCATCTCCGGGTCGAGGTTGATGATTATGGAGAACGTGGCGTAGTCCAGCTCTATGCTCTTGGAGACCATCTCGATCGTCGTCAGCTCTATCTTGCGGGCTACCTCCAGGGCCTTCTCCCTGCTGTGCCTGTGCTTCTCGTCTAGGTATATCTTCATTATCGGGGTGGAGGGCTTCTTCCTGGCGTCCACTATCTCTATCAGCCTCGGCAGGCCCAGGGTAATGTTGAACTCCCTCACGCCAGCGAAGTGGAACGTCCTGAGGGTCATCTGGGTGCTCGGCTCGCCTATCGACTGAGCCGCCACTATGCCCACGGCCTCGCCGGGCTCGACCAGCGACCTCCTGTAGGCCCTCTCCACCTCCTCTATCACTTGCAGGACCCGCTCGTCGAAGCCCTCCTCCCTCACTACCTCACTGAGCTTAGCGTAGAGCTCGTCCACCAGTGACTGAGGCAGCCTGCCTCTGAGCGGGTACAGGACGGCCCTCAGCCGCTCCAGGTCCCTCTTGACCCTCTCCTCCAGGGCTGCCTCAGCCCGCCCCCTCCTGGCCTTGGCTGACACTCCCATCACCTACCGTAGACCCTCTGGATTATGCCATCGATGTCCACGGGCCTCCCGTGGTAGCTCTTAGCTGGATCCACGCCGTCCTCCCCATACCTGAACTGGACGATGGCGCCCGTTGAGGTCCTAACGGTCCCGTCGTACTCCACGTGGAGGTCCTGCAGGGCGTTTGCGAGCCTCCTATACATGTAGCCGCTCTGGGCGGTCCTGACGGCCGTGTCGACGAGGCCCTCCCTGCCGCCCATTGCGTGGAAGAAGAACTCTATTGGATTTAAGCCTTTCTTGAAGCTGCTGTACACGAAGCCCCTAGCCCTGGCCCCGATGTCGCCAGGCTTGAAGTGCGGCAGCGCCCTGCCCACGTAGCCCCTCCTTATCCTCTCGCCCCTCACGGACTGCTGCCCGAGACAGGCGGCCATCTGCGTTATGTTGAGCGGGTTGGCTCTGGCCCCCGTGCACGCCATTATCACCGCCTCGTTATTGAGCCCCAAGTGCTTGCTGGCCGCGTCGCCAGCCTCGTCCCTAGCCGTCGAGAGGGTCTCCATGATCCTCGTCTCGAGGCTCTCCTCGAGGGTCTTGCCGGGTATGAGCTCGAGCTTTCCGCTCCTAGCCTCCTCTATCAGCTCCTCGACCCTCCTCTCAGCCCTCTCGAATATCTCCTCGATCTCCCTCATGGCGTCCTCCGGTATGTCCAGGCTGTCTATGCCCATGGTGAAGCCCCTCTTGTCAAGGTAGGCGAGCAGCATCCTGAACACGTTGTCCATGAACTCCCTCGCGAAGTCGGTCCCGTACTCCTTTATCAGCTTGTGGAGCATGGACTCAGGCTTCTGGGCACCGATCGAGGCCTTGTCTATGACTCCAGTCAGCAGTATCCCGTTCCTTATGACCACGAAGCCGTCGCGCGGGCAGTGCTCCTCGCTGCACTCCTCGCGCCTCAGGCCGGAGGACACGCTGGCCCTGCCGGTGTAGTTGAAGTCCTTGGGGAGGAACACGCTGAACACCTGCTTGCCAGTCCAGAGCCTCTCCGGCTTCTCGAACGCGGGCTTGGGCAGCTCGCCCTTATAGCCAGCTATCATCAGCAGGCGGCAGACCTCAGACTTGTCCAGGAGGGTGTCCTTCCTCGTGAAGAGGTAAGCGGCCGTTATGTAGTCGTGGATTGCGCCTATTATCGGCCCCCCGTACCTCGGGGACAGGATCTGCTCCTGAACGAGCATCAGGACCTTGGCCTCAGCCCTCGCCTCCTCGCTCTGGGGCACGTGCAGGTTCATCTCGTCGCCGTCGAAGTCGGCGTTGTACGGCGGGCAGACGTTCAGGTTGAGCCTGAAGGTCTTGCCCGGCAGCACCCTGACCTTGTGGGCCATTATCGACATCCTGTGCAGCGATGGCTGCCTGTTGAACAGAACTATGTCCCCGTCCCTTAGGTGCCTCTCGACTATGTACCCGGGGGCTAGGGACTCAGCCAGCGCCTCCCTGTCCTTCACGTACCTCAGGTCTATCCTGCCGCCATCCGGCCTTATTATGTAGTTGGCCCCAGGGTACTCGTGGGGCCCGCGCCTGACCAGCTCCCTCATCTCCTCGATGTTCCACTCAGTGACCTTCTCCGGAACAACTAGTATCTTGGCGACTTCCTTCGGTACGCCCACCTCATTGATGCTCAGATTGGGGTCGGGCGAGATCACCGTCCTGGCTGAGAAGTCGACCCTCTTGCCAGCCAGGCTGCCCCTGAACCTCCCCTCCTTGCCCTTGAGCCTCTGGGCCAGCGTCCTCAGCGGCCTACCCGACCTGTGCCTAGCTGGCGGCACGCCGGGCAGCTCGTTGTCAAAGTACGTGGCTACGTGATACTGAAGCAGCTCCCACAGGTCGTCTATTATCAGCTGCGGGGTGCCCGAGTCTATGCTCTCCCTCAGCCTCTGATTGATCCTGATTATGTCGACTAGCTTGTGAGTGAGGTCGTCCTCTGACCTTATCCCCGTCTCCAGGGTTATCGAGGGGCGCACGCATATAGGCGGAACTGGCAGCACCGTCAAGACCATCCACTCGGGCCTGGAGTACTCTGGGTCGAAGCCTAGCAGCTTGAGGTCCTCGTCCGGTATCCTCTCCAATCTAGACCTGACCTCGCTTGGCGTGAGCTTGACCAGCGTCCCGTCCTCTAGCTCCTCGTAGAACGTGACCGGCTTCTCCAGCACTATCTTCCTCTGCCTGGCGTGGCAGTGCGGGCACTCAGTCACCTTCATCGCCTTCTTGATGACTTCACTCACCAGCTTGAACTTGAGCAACTCCCACCGCCTCTCGTAGCTCTCGAACCTCCTCCTCTTCTCCTTCAGCTCCTCCTCCGGCAGCAGTATCCTGCCGCACTCCCTGCACGTGGCCCTCAGCAGTTGATATATGTGCCTGGCGAACTCAGCGTGAATCACAGGCCTCGCCAGCTCTATGTGGCCGAAGTGCCCTGGGCAGTGCTCGGTGTAGTTGCCGCAGGTCTCGCACCTGACGCCGGGCTCGATCGTGCCCAGCCTCCTGTCCATGAGGCCGGTGCGCACTGGCATGCCGTCCTCGTCGTACGTGTCGGAGGTCACTATCTGGGTGACCGACATCTTCCTTATCGTCTCCGGCGATAGGATGCCGAACCTTATTGCCTTGATGACCTTCCTCTGCCTGCCGTAAGGCAGGGCGCGCGCCAGCGCTGACATGCGTCACACCCCCTCCTCTTCCTCTCCAGACACCACGTCGCTGAGTATGAGCCTAGGCGCTATCCCGAGGCTCATGAGCTCCTGCAGGAGGAGCTTGAAGGCGTACGACATCTCCACCGGGTAGAGCCTGCCCTTCTCCTCGCAGAGCGGGCACACGGGCCTGCCCCTCCTGGCGTCGAAGTAGCCTATGAAGCCGCACCTCTCGCAGACGTAGACGACTGTGCGGTCGGACTCCTCGAACAGCCTCTCCCTCAGCAGGAGGGCCGCTCCGTGGCCAACCAGGCAGTCCTTCTCCATCTCGCCGAACCTCAGGCCGCCCTCTCTCGCCCTCCCCTCGGTCGGCTGCCTGGTCAGTATCTGGACTGGCCCCCTAGCCCTGGCGTGTATCTTGTCTGCCACCATGTGGTGCAGCCTCTGGTAATACACGATCCCTATGAACACCTCAGCCTCGAGCCTCTCCCCCGTTATCCCGTCGTACATAACCTCCTTCCCGTCGCTCCTGAAGCCGAGTCTCTTCAAAGCCTCGCGCAGCTTCGCCTCAGGCTCGCCCTCAAAGGGCGTGGCGTCGACGAACCTGCCCTCGAGGGCCGCCACCTTGCCAGCTATCGACTCGAGGAGCTGGCCTATGGTCATCCTGGACGGTATGGCATGGGGGTTTATGAGCAGGTCGGGCACGACGCCGTCCTCGGTGAATGGCAGGTCCTCCTGCGGCAGCAGCATCCCTATCACTCCCTTCTGACCGTGCCTCGACGCGAACTTATCGCCGATCTCTGGAATCCTCAGATCCCTGACCCTCACCTTGACCAGCTTGTTATCCTCAGACGTCACTGTTATTATCACCCTGTCGACTACTCCCCTCTCCCCGTGCCTGAGCACCACCGAGGTGTCGCGCCTCCTGGCGCCTCTGCGGGCCTCGAAGACCTGCTCGAAGAACCTCGGCGGGCTCGTCTTTCCGATAAGCGCCATGCCGCCCTCTATCTCGGACTCTGGCTCAGCTATGCCGTCCTCCCCCAGGTGAGCGTAGCTCTCGCTAGACCTATAGCCGACGACTGAAGAGTCGGGTATCTCTATCCTGTCCTCCTGCCCGCCCGGGTACCTCCTCTCCTCGGCCTCGTAAGTCCTGAAGAACGTCGAGCGAGCCAGCCCCCTCTCTATGGCCGACTTGTTGAAGACTAGCGCGTCCTCTATGTTGTAGCCGCCAGCGACCATCACGGCCACTACGAAGTTCTGGCCAGCTGGCCTCTCGTTGTAGCCTATCAGGTCGATGACCTTGGTCTTAACCAGCGGCCTCTGCGGGTAGTGGAGGAGGTGCATCCTGGAGTCCATCCTCAGCCTGAAGTTGAGGGTCGGTATGCCGAGGGCCTGCTTGGCCATGGCCGCCTCGTAGGTGTTGCGCGGTGACTGGTTGTGCTCGGCGTACGGTATTATGGATGCAATGGCGCCCAGTATGGCCGAGGGTATTATCTCCAAGTGGGTGTGCTCGGGCGTCACGTCCTCCGGGTCTATGGCTATGTAGGCGTTCTCCTCCTCCTCTGCATCTAGGTACTCAATTATGCCGTTCTTGACTAGGTCGCTCCACGTCCACTCCCCGCTCTTGAGCTTCTGTACATGGATCGGCTTGAGCTTGATCTCGCCGTTCTCGACTATTATTAGGGGCCTCCTCACCCTGCCAGCGTCACAGTTGACGTAGACCTCGTTTATGTACTCGGTTCTGTAGTGCGCCACGTTGACCTCGTCGGGTATCCTGCCCTCGCGCCTCATCCTCCTCAGAGCAGCCACGAGCGACTCCGGGTCTCGGTGGATGCCGAGCAGCCTACCGTTGAGGAAGACCTTAGCCCCCCCGACGCCCTTGCGCCTGGCCTCCCGAATCGGCACGACGCCTAGCTCAGACAGTAGGAGCCTCTCGATCTGCTTCTCGTCGACGCCTATTGACAGCGTCGCCAGCAGGGCTAGGTTCTTGACCAGGCCGCAGTTCTGCCCCTCCGGGCTCTCGACCGGGCAGAGCTTGCCCCAGTGGGTGGCGTGCAGCTCCCTCGCCTCGAAGTGGGGCTGCGTCCTGCTGAGGGGGGACACGACCCTCCTCAGGTGACTTATGGTCGACAGGTAGTTCGTCCTGTCGAGGAGCTGGCTGACGCCCGTCCTCCCACCAACCCAGTTCCCCGTGGCGAGGGCATGCTTGAGCCTGTCGGTTATGAGGTCAGCCCTCACCAGGGTGACCAGGTCTATCTCCCTGTTCCTGCTCCTCATCCTCTCAAGCTGGTACTTAACGTCGCGTATGAACTGCTTGAGCGCTGACCTGAACAGCGAGGCCAGCAGGTCGCCGGCCAGCTTGAGCCTCTTGTTGGCGTAGTGGTCCTTGTCGTCAGGCTTCCTCCTGCCCAGCGCTAGCTCAAGAAGCTTCTCAGCCATCTGGCCCAGGAAGTACGCCTTCGCTACCCTGTCCTCGGGTCTCGTGCCCAGGTGGGGCAGCAGGTAATTGTCTAGGGTCCTCTGAGCCCTCTCTATCCTCACTGGCCTCGCCTGGCCTACGGCCACCCTCCTGCCGATGTAGTCCAGGGCGTCCTCCACCGTCGGGCACTGAGCCGCCTGCTCCAGCGTCGGTATTAGTTCATTCTGTATTGCTGGGTCGTCCGATATGGCCTCGACTATCTCCCTATCCTGCTCGAGCCCCAGCGCCCTCATGACTATCGCTAGGGGCACCTTGCCCGCTACAGCTGGGAAGGAGACGTGGAGCGTGCCGTCCTTGTGTCTCTCCACGGTGGTCGGTATCCTGTAGGCCATGGCGGCCGAGAAGACCTTAGCCGTGTGCGTCACCGTCGAGCTAGCCCCGCCGACGTCCACCAGCACCCTGTTTACGGCCAGGTCCTCCTGGATCACGAGGACCCTCTCAGACCCGTTGATTATGAAGTACCCGCCGGGATCCCCGGGGTCCTCACCTATCGCGATGAGCTCCTTCTCGTCCATCTGCGAGAGCGGGCACTTGACTGACTTGACCATTATCGGCAGGTCGCCTATGTAGACCCTCTCCCACTCCCTCTCCTCGCCGTTGACGACGAGGGTCATGTGGAGGTACATCGGCGCCGCATACGTCAGGTTCCTCAGCCTGGCCTCCATCGGCAGGATCTCGCTTGTCGAGCCGTCCGCCTCCCTGACTATGGGCCTGCCGACCTCTATCTTTCCCAACTTTATGTACAGGCCGGGTATGTCGGTCTCTATGACTGACTGCTCGTCGATTATCTCCTGGAGCTTCCTCTCGACGAAGTCGTTGTAGGAGTCCAGGTGCTGCCTAACCAGGCCCTTCTCCTTTATGAAGGCTCCGACGAGCGCCCATCGATCCTCTGGGGTGAGCCTGTGCCCGTTCAGCCCCACCACCTCGCGCCCGGAACCACTAGCCTGTACGTCACCGAGACGCCCGCGGTGGGGCTCTTCCTGATGATCATGATCACGTCGCCCGGCTTGGCCTTTAAGGCCTTAACGGCGGGGTCTGAGTCTAGGATCCAGGGGAGCTGGTAGCGCTTAATGCCCATCCTCTTGAGCAGCGCCCTAGCCTCCTCCTTGGTCAGCTTCACGTGGATGGGCACGAGCTCATGCTTGAATATGTCAATCTTCCTCGGCATTACCCCACCACCAGAACTACGCCACGGCTCAACTTCTTGCCCCGTGTCTAGAATTGGTGGAGGTATATAAAATTTGCGTACCCTGGATATGAGGGAAAAAATAGATATCATTTTGGCTACTTGAGGGACTCGATCACAACGTGCGTTATGGTCTCCTTGACTCCCTCTATCTTCGATACCTCACGCAGGAACTCGTCCAACTTGGCCTGGTTCACCAGGACTATGAGGTCGATGTCGCCAGTCACTCTGTAGACCTTCTCCACGGGCAGCGACTTAATCTTCGTGTAGGCCTGGTTCCTCAGCTTCGGCTCCACCTTTATCAGCACGAACACGTCAGCGGCCTTGACGCCTATCACCTCGAGGGCCTTCTCAGTGAGGTCTATAAAGCCCCTGCCGGTGCGCACCAGCCCCTCCTCGCGGAGCCTCCTGAGGTGGACGTTTAGCGCCTGCCTCGTCACTCCAAGCTCTCTTGCTAGCTCGTTCTGCGTCTCCTGAACTGTGAATACCTGCATCGGAGTGCTCTTGCTCAGTAGCAGCTTTAGTAGTTGAAGCTGCTTCTCTGTCAACCTTATATATCCCTTTTCCATTAACTAGTCACCATATTTACCCACGTAAACACATATTTAAGATTTATCCTCATTCAATGGCGGTTGGTGGAGTTTCCAAACTTGTCAGTGGGGGGTTTCATTTAAATAATCAAGCTCCCAATCCTTAGTGAGGGCAAGGTTCTAAGCCAGCGCGAGGTGAGCAAGGCTGAGCGAACGCGTCGTCTACGTGGGGGATAAGCCGGTCAATAAGTACATAGTGGCGTGCCTCACGCTGCTCCACGAGGGCAGCAGGGAGATCAAGGTGAAAGCGAGGGGCAGGAACATAGCAAAGGCCGTTGAGGTCGTCGAGAGGCTGAGGAAGCACTTCGTGAGGGAGGTCGAGGTGGAGGTCGAGATAGGCAGCGAGATACTACCGACGAGGTCCGGCCAGCCCAGGCGCGTCAGCACTATATCCATAACGCTGAGAAGGGGATGAGAGTTGAAGCTGCCGATATGCCGCTTCGACGCTAAGACGGGGATCCTGTGTCCGCGGTGCAGGGACAGGCTAGAGAGGGGCGAGATAAGCGAGCTAGACGTCAGCATATCCCACGACCTCGTCGAGATGGAGGAGAGCGGCCTACCCCAGCTAAAGAGCGCTGAGTTCGTGAGGGCGCTGAGGGCTGACGGAATCACCCTGATCTTCGTCAGAAGCAACGGCGTCAGCAAGACTGTGTGGGGCAGGGTGGCCAGGCGGCTCTCGAGGAGGGGGTACGGTAGGGTGAGGGTCGTCGAGTACAGTAGCGACATCAGGAGGCTGGCCGAGGAGATGGTGGCCCCTGCCAGAGTCCTTAGCGTCAGCAGAATCTGGCTGCCCGATGGAACCTCTGAGTACTGCGTTAGGATTCCATCGAGGGACGTCAGGCGAGTCCCGCTGCGCCTGGAGAAGATCGAGGAGGTAATGGAGAAGCTCGTGGGATCCAGGGTCAGGATAGTGCCCGAGAGGGTCTGATTAAAAATATTAAGCTCTTTCTCAAAGGGTAGGGGGGTGGCAAGTTGAGCAACCTGACGGTGCCGACGTGCACCTCATGCGGCAGACCGATACCGCCTTACAGTAGGGGAGTGAGGTTCAAGTGCCCCAACTGCGGCGAGACAACGATATGGCGCTGCGAGAAGTGCAGGAAGCTAGTCAATAAGTACGTGTGTCCTAAGTGCGGGTTCGAGGGGCCGTAAGGTGGTCGCCATGGCCAGGGTGCTCGTCTTCCTGAGGGTGTTCCCGGCGGACGTTGACGCCAACCTAAAGGAGCTGGTTGAGAGGATTGAGGAGGCGCTGGGCGAGGAGTACTCGCTGCTCAGCTGCGAGGAGGAGCCCATAGCCTTCGGCCTCAAGGCCCTCAAGCTGCTGATCTCAATGCCAGAGCTCAAGGAGGGCGGCACGTACGAGCTCGAGAGAGCGATCCGGGGGCTCGACGAGGTCAGTGAGGTTGAGGTACTCCAGGTCACCAGGGCGCCTTAGCTCTAAGAGACCCGCGCTATGGTGAAGAAAACTTTAATAGCACGCCAGCGGCTTTGAAAGGTTAGGAGCCTGATGGGCGGCATTTTACTCGCGCTCGCGCGACCGCGGGGCGGGGCCGCATGTCTGACGACAAGGGGAAGGAACCCGAAGTTCAGCTGAGGGTGTACGAGGTCAAGCAGCGCGAGGCAGGGAGGGGCAGGGTCAGGATCGACACGGCTGCTATGAGCAAGCTGGGGATCACCGCTGGCGATGTGGTGGAGATAATAGGCAAGAGGAGGACGGCCGCCGTCGCATGGCCAGGTTACGCTGAGGACCACGGCGCTGGTGTCATTAGAATGGACAGCATGACCCGTAGGAACGCGGGGGTCAGCATAGGTGACAGGGTCGTGGTGCGCAAGGCCAAGGTCAGGCCAGCGGCAGTGGTCAAGCTAGCGCCTGCCACCATGGCCCTAACGGTCGACGAGCACTTCGTGGCCTACATAAAGAAGAGGCTGCTCGACCACCCGCTGTGCGAGGGCGATCTTATCCAGGTCCCAGTCCTCGGACAGGCCATACCCTTCACCGTCGTCTCAGTCAAGCCGTCGGGGGTCGTCATAGTAACCGAGGACACGCACTTGATAGTTTTAGAGAGGCCAGCTGAGGCCGGCAGGATACCCAAGGTGACTTACGACGACATCGGCGACCTCGAGGAGGCCAAGCAGAAGATAAGGGAGCTAGTCGAGCTCCCGCTGAAGCACCCAGAGCTCTTCAGGAAGCTCGGCATAGAGCCGCCCAAGGGCATCCTGCTCTACGGCCCGCCCGGCTGCGGC
>CAZCFI010000019.1:0-27977 GCA_964497915.1 uncultured Thermoproteales archaeon
GGGGCTGAGGGGCGTAGTTGTCAAGGAGGCCGAGATAATAGACGTGATTCCGACGGTGGCGAAGCTGCTGGGCGTCGAGTTCAGGGCTGAGGGCAGGAGCCTGGCCTAGCCCTCCTCGCTCCGAGTCCCTCGACCCTGGGGAACACCTTGAAGTAGAGCTCCCTCCCGATCTCCACCAGCCTCTGAACCATCGCCTCGAGCGCCGCCCTGCCGAGCTCCTCGCTAGCCACGGTGGGGTCGCCGAGGACGCCCCTCTCGGTCTCCCAGTAGCTCCACGTCGTGAGGAAGACCTCGCTCGGGGCCAGCGCGTCCCCGCCCAGTATTGGGGACGGCGGCTCAGTGACCTCCCTGACAGCCCTATCCAGCCTCACCAGCCCCCGCCTCAGGCAGAGCATCAACGAGGTCTCAAGCTCGCCAGCGTGGAGGATGCCCCCGCGCCCCGACCTCCTGCGCCTAGCTACGACCTCCTTAGCCAGCGACGTGCAGAGCGGCAGTACCGCCACCGGGACCCCCGTCTCCTCGTAGACCTCCCTCACAGCGACTCTGAGCGCCCCGTAGTTCTGACCGTGGGCGTTCACGACGAGTATCCTCCGCAGCCCGCCGCTTATCAGGCTCGCGAGGTAGTCGCGCATTAGTCGCACGAGCGTCTCAGCGCTGAGGGCTATCGTCCCCGGATACGCGCGCACCTCCCTAGACTCGTAGCCGAACCTCACCGCGGGGCCCACCACCGTGGGCACGCCCTCGGCCAGCAGCCTCTCAGCAGCCCTCACGCAGACCTCCTCGGCTATCACCGAGTCCGTGCCCAGCGGCAGGTGGGGGCCGTGCTCCTCCGTCGAGCCCACAGGGACCAGCGTTAAGCACTTAGCCCTAGCGAGCTCCGCCACCTCCTCCCACGTCATCTCTGAGAGCAGGACCCTGGCCAAGGCTCGCACCCCTCAAGCGTTTAATACCAAGGTGGAGCAGTAGTCTAGTATGGCTTGCGGTAGGACCGTCAGGCTAGGCAGGATACTGGACCTCTCAGGCAGGGGCACCGTGATCCTGCCCTTAGACCATGGGGCGTACATGGGGCCTATAAGGGGCCTCGAGAAGCCGCTCGACGTCATCAGGGTCGCCATAGAGGCTGGCGTCGACTCGATACTCCTCAACAAGGGGCTCCTAAAGAGATGCGCGAGCGAGATAGCCAGGGCGCCTAGGCCAGTGGGCCTCATACTGAGGGCCTCGGGGGCCTTCGTGGCGCGCGAGCCCCCCGAGTTCGAGGCGCTCATCTCGTCGGCGCGCGAGGCCTTAGTCCTGGGGGCGGACGCCGTGGCTTTCACCATGCACGTCGGGGGTAGGCGTCACGAGGAGGCGGTGAGGGCCTTCGGCGAGCTGGTGGCAGAGTGTGAGTCCTGGGGCGTGCCCGTGCTCGGCGAGTGCCTGCCCAGCAGTGAGTTGGGCTCCGGGGTCAAGGCGGTCAAGGTCGCTGCGAGGGTGGGGGCAGAGCTGGGGGCTGACGTTGTGAAGACGATCTACGCTGAGCCCTTCGAGGAGGTGGTCGACTCGTGCCCCGTGCCCATCGTGATAGCTGGCGGCAGGAAGAGGGATGCGGCGGGAGTGCTCGCTGAGGTCAAGAGGGCGATGGAGGCTGGAGCAGCTGGGGTCTGCATTGGGAGGAACGTGTTCCAGCACGACAACCCCAGGGCGATGCTGGAGGCTATACTCAAGATAGTGAAGGAGGGCGCTGAGCTGGAGGAGGCACTCCGGGTGGCGGGGGTGAGCGGGGCTGAGGCCTAGGGTCGCCCTCGTCCCCCTCGCCCACACGGACTACCCGCTCGAGGTCGGCCTGAGGTTCGCCAACGAGGCCGCCGGGGCCCTGAAGGAGGCTGGCGCCGACGTCCTAGTGACCGACCCCGTCACGGAGTCTACGAAGCCTAGCGAAGTCGTTGCCAGGGTCCTGAGCCACGACCCCGACCTGCTCGTGCTCTTCGTCTCCACTTGGATCGAGGCTCCTAGCGCGGTCGCAGTGGCGGCGGAGCTGCCAGGCCTGCCAATAGTTGTGTGGGGCCTCAGGATGCACTACGAGGGCGGGCGCAGGGAGTCCACTGGCTCCCTGCCGGGGGCCTGCGTGCTGAAGGCCAGCCTGGAGTCGATGGGGCGCGCGGTGAGGTTCGTCGTGGGGCTGCCTGACGAGCCTGAGGCCGTGAGGGCGGTGTATGGGTACTCGCTGGCAGCCAGTGCCGCTAAGAGGCTCAAGCGCTCCAGAGTTGGCCTAGTTGGCTACGCCTCGATGGGGATGTACACGGCGACCTTCGACCCCACGTCGCTCAGGGCGATGGGCCCCGACGTCGTTCACATTGACACCTCGACGGTGTTCGAGAGAGCGCAGTCGATAGACGACGCGTCCGCTAGGCGAGTCGCTGAGGGCTGGAGGGCGAGGTACCACGTCGACAGCGACGTGGGCGATGGGGACCTAGCCACGGCCGCGAGGCTATACTTAGCCTTCAAGGGGCTGGCTGAGGAGCTAGGGCTCGACGCCCTGACAGTGAAGTGCCAGTACGAGTTCTCCAAGGGCCTGGGCTTCGTGCCCTGCGTCCCCCTCTCGATTTTGGCTGACGAGGGCCTCGTGTGCTCGTGCGAGGGTGACGTCCCCCTCACGGTCACGATGCTGGTCCTGCACTACCTGACGGGCCAGCCCATTTACTACGGTGACGTGGTCGACGTGAGGGGAAACAGGGTATACCTGTCGAGCTGCGGCTTCGCCCCCCTCAGCCTAGCGAGGTCCCCGGGGATGGGCATAGGAAAGCACAAGTTCTTCTTCAGGGGCCTGAGGAGCGGCGTGGTGCTCAGAGAGGGCCCTGTCACCCTCGCTAGGCTGGGCTGGGTTAGGAGGGATTACGTCATGCACGTGGCCCCTGGCGTGGTGGTCGAGACCGAGCTCAGGCAGGGCCTGTTCCCAGCGGCCGAGGTGGAGCTGCGCGGCAGCGCCGACGACTTCCTGAGATTCGTCCTCAGCCAGCACTACGCCCTAGCGTACGGAGACCTAGTCGAATTAATCGGAGACTTATGTGCCATTCTCGGCGTCGAGTGCGTGGTCACCTAGGGGCGAGCTCAGCCGTCAGCCTGCTGGCCTCAGCGGCCACCTCTAGGTACCTCCTGTACAACCCGTCGTAGGCCTCCGCCAGCTCGCGATCAGGCTCGACCACTTCCTCCACCCTGACGACCTTAGAGGCACCCTCGCTGAGATCCCTGAAGGCCCCTGAGCCAACGCCAGCTAGGATGGCAGCGCCTAGGGGCGCCGTGTCGGTCTCTACTGGCTTGGCGACGGGCACTCTGAGGACGCCGGCCTTTATCTCCCTCCAGAGCCTGCTCCTAGCCCCCCCGCCGACTGACACCACGAGGCGCACCCGCCCCCCGGCAGCCTTAATGGCCTCAACGAAGAACCTGGCCTCAAAGGCTAGGGCCTCTAGCGCCGCCCTGTACAGGTGGTGGGGGCCGTGGCCTAGCGTTAAGCCCAGAATGGCGCCCCTAGCGTCATGGGGCACTCCAGGCCTGAACGAGCCGGAGAAGTAGGGGATGACTACCACCCCGTCTGAGCCCGCGCTCAGCTCCCCAGCCCTAGCTTCAAGCGTGCCGTGCCCCCCCGGCATGCCTGCCAGCTTCAAGATCCAGCTAAGGAGGGCTCCTGAGGCTGAGACGGTTCCCAAGGCGGTCCACTTGCCGGGCGCTAGGTAGTGGTAGCACATGAGGCCGCCCGGGATCTCGTCGGGGAGGGAGTCGAGCACGCTCATCACAGCGCTCGCTGTACCTGCCGAGTCGACCACGGTGCCTGGGCCCGTGAGACCTGCACCCAGCGCCGCGCAGCACTGGTCGTGGGCCCCAGCCACTACGACGGTGTCGGGGCTGAGCCCGACCTCCGCGGCTACCTCCCTCCTCAGGCTTCCGACTACGTCGCATGACTCGACGAGCCTGGGGAGGGCCTCCTCGTCTAGGCCGACTAGCGCCAGGATCTCGGGGAGCCACCCCCGCCTCCTCAAGTCGTAGAGCATGCTGAACGAGGCTAGCGTCCTGTCGACTACCAGCTCGCCCGTCAGCTTGAGTAAGACGTAGCTCTGGGGCGAGAACAGCACCGCCCTAGCCTTGGCCAGGAGCCCCCTCCGGCTAGCCCACAGCAGCTTTGGGGCCGTGAAGCCAGCGCCGGGCATCAGCCCAGTCCTGCGGCGCAGCTCGCTCAGCCCTACCTCCCTCACTATCTCATTGACCTCGGAGGCGCTCCTCTGGTCGAGCCACGAGATGGCCGCGCCCAGCGGCCTCCTGTCGTCGCCGAGGAGCACGAGCGTGTTGGCCTGGCTCGACACGCTCAGCGCCTCTACGTCGCTGACCTTGCTAGCCAGCTCGCGCAGGCAGGAGACAACGGCCAGCCACCAGTCCTCAGGGTTCTGCTCCACGCGCCCCTCCGGCCCGAAGCTCAGCTCGTAGCTCTTAGAGGTCTTGGCGACTACAGCCCCGCTCGGCGCTAGCGCGTACGCCTTGCAGCTCGTCGTCCCGATGTCCAGGCCCACCAGGTAGCCCAACTCAGGCCCCCAGTCTAGCTAGGCGAGTGACGCCTTTTACGTTAGCGCTGGCAGCGCGTCGCGCCAGCCCGAGCCTCGCCCCCCAGCTCCTCACCGGGACGCGGTCGTGGTTGAGCCGAAGCGCCTGAGGCCCAGCAGCTCTGGCCCCCGCGTCGTCCTCCACACCTCTGGTGGCCTGCCGCCCACAACGCAGACCGCCATCCTCTCCTGAGCTAGCTGTTCACTAGGGGGCCTGACTCGCCAACCAAGACTGCGAGGTCGGTGGGCATCACCGCCGGCGCTGCGTTGACGCCAGAGATAAGGAGCGAGCTGTAGACCAGCTCAGCACCGACCCGCCTCCGCGCTCAGCGTCAGCTAGCGGGAGCTCAGGGCGGCTGGTAACGTGAAGCGCAGCAGCGGTGCTGCTCCTCTGATCTCAGTCAGCATCAGGCCCGCTAAGCGGCCACCTGCGACTCCCTCGGCTAACTATAATCGCCGCCAGTATGTCCTCTAGGCTGAGTCGCTCGCCGACCTCAGCGTTGCCTGGCGGCAGGACGCTCCGCAGAGGTAAGCGCACGCGGTGAGATCGTCCTCGGGCAGCCGCTGAGGGACGCTAGCGGAGCCTGACCCCCTCGCGAGGCTCCCTAGCAGCAGACTCCGCCTTGCTCAGAGCTGCGACGTCACAGCCCAGCGCGGTCGCCCCGTCCACGAGGAGCTCTACCTCCCTGCGCCCTAGCTCCCTCACGACGACCACCTCACATCAGCCAGCTCAGCTCGTCAAATAGGACTATCCCTAGCAGGTGGGCCATCATGATGTAGACGCCCTCGTCGAGCGTCAGCGCACTGTCGTCGACTATCGCCTTCTTGGTCACCCACAGGGTCGACGCCACGGCTAAGAACTGGTACAGCACGTAGCCGTCTAGGTACAGTGGTGCCACGGCTGAGAGCAGCGGCAGTATCACCATTACGCTCTGAACCACTCCCGAGACTAGGTTAGAGACGCCTAGTTCCACGTGCCCCCTCTTAGCGCTCACCAGGGCTAGGAAGTGCTCAGGGACGCTGCCAGCGAAGGCTATTACCGTTGCCGCCACGACCACGTGCAGCCCCAGCTCGCGGACCATGAACTCAGCGGCGCTGGATATAAGCTCAGCGCTGACCAGTATCCCAGCGAGCCCCAAGGCCAGGCTCAGGGCCCACCCGCCGCCCTCGCTGCCCCTACTTCTCCCCCGCTCTCCTGCTGCCTTAGACACGAAGTAGAGGTAGCCAGCATAAGACGCCAGCATGAACGCAGAGATCTCTCGGGGCAGGCTGGGCCTGCCGTGAAACACGTTGAGGATGAGGCCAGCGCCGAGTATCAGCGCGCTAAACGCTATGGTCACCCTCATGACCTCCACGTCGTGCTCTAGAGCCTCCCTGGGCACCCTAACCCTGCCGCCCCTGTAGGTGAGCATTATGACTAGTGCGCCTAGGAGCAGGCCGTTGAAGGCTGAGGCCAGCATGACAGTCAGCACTGCCACTTCCCTGAGGTGCGGGGAGAGGGCCATGAACACGGCTAAGACGGCCTCAGGCAGGTTCGAGGCCATGCTGGAGACGATGCCGGCCATGTGCTCTGACATGCCTGTCCTCTCGCTCAGCCCCCTGAATCCCTCGACGGCGGGGTCGCTGGAGAGCGTCACGAGGGCGAGACCCACCAGCAGCGAGGCGAGTGCTGGCATTGCGCCCTCCAGGCTTAAGGCGGCTAAGACGGCGCCAGCCGCCGTCAGGCCCAGGATGGCGACTAGCCTCCCCCTCACGCACAGCAAGTTCTGTTGAGCTGGTAAAAATCTTCTGCTAGATCAGGGAGAGCTCGCGGAGCACCTCTAGGAGCCCCCTGCCGCATGGCTGAGAGGCCACGTAGCCGCCAGCAGCCCGGACGGCCTCCTTCACCTCCCTCTCTGCCGTCACGAACGTGGCTGAGAGGAATCCTAGCGAGCCGTCAAGCATACACACGTCGTTAGACGCATCGCCGACGCAGAGGACCTCACTGGGCTCTATTCCGAGCATCCCGGCCAGGAAGAGCACGCTGTTGCCCTTACCGGCCTCCCTCAGCATAACTTGCACCAAGTTGAAGTGCCTATTGCAGCGCAGCGACGACCTCAGTGTCATCCTTAGGAGCCTCTCCTCAGCTCTCGCCTCCTCGCCCCTCTCGAACAGCAGGCCGCAGAGCTTCCTGGCGCGAGCCTCGCTCCTGCTCCCGGGCCACACCCTCACCTCGACGCCCAGGGAGGACAGCCTCCACGCCTCCCTCTCGACCACGTCCATGGCCACCGGTAGCAGCTCCCCCCACCTCCTCTCCAGCTCGTCATTCCTCTCCCTAGCGGGCTCGTAGCGTCCCCCCTTGAGCACGTAGATCTCCTGCTCGTTGGCTATCAGCGCGTGCGGGAACCCTGCTTCAGCCCCCAGGCCGTTCTCACTGAGCACGCGCACCTGGTACTCGTAAGGCCTGCCCGAGGAGGTGGCTATGAAGACCCCGCTCTCAGCCAGCTCTGAGAGAGCCTCCTTGACCTCGGGGAGCACAGTCTTGTCCCACTCAAGCAGCGTCCCGTCCAAGTCGAGGGCTATCAGCCTCACGCGCGGCAAAAAGCCAGCACCTCTCTGGGGGGCAGGTGCCCCGCGACGTGCCGCACCTTCATCTTAATGAACTCGTCCGACGCCCTGTCGCCGAACCTCTCAGCTAGCTTAGCGGAGAATTCCTTGAACTCATCTAGGGTCACAGCCCTCCTCCCCAGCATCTCAGAGTAGTAAGCCGCATCCACGACCGCCATGACCTCGGCGCCAACTTCCTCGTTCAGGAAGGACCTAGACTCACTCGAGACGCACCTGCACATGTACGCGATCTCATAGGTGAACGTGTCCATGCTCGAGACCTCCTGGGGCACCTCGATCACCCTCCTCCTGCCGACGTAGTCAGACAGCTCGACCACCGCCCTGCCCTGAGCCCCCCTCACCTTGAGAGACCCCCTAGAGCCGAAGGCCATGGTGCACTCGTACTCAGGCCCGCACCAGGAGGCCTCTATGAGAGCGGTGGTCCAGGAGCCATCGGCCCCGCGGAATTTGATCAGCACGTGGGCGTCGTCCTCGACTAGCGCGCGCTTGAAGCCCCCAGCGACGTACCTCTCCCTAGCCCTGAGCGACACCCCAGCGAACTTCTCCGCCTTCACGAGCTCGGGCTTACGATCAAGCCCGACGAGGTACCAGGCCACAGCGACGGCGTGCGAGCCTAGGTCGAGGAGCGCGCCGCCTCCCCCGAGCTCGGGGTCCCAGAACCACTCAGTGCCCTCGGGCCCTTCATGCGAGCACGGCACTATCAGGAAGCACACCTCCCCCAGCTCCCCTGCCTGTATTAACTTGCGGACCTTGTAGAAGCCGCCCGCAAACACGTAGTTCTCATTCACCTGGAACAGCTTCTTGGAGTCCCTGGCTGCCTCGACTATCTCCAGCGCCTCTAAGTAGGTTCTGGCCATGGGCTTCTCCACCATCACGTTGACCCCAGCCCTGAGCGCCTCGACGGCTACCTCCTTGTGGTACTTGTGCGGAGTGCAGACGTCGACCAGGTCTACCTCCTCCCTGCTCAGCATCTCCCTGTAGTCCCTGTAGACCCTGATCTCAGACGCAGCCTTCAGCACCTCCCTGGCTTCCTCGTCGAGACCCTCACCTCTGAGCCTCTCGGCCTCGGACTGGAACGCCACTCTCGCTGCGGCCAGAGCCCTCCTGAGGGAGCGCTCCGAGGGGTCTGCCATGGCGACTAGCTTAGCCTCTGGCAGCCTAGCGTAAGCCGGGAGGTGGCAGTGGGTGAATATGTTCCCAACTCCCACGGCGCCAACTCTTATCTCTTTCATCGATGTTGACGGTCTCAGTGACGATATAAATGCATTGTCCGCGCTCGGAGCTAGGATCCCTAGGTGCTCCGGGGGTCAGCCCTACGCTAAGCCCTCGCGAACTTCTCCCTCAGCCTATTGTACTGCTCTCGAGTCAGCTTCTGAGCCTCGGCCCTACCAGCGTATGTCAAGACCACCTCGAAGCCGCGAAGCTCGACCATCCACTTGTCCCGCAGCCCCCTCAGCGCGTCGGCGAAGGCGCTCTTAACCCTCTGGTACCTCCGGTCGTCAGCTGGGACGAAGTCCTCAGCTAAAAACCCAGCTAGCGCTACCTCTGGAGGCTCCCTCCCGGTGGTGAAGTACACTCGCCCCCCGTATTCGTAGAGCAGGTGCGCTAGCAGGAACCTCTCAACCGGCGTTAAGGCCAAGCACCTCACCGTGACCCTTAACGAAGTGGCGAATATAAGGGGTTCGCTAGCCGGCTAGCGCTCTGCCAGCGGGGCGCAGCCTGACGGTCACGATCTCAAACGGCTTGGCCCTGACGGCGACGCTGCCGCCGCTAGCGGGCAGCGGCCTCAGCTCGTCCTCTAGCAGGCTGGCCTCAGAGGCCCTCTCAACTCCGCAAAATAGCACGAGCCTGCCCTCAGCGCCCCTCCCCTCAGCCTCGTAGAAGCGGGCCACCACGCCGTCGCCGTCCTCAGCTAGCTTGAGGACTGTGAGGACGAGGTTGTCGGGGCTAAGTGAGGCGAAGCTGAACTCCTTCGGCAGCCTGCCTTCGTGCACGCTGCACTTCACGGCGATGAGCGGGCAGTTCGCCTCGAGCGCCACCTTGTAGGACTTGGCCTCCCTCCACGTGCCCCTGTGGGGGTAGAGCGCGTACCTGTACACGTGCCTGCCCCTCTCGAGGGCCTTAGGCCCCATGGCGTAGTAGATGAAGTGCTTGCCAGCGGCTTTGAGGTAGTTAAGCGCCAGTTTCCTCAGCCTCGCGGCCTCGATGGGCGCGTCCAAGTACATGGCGTCGATGCTCCTCAGGAGGGTCATAATCATGAGATTGCCGACCACGCTGTTGCCAGGGATGCCGCAGTTGATGAGCGTGACGCCGTACTCGTCATTCGAGTTGTCAACCCAATTTATGGCTGGGTACTCGCCCTCCCCCCTCTCTATCGCTCCGTACGGGATCTCGTGCCACACTCGCCCTCCCTCCACCCTGACTGGGAACACGACCCTGACCCTCCTGCGCTCGCCGCTGAACTCGAGCTCGGTGACGAAGTCTATGCGCTTGACCTTGGCGTAGAGCGTCACCCACTGAGTGTACTTGACGCAGTCGACGACGCCGTAGAGGCGCACGGTAACCCTAACTGGCCCCCTCTCGACGACCTCGCCCCTCGCGACGCACCTCATGGTCGTGGCTGCCTCAGGCCCTGGGGGGTCCTTGATGGGGATGGCGACCTGGTGGGCGTGCAGCTCCCCATTGACGCTGCAGACGCTCCCGTAGTCCGGCTCGACGAAGAGGGCGTTGCCCAGGTACTTGGAGCAGTCGAGGACTTCCCTCCCAGCCTCCTTGTCGTACACGCTCACCACGTTCATCGAGTAGGGGTCGAAGGTGACGGAGTAGTACTCATTCTCTATCGTGCACCACCCGCCCCTCTCAGAGGCCCTCACGCTAGTCTCGTAGGGCCCAGGCTCGCTCTCCGACGGCACGGCGTAGTACAGCTTGTACCCGAGCGGCGGCACCCCCTCCGCGACGAACACGACCCTAGCCACGGCTAGGGAGCCGTCCGGGTTCCTGTGCGCCTCCACGACTTGGCACGGCACCTCCTCGCCCCTCCACGTCAGCACCCTCACGGCCCTGGCCCCCGGGTCGCTGAACGCCACCTCGACGGTGACCGCGTCAGTCCTCGGCCAGGACAGCGGGTTGAACACCAGCACCGGCACGCCGCCCCACTCCCCCCTAGTGTCGACGGCCGAGGCTATGGCCCTCAGCGCCCTGTCCAGCACGGCTCGGCACAGGCGCCTCGCGACTGCGTAGTTCTCCATGATCACGTCGTAGACCTCGTCGGTGACCTCACCGTTGATGGCGTCGTGGAACTGGTTGGTGAGGATGAGCTTTAGCGCCTCGCTGAGCTCCTCCCTCGGGTACGGGAGCCCGAGGAGGTGCGCCACCGTGGCGAACCTCTCAGCTATCAGGTACAGGTTCTCGGCCTCCCTGTTAGCCTTCTTTATCTCTATCCTTGCGCTGTAAGTGCCCCTGAAGATTGGGTTGAACTCGCCCCTGAATACGGGCAGCTCGCTGACGTGGGCCTCGAGGCACTTGAAGAACTCGCTGGCTGTGGCGATGCGGACCTCGACGTCCTCCCGCCTCCTCCCCAGCTCACTGACGACCTCGACTAGCTCGCGCTGAGGGGGCGAGAAGTCCCCACCGCTCGGCACCAGGACGTTCGGCGTTGAGGCCCTGCGAGCAAGCTCCTCGATTACGCCCTCTAAGTGCCTGGCGCCGCTCTCCCTCGTGATTGTGCGTATGAAGTAGCCGTACCTTCGCTCGCCGGTGGGCAGGTAGCCAGAGCCGTAGCCGAGGGGCATCCTGTGCGTCAGAATCCTAGTGCCGTCTATGCCCTCCCAGAGGAACTCGCTGGGCAGGTTGCCCTTGATGCCCCTCCAGAACGCGAAGCACTCTACATTAGCCTTCTTGAAGATCTGGGGGAGCTGAGCTGACTGGCCGTACACGTCGATGAACCAGCCGCACTTAGCCTCCGCTCCGAACTCCCTCCTCAGGAATAGCTGGTGGAGTACTACGTTCCTGACCAGGAACTCGCCGCTGGGGACGTTGGAGTCGGGCTGCGTGTAGCCGGAGCAGAGGAACTCCACCTGCCCCCTCCTGACGGCCTCCCGGAGCTTGTCGGAGAGCTCGGGGAACCTCCTGAGGAACTCCTCAACGTATATCGTCTGGTCCAAGTTGAACCTGAACTCTGGGCACACCTCAAGGAACTCGAGGAGGTCCGCCAGGTTCCTGGCCGTCACCTCGAAGTACTCATCGAATGTGAGCTGCCATAGGGCGTCGAAGTGCCAGTGGGGCACCACGAAGGCCCTCACCTTGCCCACGCGACCACCCAACTACAGCTTGAGGCCACGAGCTTAAAAGTGGGCAGGCCGCTCGCCCCCCTCAGCAAAGACCAATTACCTCACCGCTCGGCCTGACGTGCACTCATCATCTGGGACAGCCGCCATCGCTCAAGCTGACGTGCAAGCCCTATATATCAGTCGCGCGCACCCTACTCTGAAGGAGCATGAGTAGCGTTAGGGTCGGGATAGTCGGAGTCGGGGGCGTCGGGAGGCACCACGCAGCTGTCCTCAAGGGGCTTGAGCCCCGCGTCTCGGTGGCGGTTTACGACGTGAGGGAGGACGCCAGGAGGTCGGTCTCGGAGGAGCTCGGCGTGGACGAGTGCGATAGCCTGGAGTCGCTGGTCAAGAGCGTCGACGCCGTGCTCGTGTGCACGCCGCCTCACACCCACCCCCAGATAATCGAGCTGGCGGCTGAGGAGGGCAAGCACGTGTTCTGTGAGAAGCCGCTGGCAGCCGACCTTGAGGGGGCCGAGCGGGCCGTTAGAGCCGTCAGGAGGCACGGCGTCCTGATGATGATGGGGTTCGTTCTCAGGTTCAACCCCCTCTACGTCAGGGCCAAGGAGCTGCTGGACGAGGGGGCCATCGGCGACGTCGCCATGGCCTGGTTCCTGGACGTTCGAGGCCCCTTCAGGACTAGGGGCAGTCGGTGGAGGCTACTTAGGAGGTGCGGCTCTGGCATATTCGAGCAGGTCGTTCACGACGTGGACGCGATGCGCTGGCTGCTCGGCGAGCCCGAGACCGTGTACGCGGCTGGCGGCAGGATGGTGCTGAGGGACGTGGACTACGAGGACGCCGTCACGTACCTCATGAGGATGAGGAGCGGCGCCACAGCGACGCTAGTGGCCGCGATATGCTCCAAGAAGTCTGGGAGCAGGGACTTCGGCATAGTGGGCTCCGAGGGGACGCTGATGCGCAGGGGCGGCGGGCTGTACCTAAACGACGAGCCCGTGGAGTGCGGCGACTGGAACCCGTTTGAGAGGGAGGACGCCTACTTCGTCGAGTGCGTGAGGAGGGGGGAGAGGCCTGAGGTCAACGAGGTCGATGGGTACAGGGCCCAGGTGATAGGGGAGGCAGCGCTGCTCTCGCTGGCGCTGGGGCGGGAGGTCAGGGTCGAGTACAAGTACTGACGGCTGCGGTGGGGCAGCTTGAGGGCCCTAGCGGTCGTGTTCAGGGAGAGGGGAGTCGTGGCGCTCGAGGAGCTAGAGGTCCCAGAGCCGGGCGAGGGCCAAGTGCTAGTCGCCGTCAAGTACTCGCTCATAAGCCCTGGGACAGAGGTGGCCTTCCTCCACGGCCTCCCCAACACCCCCAAGAGGTACCCGCAGCGCCCCGGCTACTCAGCGGTGGGGGAGGTAGTCGCGGTGGGCGAGGGCGTCGAGCGCGTCGAGGTGGGCGACTTAGTCTGCGCCAAGTGCCCTCACGCCAGCCTAGCGCTGGCCAGCGAGCAGGCGGTTATGCAGGTTCCAGAGGGCGTGGACCCCCTCGACGCCGTGTTCTTCGAGCTAGGGGCGATAGCCCTTCAGGGCGTCAGGAAGGCCAGGGTCGAGGTGGGCGAGCCAGTGTTAGTGCTGGGTGCTGGGCTCGTGGGTCAGCTGGCCGCGCAGCTGGCGAGGGCGGCTGGCGGCGTCCCGGTGCTGGTAGCAGACCTGATACCCTTCAGGTTAGAGAGGGCGCTGGAGTCCGGCGCCGACCACGCCGTCGACCTGAGCCAGGTAGCGCTGAGGGAGGGCCTCACGCGTGCGCTTGGGCGAGCCGATGTGCCTGTCGTCATAGAGGCTACAGGCTCTCCGGAGGCTGTCGCGTCAGCGCTGGAGGTAGCAGCCAGGCGCGGGAGAGTGGTCCTGCTCGGGAGCACGCGCGGCACGACGGTCGTCGACTTCTACTCTACTGTGCATAGGAAGGGCCTCACCGTGGTGGGGGCCCACGTCTCAACCCTGCCGAGCCTCGACTCGCTGCCGGGGTGGTGGACTGAGAGGGACGAGTGGGGGGCGTTCTTCAGGCTCCTCAGGTACGGCAGGCTCAGGGTGAGGCACTTAATCACCGACGTCGTGAAGCTAAAGAGAGCTCCTGAAGCTTACGAGTGGCTGGCCAGGGAGAGGGACAGGCACCTGGGGGTTGTCTTCAAGTGGGAGTGAGCCGTCAGCCCTCATCAGGCATGAGCCCGAGGCCTCGCCCGGTGGTCCGATGGAGGACCTGCTGAGGGCCGTCCTGAGGAACTACAGGGCGTACGTCAGGCACAAGCTATACTTAGCTGCGTCGATGACGTACATGTACGTGGCCATGTCTATAACGGTCCCTGTGCTCGCGGCTGACCTAGCTACCAAGCTGCTGAGCCTGACTGGCGTGCTTGCAGCTGCCTCGATAGCCGCCGCCATAACGGTCGGCGCTGCCTTGGCTATCTACGCGATGTCCTCCATCTGGGCTGTCGCGGCTGAGCAGTACGCTGGCCTGTCGGGGGAGGGGCGCCCCGCTAATGTGTGGCGCTACTTCATCATATGGGCCTCCTCGTTCCCCGCAGCGTACGCCCTCTCCCTGGCCCTGTCCGCGCCGAGCCACATGGTCGAGGAGGCCTGGCTGCTGGGCGTGGGGCTGGGCAACGTCGGCATGGGCCTGTGGCGCCGCCTCCCAATACCGGCACTAGTAGGCGCTACGTGCTGCGCCGTCTACGCCTCCCTCACCATGGTGCCACCCTCGCTCGCGCCCTACGCAGCGATGCTGTGCATGTTATTCACGTACACCGCGGCGAGCATGGCTTACCTGATCCTGAGCAGGCGCGAGCTGGAGAGGGCGCTCAAAGGATCTGAGCATGAGTGAGGGCCTGAGTAGCGCCCTGAGGGAGCTAGCCAAGCTCGACTCGTCACTGTCCAACGTGAAGAGGGTAGCCGTCGTGCTCTTGCTCCTAGTCGAGGGGCCCATGTCTGTGGGCTCCCTCTCCAAGCTGTTAGGCGTCCCAATTAACGCGCTCGACACCCACGTCAGGAAGTTGGAGGAGGCTGGAGTAGTGGTCAAGAGGAGGGTGATAACGCCGCTGGGCCCCAGGACCTACGTGTTCCTGACGGAGGGCGGCGTCGAGAGAATAAGAAAGCTCATAATGATTTTAGACAGGCTGCGCGCTGGGGCGCTACCTCTCGAGGAACGACGCGACGTACCTCCTGTAGAGCAGGGCGGACAGGGACATCAGCACAGCGCTGAGGGCGAGTGAGGCGGCTAACGTCGGCAAGTACTCAGTGACCGGCCTGCCATACGTCATCACACCGATTATGGCCTGGAGCATGTGGGACAGCGGGTTGATGTCGGCGAACCACCTTACGGCCTCCGGTATCATCCACTTAGGCAGCCAGATGCCGCCCAGGAACATCGTCGGCCATATTATCAGGTTCGCTACAGCGTTGACCGCCTCGGTGCTCCTGAACACAGTCCCGATCATCACTCCAACCGAAGTCGTGAGCAGCATCGCCACCAGCGCGAGCGCAGCTATGAAGAGCGCCTCGACGCTGAGGGGGCCGATGACGTAGATGGCCCTAAGGGCGTAGGCAGCGAACGCCAGGCACAGCACGGTCACCGAGGCGCCCTCCACCAGCAGCCCGAGCGTTAAGCTAGCGAACAGCTCCCAGGGGGACAGCCTCGTCGACAGCAGCCTCTCCATGTACCTCCTCTCGAACTTCTCGACTATGGCTGAGCCAGCGCCGAGTATGCCGGTGAATAGGTACTCGACGAAGGCCATGGCCATAGCCATGATCCCAGCCGCGTACCTCCTGACCTCTTCCGGCGACATAGTCTTCCTGGGCGTGACCTCGTGCTCCTCTATCACGGTGTTATTGAAGGCCACCTCCTCCGCCCTCTCCAAGACGTAGGCGACTAGCGGGTCGCCAGAGACCGCGATGCCCGCTCTCCTGAGCTTCTGGGCTAGGTAGACGAGGCAGCCGCCCGCCACGTACCTGCCGCTAGCGTCGAAGAACGACCTGACGGCGTAGGCGGTGAACTGCTCGGACATCTGGTCCAGCGTCCCCGCGAGCCGGTAGACCTTGACGTGTATCTTGAACCGCTCTAGCATCTCGGGGTAGTCGCGGGGCACGACCACGACGGCGTCGCACGTCCCGTTGCGTAGCATCTCGATCGCCTCGTCGAGCTCGACCGACACGGCCGTGGCGTTGAACAGCCTGTGCTCGCCGACGGTTACGTTGTTCATGTACTTGGCCAGCTCCCTGCAGTGGTCGAGCAGGCCCTCGCCCTCGGGGACCACTAGCACCCTAACGGTCTTGGCCGGCGTCCCGCCGCCCGTCGGTATAAACACGTAGACCGTCAGGGTTATCATGAATATGGGGAATAGAGCCTCCCAGAATAGCGTCAGCGGCCTCCTGTAGCTGCGCTTGAGGTCGTACAGCGTCAGCGTGAGCACGACCCTAGGCCTCAGCGCCAACCTCACCACCCCCCGAGCGCCCTGCCGGTGACCATGAAGTACACGTCGTCAAGCCCTATGCTCTTGGCCTCGAGCCTCAGGGCCCTGACCCCAGTCCCCTCGACTAGCCTCTGCACAGCGCTCAGCTCGCTCGGGTCGTCGACGTATATCCTGAAGGTGAGCCCGTACCTCAACACCCTGCCCCCCACAGAGGCAGACGCTATGGCGTCAACCACGCTCTTGGGCGGCTCGCTGACGAACTCCATCTCGATCGCGTACCTGCAGGGGAGGCTCTGCTTCAGCTGCTCAGGCGTGCCCTCGGCGACCTTCCTGCCAGCGCTCATGATCACGACCCTGTCGCTCATGGCCTCAGCGTCCTCGAACAAGTGCGTCGCGACCAAGACCGCCTTGCCGCTATCCCTCAGCTCGGCTACGAACGACCACAGGGCCCTCCTAGAGTCGGGGTCGAGGCCAGACGTCGGCTCGTCTAGGACTACCACCTCTGGGTCGTGGGCTAGGGCCGCCACTATGCTAGCCTTCTTCATCATGCCGCCGGAGTAAGTCTTCAGGCGCCTCTTGAAGAACCACTCGCCGACCCCCAGAGACTTAGCCAACTCCCTGATCCGCTCGACGGCCTCAGCCCTCGGGGCATCATTCAGGGTTGCGTACAGTATCGCGTTCTCGAAGCCCGTCAGGTCCCCGTATAGCAGGGGCTCCTGGGGCGAGTACCCTATGCTGGCCTTGACGTCGGGGTCGTCGAAGGGGCTCCGCCCGAGCACCAGCACCTCGCCCTCACTGGGCCTCACGATGCCGCACACGATCTTGAGGAGCGTCGTCTTCCCAGAGCCGTTCGGGCCCAGCAGCACGTGCACCTCGCCCCTGCCAACGCTGTGCGTCACCCCGCTCACCGCCACCACGCGCCCGTACCTCTTGACGACCCGCCTGAGCTCTACGGCGCTCACGCTCGCACCCTCAGCCGCGTAGAGTAGCGCTGGGGGCCTATTTATGCGTCCATGGGACTCTTAACTTAAGAGTCCCATGCAGAGGGGGCGTGAAGTCAGGGCAGCACCTCTGAGACGCGCACGGGCCTGCCATCCTCAGCTGACTTGAGGGCGGCCTCCAGCGTGGCCTGCAGTAATATCATCTCGTCGCGCTTAGTGATGGGCTCCTCCTGCCCCCTAACGACCCTCATGAAGTGCTTGAGCTCCTCCTCCAGGGGCTCCTCCCTGCCGACCTTGAACTTCACGTCCACTAGCGTGCCGTCCTCCTCCCTGTACAGCGACGCCTCGCTGTAGTCCAACCCACCCCTGTCCCCCATTATGACGACATTGAACTTGTCGCCGCTGACGTGGCCAGCCCAGCCAGCCTCGAGCACCGCCGTGGCGCCGCTCTCCATCCTTATGAACGCCACCGCCCAGTCCTCGACGGTGAAGGGCCCACCCGGGACGGGCTTGCCCCAGGCCCCCCTGCCGAGACCCTTTGGGCCCAGCTTGGCGTAGGTGGCAGCCACGACCTCCTTGGCGCTGAAGTCGTTCGCTATCCACATGGCCAGGTCGAGGGCGTGCACGCCTACGTCGTAGAGGGGGCCAGCCCCAGCCATCTCCTTGGTCGTGAACCAGCTCCCGTGCCCCGGTATCCCAGCCCTCCTAGTCATCGTGGCCTTGAGGAGGTAGGGCGTCCCCACGTCGCCCCTCAGCACGCACTCCCTGAAGACCCTGCTAAGCTTCCTGAACCTGAAGGTGAGCCCTATCAGCAGGGCCCTCCCGCTCCTCTCGCTGGCGTCGAACATCTCCTTGACCTGCCTAGCGGTGAGGGCTGGCGGCTTCTCGCACAGCACGTGCTTGCCCTCCTTGAGGGCCTCGACGGTGATCGGGTGGTGCAGGTAGTTGGGCGTGACTATCACGACGGCGTCCAAGTCGCTCAGCGCTATCAGGTCCCTGTAGTCGCGGTATGTGCGCTCGACCCCTAGAGCCTCCCTGGCGTACTTGAGCTCCGCCTCGTCGACGTCGCAGACCGCGACCACCTCAGCGCCTAGCCTCTTCAGGGTCTTGACGTGAATCTTGCCCATCGTGCCGCACCCGATGACGCCCACTCGCACCAACTCGACCACCAGGTTTTGGTTGCGGCTAGCTCGTATAAAATCGTGCTGACAGCCGCGGCGGCTACCGCTGGCTTCAGAGCTAGCGGCCTAGAGCGGCGCAACCCGCTTATATCTCGTGACGCGCCCCCCTCACCATGAGGCCTCACGACCTCCACGTCCACACGCCACTCTCTGGCTGCGGCGTCGTGACGGCCGCAGCCCTTGAGGCTGCGGCTTCCTCAGCCCCCAGCGAGGGCGTGCCGAGCGGCTCCCTCCTCCGCGAGCTCACCAAGCTAGTCGTGCTCGAGTACTTAGACGCGGCCCGAGGCAGGGGACTGGAGGCCCTGGGCTTCACCGACCACTGGACGCCCTGGACGAGCCCGGACACGTTTGACCGGCTGCGAGCTGTGGTCGGCGAGCTGCCCAAGCCAGGGGGCCTGCAGGTGTACGTAGTAGCTGAGGTGGACGTGCTCGGTAGCGACGGCAGGCTGGCGGCTCCAGAGCGCGAGCTCGCTAGGCTGGACTACGTGCTAGCTGGCCCCCACCACTACCACCTGAGCTACGTCGAGCAGCCGCCCTGCGACCTAGAGGGGCTGCTGGAGCACGCGGTGAGGGAGCTGGAGGCCGTCATCAGGAGCCAGCTGGTGGACGCCGTGGCGCACCCCTGGGCTGGGGTCGTGGGCTACGCTAGGGAGCGGTGCGGGCTGAGCGCCGCGCTAGCCGACATACCGGAGGAGTACCTGTGGAGTACTTGCGAGCTGGCTGAGAGGCGTTGGAGAGCCCCCCAGGTGCAGTACGACCCCAGCTGGGAGCGAGAGGGCCACCCCATGAGAGGCGCCCTCAAGTTCCTCAGGATAGCGGCTGAGTCGGGGTGCCCCCTGTTCTTCGGCTCGGACGCCCACAGGCCAGCTGACCTGGCCAGGGGGCTGGAGCACACGCTAAGGGCCCTTGGTAGGCTCGGTGTGGGGCCCGACAGGCTGTGGCTGCCGGAGCGGGCCTAGCTCACAGCGACCCCAAGGCCCGGATAACGTGCTCGAGGGACTTCCTTATCCCGGGGAGCGGGCTCTCCGGCTCTAGCTCGTACTCAACTGAGAGCACGACCCTCCTCAGGAGCCCCAGCTCCTCTAGCGCCCTGAAGAGGGCCCTGAAGTCCACGACGCCGCTGCCCAGCACCACGTCCCTCCCCTCAGCGCTGACGTCCTTTAGGTGCAGCGCGTGCAGCCTCCCCCCCAGCCTCCTCACGGCCTCCACGGGGTCCTCGCCCGCCCTGACGAGGTGCCCCGTGTCGAGGCACATGCCTATCAGCTCGCTGTGCCCCTCCACGGCCCTTAGGACGTCGCTCACCGTGGCGTACCTGTGGCCCGGCCCGTGGTTGTGTATGGCCACGGCCACGCCATACTCCTCGACCATCTCGTCTAGCAGGTCGAAGCTGTCCGGGTCAGGGTCAGCCGTCAGGACCTCTAGCCCCAGCTGGCGCGCGAACTCAAATAGCTCCCTGAGCTTGCCCTCGTCCCGGGGCATGTGGTTAACGCCGTGCGCCACGATCCTCACGCCGTACCTGTCGCAGAGCTCCCTCGCTCTGCCAACCTCGGCCACGCTGGGGGGCAGGTGCTCTGGGTAAGCCTCGACGAACTTCAGCCCTAGGTTAGCGACCTCCCTCAGGGCGTCCTCGAATGAGAGCCTCCTGAGGGAGTAGCTCTGGAGCCCCAGCTTGACCTCAGCCAGGCTCATGGAATCACCTTCGGCGCTGGAGTATAAAACGTTTGGACCCAAGCCCCTCGCTAGACCACGTCAGAGACGTCGACGACGTACACCTGCCTGGAGCCCTCGTGAGCCGAGTCTATGCAGACCTCCCTGCCGCTCCTGCTCCACCTCGGGTGTAGGTCGCACCTTATCTCGCCGGTGAGCTCTGGGGGCGAGTAGAACTTGCCGACCTCCACGAGCCTCCCCTCAGCGGTGTCGTAGAGCAGCAGGTGCCTGAAGCCCTCAGCGTCGGGGTACGTGTCCGTCAGTATCCAGCGCCCGTCCGGCGAGTAGGAGCAGTGCCCGTTCTGGGTTAACACGCCCTCGCCCACGACTTCGCACTCGCCCGTGAGGTCAGTGAATAGGAAGAAGGCCTCGCCAACGCCTCTCTTAAGGGCCCACGCTAAGATGTGCTCGGAGTCGCGCCAGCAGAAGTGGGAGACCACGCCGCCGTTGGTCACGCAGTAGAGCTCTGAGCCGTCCGGCTCAGCCGTGAACAGCCTAGTGTACCAGCCGCCTGGCCTGCTCCACCTGTGGAGGAAGGCGAACCTCCTCCCGTCAGGGCTGAAGAGTATGTGGTTCACCCAGTGGACGGCGCCCTCCATGCTGGGCTCCGGCTTGAACTCGGCTAGCTCAGCTATCGACAGGATGAGCTCCCACTCCCCGCTCTCGAGGTCCACTAGGTATATTCCGTCGTTCCTAGGTCGCGGATCCCTCACGGTGGGGTCGTCGACCCCGGGGTACCCGTAGCCGGGCCTGGTGACCTGAAGCCTAGAGAAGTTGAGGGTCAGCGCCAGCCTCCCATCCGGGCTCAGGGCGTAGATCGGCACGGGCAGCACTCTCTCCTCGCCCGACCACACGTCCTTGATCACGGAGACAAACCTCCCGCCCCTCCTGTCGTTGTAGATTATGGCTCTGTGAGGGGCGCTGGGCATCCACTGGAGCATGCAGCCCTGCTGCCAGTTCCACGCCCTAGTCTCGGCTATCGGAACCCACTTGCACCCCTCCTCAAGGTCGACTAGGCCCACGACAGCGACGTCGCTGGGGCGCGGGGCCCTATCCATGAAGTCTACCTCGAGGGCTAGCAAGTAGCGCTCCGTCGAGTCCCAGGGGCACTTGTCGTAGTAGCCGAAGAAGTGGTGCCTGGGCCCCCTAGTGGCGCGCCTGACCTCGACCATGAGGTTAGCTTAGGCGGCGAGGGAAATAACCCTTAGCCCACAGTCAGTTGGGGTGCGAAGGAGGCCCTCTCATCCCCCCGGTCAAGCGCCCAACGGCTCATCAGCGCTCAGGCCAGCCCCGCCACGTGTTAATTGCGCGAGCTAACTAATATCTGTAACCCGCCTCAGCACCCGCTGTACCCCTCACAGCTCGGCCCCAAAGCTCGTCATCACGGGCCCTGCAACTCTAAGCGCGCGGGCGCTTATAGGCCTAGCCCTCCTCGCCCCCTCCTGCGCTCGACGCCGAGCCAGCCGCTCTCTGGCCCTCCCTTAGGAGGCTCGGACTGCTAACTATGCCCCCTTTGCCCCTGACGGCCAGCAAGTGCTCACGCCGGCCTCAGCGCCGACATAGCCCCCCATGCCATCCGCCGTCTACCGGAGATCCCAGCACGAGGAATGCGAGCGCCGTGCCTCAAGCTCCCCCACCTAAACGCCCTCACAGCTCACTCACAGCGATCCTATTCCTAAATCTCATTAAAGGTTGCTTCGCAGCGGGCTCAGCTGCGAAGCAAGTCCCCAAACAGAGATTCTAAGAGGACTATTTGAAGGGGAAGCTTGAGGTGCCACCCTCACACCACAGATCGCTAATCCGCGCATCTCTACTGTGAGGCTATCTACCAATTCTCGCCAGTTAGTGAACTTTTCTCCTACGGGAGCTTGCTACTAAGTAGACGAAGCTAGCAAGGACATTAGCTCCTTCTCGCTCTCCGGATCCAGCTTCCCCCTCAACCTTAAGTCAGTTAAGGCAGCCGCGACCCTCTCAGCAGCTTCCTCTATGTGAGAAAATACTTTGGGGTCAACGCCCCTAGCCCTGTCTCCTAGATTGAGGAGTAACTTATACGCTTCAAGCAACCCTTTAATGAGCTCCATGCGGCCCTCCCTCACACCAATTTATGCAAAAACGTATAAAACTTTCACGAGTTTGACTTAAAGAGTTCTACGAGTGACATTCAAGCCTAAACTGCTAGCGGAGCCAACCATGGTTGCTCAGGAGTAGAAGAACCCCTCCCCGCGTCCATTCCTGGCAAGTCAAATGCTCCCATCCGTGAAGAGGCGACCAAAAAGGCGTTAAGATAACGTCACCTGCGAGTGTCACCGAGCCTTAGCGTCCCGAGACGCCTATCGCTCGTGCCCACCACGTCGTCTTATGATCTCATCGTACTTTGCACCTTTCATTCTGTGGCTAGAACCCCGCCTCGCCCGTGGGGCTCCCCCTAACTCGCGCCACGAGTGTAGCGCCCTGGCTAAGTGCGCTCACAGCGCCGCTAGCCCGTCTCGGCCAAGTAGCGGAGCACCGCTGGCACCTCGCCTAGGTACTCTGCGACCGTAGTGACCCTCACGCCCTCTCTCTCAGCTAGCCCGTAGACCTCAGCCAGCCTGTCCCTGAACCTCGGCTCCCTGGGGAGGTGGTGGTCTAGCAGCACCAGCTTGGGGGCGCACTCAGCGACTATCCTCTTAATGTTCTCCACGGCCCTCCTGAGGTTGGTGGCGTTGAGCATGTAGCCCAGCGTGTAGGTTGCGGGGCCGTCCAGCAGCAGGTAGTCGGGCCTCTCGCGCACCACCCAGTCGGCGTAGTCCTCGATTATCGGCCCGTTGACGTCTGACGTGTACAGCAACTTCTCGCTGCCGTGCTCCACGACGACCCCCACGACCCAGCCGACCCTGCTGAACTCCACGCCGTGGAACATGGGCTTAGTAAACCTGATCTTAGTGGCTCCGAGCTCGACCGTGGCGCCGTCGGCGAACCTGAGCCTGAAGGCCTCGCAGCTGACCTCAGGCACCCTGGGGTACTCAGCCCACTTAGAGGCCCTCCTCCTGAACCACTCGGCGCCCTTCCTGAGGAGCTCCCTCCTCCTGGAGTCGTAGCTGCCGAGCCTCAAGCTCATGGCGTGGGGGAGCTCCTCCAGGGGGTCTGGGTACTCCCCTCCCCCCGGCGGCTCCAGAGCCTCCTCTAGCCTCAGCCCGGCCAGGCCGAACAGCGACTCGTAGAACCTCAGAGCCCTCCCCCTCTGGGAGTCGTTTATGTACTCGTTGGGCGACTTTGCCAGGATGAGCTTGCCCTCGTACAGCCTGGGGTCAAAGTCGGTGAAGTGGTCGTAGTGGTAGTGCGTTATGACGATGACGTCCGCGCGCGACGAGGTCCTCAGCACGGCCTCGTAGCCCTCCTCGACCCACCTCTCCTTAGCCTCCAGGGGCGCTGGGAAGCTGCCGTGCATTATGGCCACGCCTGGGTCTATCAGCACCGCGGCGTCTGGAGTCTCCACCAGGGTGCAGAAGGACTTGGCCCCCAGGGAGTCAGCCCAGACGGGCCTCACGGCGAGCACGCGGCCCACCTACCCCAGGACCCTCTCCCTGAAGAGCGCTAGGAAGGCTTCTGAGTCCACGTCAACGCACACGCTAGCGTTCGGCTCGCCGCTCACGCGCACGGTGAGCCCCCTGGTGTACTCCCCCCTCAGCTCAACCGCCACCCTCATCGGCTCCGCCCTGACGAGCCTCGGCGTGAACGACACGGCCACGGTCAGGGGGTCGTGCAAGATGGGCTTCCTGCGACACCGCTGGCGCCACAGCTCGTACAGCCTCCTCAGGGCCCTGACGCCCTCGCTGTCGCGCGTCGCTAGGAGCTCGAGCATCTCGTCGGTCATGGCGCACCTCGTCGTCACGTCTAGGCCCACGAGCGTGACCGGCACGCCCGACGACAGCACGACTGCGGCGGCCTCAGGGTCGCACCTTATATTGTGCTCGGCGACGGGCCTGCTCAGGCAGCCGCCCATGACGACCAGCCTAGCTCTCCCGAAGGCCTCTCTGTCCTTGAGCAGGGCCAGCGCCACGTTGGTCAGGGGGCCTAGCGTCACGACCGTCACATCCCCCTCGCTCCTCAGCACGTCTAGCAGCAGGTCCACAGCATGCCTCTCGACCATGTTGCGCCCCTCCCAGCCCTCAGCCGCCGCTGCCTGGCACGGAGCGCCCGAGGGGCCCTCGCCCACCAGGGGCCTCCGAGCGCCCATGGCCACTGGCACGTCAGGCCTGCCGTGGGCGGCGAGCACCATGGAGGCCAGCTTGGCCCTGAGGTCGACCCTGCCGTACACAGTGGTGACGGCCAGGAGCTCCACCTCGGGCGACTTAGCAGCCAGCGCTAGGGCGAAGGCGTCGTCTATGTCGTCCCCCACGTCCGTGTCTATTACGAGTTTCACTGCGCCTCCCACAGCACTACACCCCACCTGCCGCCACTTAAGGATTTAGGCAAAGCGCTTTATTGGCGCACCCTAGCGAGTAATCGGGTGCGTAGTGTGAGCCGCAAGGCGCTATACGCGATCGCGGCGGCGGCTGCTGCGGCAGCGGTTGCAGCTTACGTCATTAGCGCCCAGCTTCTCAGGAGCACCGAGTGGGGCCTTGAGGTGTACGCAGGCGGGAGAAGGGTGGCCACCCTCACTCTTAGGTGGCTCGAGGCCAGGTCGGCTCCGATGGTGGTGGGCTCAGTTGAGTACAGGTGCGTACCACTGTCAGAGGTGCTCAGGGCATGCGGGATCTCCGAGGTTAAGTCGATAGTGGCCACAGGGGCCGATGGCTACACCCGCGAGATCAGCGGCACATTCCTCAATCAGACGTACGTAGCGATCGTGCCCGAGGGTAGGAGGTCGGCCGAGGGGCCGCTCAGGCTGATCGTCATGGGCTTGTCTAAGAAGTACTGGGTCAAGTTCTTAGTCAGGGTGGAGGTGAGAGGCTGACCCGCGCCCAGAGGGTCGCCGTCCACGCTGTGCTAACTGCCATCCCGACAGCGCTAGGGTATGTGTTAGGCCCCCTAACGCACGCCATCAACGCCATACCTAAGGCCGTCGGGCTCCCCATAGGCGTCAGGCTCGGCTTCATGTCACTCGCGGTGAGCGTCGTGCTGGCAAGGGCGCTGCTGGGCAGGGGGGCGGCTCTGACGCAGGGAATCCTGCTAGCCGTAACAGGGGTCGCACTCCACCACGGGGAGCCACCATTTATAAGGGCCCCTAAGGATGTCCTGCTAGGGCTGGGGGTTGAGCTGGTCACGCTAAGCGCTAAGGAGGAGCTCAGCGCTAAGCGCGTGCTTGCTGCTTCAGTGGTGGGAGGCTTGCTGAGCTACACCCCCTACCTGCTGTTCTTGCCCTGCCAGACCCCCTACGCGTCTCTAGCAGCTGCCCTGGCCCTCATGCCTAGCTTCCTCATGTCCTGCGTGGTGGGCGGCTTGCTGGCCTCTGAGTTGATGGAGAGGCTCTTTAAATCAGGCGCTTGGAGCAAGCCTAGCTCCTAGCGTATGACGGGAGGGGGGTGCTGGGGGCGCGGGAGCGCATGCGGTCCTCCATCTCTGAGGCGTAATACTCGGCTGAGTACTTGAGGAACGTCGCGACGGTGCCCAGAAGCGTTACGGCGTAGCCGATGGCCACTAAGACGACCCCGGCTATTGCCTGCCCCATGGCTAGCTCAGGCGCGATCTCAGGGCAGCCGGGCCCCACAATCCTGGCGTGGCCAGCGAGGGTCATCAGCGCTGGCAGGCCAGCTATGGCGACGCCTATGAACATCACTACCAGCCCTACGATGCCCCAAACCACGCTCATGAGCACTATCTTCAGGGCCGTCTTGAAGGCCGCGTCCCAGGTAGCCACACCCACCACCATGAGCTCACTTAGACGAGGAGTAAATATCGCCTACTACCTGACCACCACTCCCCTTAAATCTACAAATCCACAACCTGTCAGCTCATAGGCTATTCCTCAGCGGAGCAGGCCCGAGCGCGCTAGCACCACCCACGTTATCATGGGGCCGGGCTCTCTATTAGCCCACGCGTAGTAGGGTATGGCGGTCACCCTCACCCTTCTAGCAGCCTTGGGTGCTCTGCTAAGTGGCAGGTAAAGGCTGTCACCCCACGCCTCTCCATCCATCACGACGCCCCATCCCCTCACCACCACGACTCCGCCGAGGAGGCCTGGGACGTACTCGGCTTCGAGCGGCTCGTCCGAGAGCAGCGCTACGTCCCAGACGTCGAACTCAGGGTTGTCGACGTGCTCTAAGCAGTAGACCATCGGGCCTCGCGTTATCGCTGCCCTGCAGGCGTTGCAGAGGACGTGAGGGTGCGAGACCACTAGCCTGACCGTCATAGGCAGCCTGATCTCGACCCTGTCCCCAGACCTCCACACCCTCCTGAGCTCGAAGTAGCTCCCAGGGGCGGCCTCGGCCTCAACCTCCCTGCCGTTCACTAACACCTCGGCCCCATCGCACCAGCCAGGGATCCTGACGAAGAGCGAGAACTCAAGGGAGCCTTCAAGCTCGAGCGTGAGCTCCACGTCTCCGTCCCACGGGTACCTAGTCCGCTGCGCAACCCGCACCTCACGGCCAGCGACGTCGATCGCGGCCTCGCTCTCAGCATACAGGTGAACCCACAGCCCGTCGCCAGAGGTGCTGTACATGTACCCGGGCACCGAGGCCAGCATGCGCACTATGTTAGTGGGGCAGCACGCGCAGGAGAACCACGGCTGCCTCCTGCTCCTCCCCCTATCGGCCAGGGGGTTGCAGTAGAAGTAGCGCCTCCCATCGAGCGAGATCCCAGAGAGGGCACCGTTGTACATGGCTAGCTCCATCACGTCCGCGAACCTCGCCTCGCCGAGGGCGAGCAGCATGCGCCAGTTCCACATGACGTTAGCGACGGCCGCGCACGTCTCAGCGTAGGCCCTGACGTTCGGCAGCTCGTAGTCGTCCCCGAAGGACTCACAGACGTGCCTGGAGCCCACGCCGCCGGTCACGTACATCCTCCTGCGCGCCATGCTCCTCCAGAGCCTCTCAAGGGTCTCCAGGAGCGACTTGTCGCCGGTCTCCATGTACAGGTCGGTAGCGCCGCAGTTGAGGTAGAGGGCCCTGACCGCGTGGCCCGTGATGCCGTCGAGCTCCCTGAACGGCTTGTGGTCTATGAGGCACTCGCTCCCGCCCACCAGCCCCCTGCCCCTGCAGTCTATGAAGAACCTGGAGAGCTCCACGTACTCCCTTCGCCCCGTCTCCCTGTACAGCTCGACCAAGGCCATCTCTATCTCGGGGTGGCCCGGCGCGCCCTCGCGCTTGCCAGGGCCGAAGACGCTGGCTATGTGGTCCGCTAGCCTCACGGCGACCCTCAGCAGCTCGCCGCTCCCGGTGGCCCTGCGGTGAGCCACTGCCGCCTGGAACAGGTGGCCAGCGCAGTACAGCTCGTGCATCCTCTCTAGGTCCCTCCACCTCTCCTCCCTCCGGTTGTAGTACAGGGTGAAGAGGTAGCCGTCCTCGTCCTGCGCGGCCGCTATGTCCCTGACCACGGAGCTGACGAGCTCCTCGAGCCTCTCGTCGGGCTCGTAGCCTAGGGTCAGCGAGGCAGCCTCTAGCCACTTGTAGACGTCGGAGTCGTCGGCTATCCTCCACCTTATCTCGCCCTCGCCCGTCGCAGCCACCCTGAAGTTCCCTAGCCTGCCGGTGTCCTCCAGGATGTCGTACTGGGAGGGCAGCGTCACCTCCCTCAGCTGCTTGATTCTTGGAGCCCAGAACTCGTCGCGGAGCTTGACCGAGTTGAGGGGAACGGGTCTCAGCTTGGCGAAGGGGCTTCTCGACGTGTCTACTATGACGCACCTCATGTCAGAGCTCTCTAGCGCCCGCTATTTAAAGATAGCAGCTTAGCTGAGCCGCATGCGGCGAGCAGCTGGCACAATGCTAAGCAGTGGGCCGCGGTGCCCGAGCCTTGGCGGCTATGGTCTCCTAGCCCTCCTCGCCACGACTAGTGCGGTCACGGCCACAGCTACCACGGCAGCCGCGTAGAGTGCTAGCCTGCGCGCCACGCTCTCCCTCACCTCAAAGCTAGCCTCAGTCGAGCAGCCCTCGTACACGTAGTCCCGCTCCCTGCCAGCCCACTCCGCCCTGACCCTCCACAGGCCCGCCCTCCACCCTCGCGTGCTAACCCTCAGCTCAAACCTCCCGCCAGCCTCCGTCTCCGCGCTGTACTCCCAAGCGGAACCATCAGGGGCCATAAGGACTATGCGTACGACCTCGCCGGCGAGG
>CAZCFI010000020.1:0-26333 GCA_964497915.1 uncultured Thermoproteales archaeon
GGAGTAGACGCACTTGCCGTAGTACTCGCAGTCGGCGCACCTTGCCAGGTCGGGCCTGACGCAGATCAGCCTCCTCAGGGCGTAGCCGAAGAGCCCCCTGACTGCGAAGCCCGTGAAGCCCCTGAACGGCGAGTACCTCATCGTGAACCTGCCCTCCACGCGGTAGGTCACTATCACTGGGCCCCACCACTCGTTGAGAATTGCGCGGCTGGGGCTAAAATAGCCCTCCTCGCGCCCGCGCCAGCGATAGGTTTATCACGCATGAATCATTTCTCATGTGCGATGAGAACTAAGGTGGTTCAGACCAGGCTGAGCGTCCTTGAGTACGAGATGCTGCGCAGGTACGCTGAGTCCAGGGGGCTCACCATAGCGGAGGCCCTGAGGGAGATGGTGAGGAGGTGCGTGCTCGAGGGCGAGGTGGACGAGCGCGACCCGCTGTTCGCTGAGGGGCCCGCCGTCCGCGGCGGTCGGGCTGAGAGGACGTCTGAGGAGCGCGACAAGCTGCTCTACGGTGAGGGGCCGTGATATTCGTCGACACGAGCGCGTTCTACGCCCTCGAGGTCGAGGGCGACGTCAACCACGAGAGGGCCAGGGCCTTCGCCAGGAGGGTCGCCAGCGGGGAGTTCGGCGCGCCTGTGACCTCCGACTACGTCCTCGGCGAGGTGCTCACTCTCCTCAGGCTCAGGCACGGGGTAAGGGCTGCCCTAGCGTTCCTCAGCAAGGTGAGGAGGAGCAGGTCGCTGAGGGTCGTGTGGGTGAGCGAGCCGGTCTTCGAGGCAGCCGCGAGGTACCTCAGGAGGGACGAGGGCCGGAGGTGGAGCTTCACCGACTGCACGAGCTTCGCCATCATGGAGCTGCTGGACATCAAGCTCGCGTTCTCGTTCGACAGAGACTTCGAGGAGGCTGGCTTCACCAGGCTGCCCTGATGGAGTGGCGCTCGGCCAGCCTAGCTCGGCCCTAAGCACCGCCAGCACGGAGAAAGGGGGTCAGCCTGGTGTCAGCTCGTCACCCGTCAGGCGCGCACCCTCATCACTGCTCCACGTAGCTGCCTTCAGCCTGTTAAGCGTTTCGGCTAGCCCTCCTCGTGGAGCACCCTGCCCTCGCCCACGACGAGCACCGGGTACGACTCCAGCGAGAAGGGGTCGCCGCTCCACGCTACGAAGGACGCCCACTTGCCGGGCTCCAGGGTGCCCAGCACGTCGTCGACGCCCAGTATCTTAGCGTTGTTGAGCGTCACGACGGAGATGCACTCGCTCTTGCTCATCCCGTACCTCCTGAAGAAGCGCAGCTGGAGGAAGAGGTTGCGCTGGAGGACGACTGGGTGGTCCGACATGAGGCCGAAGAGCGGCCTCACCTCCACTAAGTGCCTCACGTTCTTGTAGCTCTCGTGCCTCAGCTCCGTCTTGTAGGCGAAGGCGTCTATGGGCCCGTAGACTAGGGGCACGCCCTCCCTCCTCAGCTTCTCGAACGTGAGCCTGCTGTTGACGTCACAGGCGTGGTCGACGACTACCCTGAGCCCGTACTCCCTCCTAAGCATGAGCAGCGACACTATGTCGTCAGACTTGTGCACGTGGACCCTCAGCGTCTCCTCGCCCCTGACCACGGGGAAGAGGAACCTGACCTCAGGCTCTATCTCCTCCAGCGCCTTCTTCCCCTTCTCGACGAGCCTCATGGCCGCCCTGGCCCTCTCTAGCCACTTCCTCAGCAAGGCCACCGCCCCCATCCTCGTGAAGGGCCTGGTGCCCTTCCAGTCAGTCGTGCTCCTGGGGTTGAAGCCGAGCGCCACCTTGACGCCAGCGTGCCTTATGAGGGCCTCCTCCACGTCGGCCCCGTAGTTCCTTATGACCGCCCCCCTGCCCCCGATTATGTTCCCGCTCCCCGGGAGGACGCACGAGTACAGCACGCCGAACTCTATGGACTCCCTGAAGGCCTTGTCGTCCATGTAGACGGAGCTGAGCGCGTCGACCAGCGGCAGCACCGAGTCGTACTTCTCATTGGTCTCACTCTCCGACGGGTGCTCGCCGCTCCTCGACATCCCTATGTGGCAGTGGGCGTCTATGAGCGCTGGCGTTACCACGGCCCCCTCTAGGTCCACCACCTCAGCGCCCTCGGGCCTCTCCTTGGTGATGGCCTTGACCTCGGAGCCCTCGTAGACCAGGTAAACGTCGTGCAGAACCTCGTGGGGCCTGCCCGTGTAGAGGACCGAGGCCCTGACCGCCCTCATGTACGGAGAGAAGCGCGGAGGGTATTTATTGCTTGCTCGCTACTGGATGGTCACGCTCTTTATGTTCGGGTCCTTGAGAATCTCAGAGACCGCCTCGCCAGGCACGTCGCCAGTCACGATCATGTACAGCTTCGGTCTCTCAACGAGGTTGGGGTCCTCGGCCAAGACTTGGACTATGTTGACTCCCCTCTTGGCTAGGGCTGACGACACCATCGCTATTATCCCCGGCTTGTCCCTGAAGACCTCGACGATCAGGCACCTGTAGCCCAGCATCCTGGACACCCTTATTAGGAATGGGCCAGCTGGCTCAATGTTTCTGAAGAACGCCCTGGTCCTCTCGTCCTCCAGCAGCTTGGCGATCGTCTCCTTAACGGTCCTCCTGTCGACGCCTATCGCCCTGGCGAAGGACGTGTATGGCACCCTGATGTCCCTCAGCAGTATCCTTCCCCTCTCGTCCACTCTCAAGCCGTGGGCAAAGATCTGCTTGGCTACGTAGAGCTTTTTAGGCGAGTCCTTAAACATGTCTGAGAGGAGCTCCCACACCATGTGCGATTTTGCTCCGTTTAAGCAATTAAATTCTGCGCGAGCAAACATAAGGTGTTATTTAGGCGCGCCGCCCTCTGGCGAGTAGATGCTCACCCTTACTTAGACCTCTTGACCTCGATCGCTATTTATTATGTAGCATTACTCGATGTCATAGGACTGTTTCTGTGCTGATGCGCATAATTGATGTGAGGTGTACGGGTAGCTAGCTGCGCGCTTCAGCACTCACTCAGGCCTGTCACTTGCGACTCGGCCCCAAGCACCGTGACTAACGTTGCTGACTCTTAATAATCATATTTGTACAATAATGGATATAAATTGATAATGTGGTTATTATGTGAGCTGAGGGGATCATATGGGTAGAAGAGCCATCTTGCTAGATGAGGACGAGGTGCCAAGGAGCTGGTACAACGCCCTCCCAGACCTCCCGAAGAGGCTGCCGCCGCCGATAGACCCAGCGACTCGCGAGCCCATGTCGCCCAGCAAGCTGGAGGCCCTGTTCCCCAGGGAGGTGGTGAGGCAGGAGGTCTCCAGCGACAGGTGGGTGCCGATACCCGAGGAGCTCAGGGAGGTCTACCTGATGTGGAGGCCGACCCCGCTGATCAGGGCGAGGAGGCTAGAGGAGAGGCTCAAGACGCCAGCCAAGATATACTACAAGTATGAGGGCGTGAGCCCGACGGGCAGCCACAAGCCTAACACCGCAGTCGCCCAGGCCTACTATGCCATGAGGGAGGGCGTCGAGAGGCTGACCACCGAGACCGGCGCCGGGCAGTGGGGCTCCGCGCTCGCCTTCTCCTGCGACGTGTTCGGGCTCAGGTCGACGATCTACATGGTCAAGGTGAGCTACCACCAGAAGCCCTACCGCAGGGTGCTAATGGAGCTGTGGGGGGCCGAGGTCATCCCGAGCCCCAGCGAGAGAACCAAGTTCGGCAGGGAGGTGCTCAAGAGGGAGCCCGACAGCCCTGGGAGCTTGGGGATAGCCATCAGCGAGGCCATCGAGGACGCTCTGACCCACGACGACGCCAAGTACGCCCTCGGGAGCGTGCTCAACTTCGTCCTCACGCACCAGACGGTGGTCGGCCTCGAGGCCAAGAGGCAGCTCGAGCTCGTCGACGAGTACCCGGACTACGTGGTAGGCTGCGTCGGAGGCGGGAGCAACTTCAGCGGGCTCTTCCTGCCCTTCTACCACGACGTGGCGTCCGGCAGGGCCAGCGGCGTGAGGTTCGTGGCTGCTGAGTCGACGGCGTGCCCCAGCCTAACCAAGGGCACCTACCTCTACGACTACGGCGACACGGCCAAGCTGACCCCCCTGCTCGCGATGTACACGCTGGGCCACGACTTCATGCCAGCCCCCATCCACGCTGGCGGGCTGAGGTACCACGGCGCGGCTCCCATCCTCTCACTCCTCGTGAGCGAGGGGGTCGTCGAGAGCGTGGCCTACGACCAGGTCAGCGTATTCGAGGCGGCTAGGCTCTTCGCCAGGACTGAGGGCATAGTGCCGGCCCCGGAGTCGGCCCACGCCGTCAAGGCCGTAGTCGACATAGCGCTCAGGGCCAGGGAGAGGGGGGAGGAGGCGACGATCCTCTTCAACCTGAGCGGCCACGGCCTCCTCGACCTAAAGGCGTACGAGGAGTTCCTGAGCGGGAAGCTCGAGCCGTACCACTACCCGAGGGAAGAGGTGGAGAGGAACATAGGGAGGCTGATGGCCGAGCTCAAGGAGCTCGGGGTGCCGCCGCCCTCTCAGCTAACCGGCTAGCCGCTCCGAATTTTTAACCTCCTCCGCTCCCAGTTTTCTAGTGCGCCGCTGGTGGGCTGGGGTTGAGGCACGCCCTAGTGGTGCTCCACGGCAGGTACAACAGGTGCTCAGTGCCCCCGCTGCTAGCCTCGCTGGAGGAGAGCGGGCTCTGCGAGGAGCTAGACGTCACCGTCGTGAGGGTCAGCGAGAGGAGGCTCTCAGACGCTGCCCCCGCGCTCTACGGAGCCGTCAGAGAGGCCCTCAGGCGGGCCGACAGAGTAGTGCTCGCCCTCACAGTGACTACGTGGGTGGCGATGGAGGCCATGGGGGTGCTCAGGCGCCTCAGGAGGGAGTGCGGTGGCAGGCTCGTGGCCGTGGCTGGAGGCCCCCACGCGAGCGGCGACCCCTGGGGCACTATTGAGGTGCTTGGCTTCGACTACGCCGTGGTCGGGGAGGGCGAGCTCTCACTCCCAAGGCTGCTGGCCGAGGTGGTGGAGGGCGGCGACCCAGAGGGCGTGGAGGGCGTGGCGAGCAAGGCGCGCCCGAGCCCGCGGAGGCCCAGGCCCGTGGAGCTGGACGAGTCGCGGCCCTACTCGCTCAGGTACAGGGCCTTCGCGCCAGCCATCGAGATCATGAGGGGCTGCCCCCACGCCTGCAAGTTCTGCCAGACGCCGAGGATCATGGGGCACAGGCCCAGGTACAGGAGCGTCGACAGCGTGGTGGAGGCGGTGGAGGTGCTCGTTAGGGAGTTCGGCTGGCGCGACGTCAGGTTCGTGGCCCCCAACGGGTTCGCCTACGGCTCGAGGGACGGCGCCACGCCTGACCCCGAGAGGCTAAGGGACCTCCTGGAGGCAGTGCGGAGCGTGGAGGGGGTGAGGAGGGTCTACCTGGGCACGTTCCCCAGCGAGGTCAGGCCCGAGTCCGTGACCCCTGAGGTGCTGGAGGCCGTCAGGGGCCTCGTCGACAACAGGAGGCTGTCGATAGGGGTGCAGAGCGGCAGCGACAAGGTGCTGGAGGCCGTGGGCAGGGGGCACACCGTCGAGGACGGGCTGAGAGCTGTGAGGTGCGCGAGGGCCTACGGATTCCTCCCCTACGTCGACGTACTGTGCGGCCTCCCGGGTGAGACTGAGGAGGACGTGAGGATGACCCTCCGCCTCATAAGGGAGGTCATCAGGCAGGGGGGCAAGGTCAGGCTCCACACGTTCGTGCCCCTACCAGGCACGCCGCTGTGGCGCGAAGATGGCGCCCCCCTGCCCGACTTCGCGCTCGAGGCCTTCAGGGCGTGGGTCGCGGCCGGCGCGGCCGAGGGCGACTACGAGGAGCAGCTGAGGATGAGGATGGTCATATCGGCGTACAAGAGGATCTCTGAGGGGCTCAAGTCGCTCCGCGAGGGCGCGACGCACCTCCGAGGGTGAGGGCCAGCGAGCGCTGGCTACGGGTATATCCTAGCTCCCATGGCCGACGGGCTGTTGTCATATATCTCGACGACCCTGAATATGTAGACGGGCCGCTCGCTCCAGCGCCCAGAGGGCCTGCCCCCGTGGAATAGGTCGTGGACCGCGTTAACGAACTCCCAGTACGGCCCCTCTGAGTGCACCTCGACCCTGCACCTCACCTCGTAGGACACGCTAGGCGGCGTGTAGAACAGCAGCGTGGCCTCAGGCCTGCGCTGGACGTTGGCCCACGTGTGCCCCTTGGCCAGCTCTATGCTCGAGAGCTTGGTCAGGTCTAAGACCTCCCTCCTGTACACGCGCTCCAGCAGGAGCCTAATGGCCCTCCCCCTGGTCACGCCCCCCTCGAGCTCTGAGCACAGGAGCCGCGCTAGGTCAGCCACTAGCCCCTCCCTGGGCACGAGCCCCACCCCCTTGACGGACGCGTTCAGGCCAGCTGGCCCGCACGTCACGACGACCGGGGTGTGCCTAGTGAAGCCCAGGGCCACTTCCTCAGGCGAGACCTCGCCCCCCAGCATCCTCTCAAGCAGGGACCTCCTCTCCTCGAAGACGTACCTCACGAACTCCTCGGGCAGGCTCAAGTACGCCACCTGCAACCTTAAATACCACCCCTCCACTGTATAAGCTTTCGGAGAGCATGAGCGAGGTCGTACTCGCGACCACGCCAAGCCTGCCAGGCTACAGGGTCGAGAGGGTGCTAGGCGTAGTCTACGGGTCAAGCGTAAGAACCAGGGGGCTCGGCGGCAGGCTGCTGGCTGGCATAGAGACCGTCGTCGGCGGCAAGGGCGCCGCCTACCTGAAGGAGCTGGAGAAGGCGAGGGAGGAGGCCATCCAGAACCTCGTCCAGAAGGCCAGGGCGATGGGGGCCAACGCCGTCCTCGGCATAGACTTCGAGACCACCGAGATACTCGAGGGCTTCATAGTCGTCACCGTCTACGGCACGGCCGCAGTCGTGAGCAGGGAAGTGTGAGGGGGTTGGCTGAGCGCGCTCCCGGCGGGGGCGCCAGCGTCTCCAGCAGGGTCAGCGCCCTGGTAGCAGAGAGGCCGTGGGTCCTGCCCTTCGCCTCCAAGATGCTGGCCGAGGACAGGTGGTACACCGCTAGGGAGCTGGGGGAGGCGTGGGGCGTCAGGACATCCGTGGTCAAGAGGGCTCTGTGGTGGCTCGCGAAGTACGGCCTAGCTGAGAGGCAGGAGGGCGAGGTCACAAAGTACAGGCTCAGGCCGGAGGCCGCCGCCGCCCTAAGGGAGAGGCTGAGCGAGTCGTGGGTCGACAGGAACAGGCTGGTGGTGAGGCTCGGGAGGCACTACCTAGTCGTTGCCGCCAGGAGGAAGGGCGTCACGGTCAGGAGCGTCGACGAGGGCACCGTAGCCAAGGTGCGCGAGGCGGTCAGGGCCTGCGGGAGCTCCAAGGTAAAGGACGTAGCCGAGGCCTCAGGCCTCCCGCCGAGGCTGGTCAGCGTCGCGCTGAGGGTGCTCAGGGCCACCGGCGAGCTCTAGCGGCGGCCTCAGCAGGCAGGCGCCCTCGCCGGACTCCACCACTGTGACCGTGGGCTTGACCCCGTACCTGGCGTAGTAGGTCTCAGCGAGCACTGACTCCAGCTCCCCAACCTTGTCGGCCCTCACCAGTACCAGCACGTTGCCGCCTAGGCCAGCCCCCATTATCTGAGCCGCCGCGTAGGCCCCAAGCCTGTGCTCTATCATGTCGCACATGAAGTCTATGGGCTCTATGCTCCTCTCGTAGCCGCCGGGGATCCAGTGGAGCTGAACCGCCTCCCTCTCAGCTGGCGAGGCGCGGGGGTCGCGGAGCACCCTGATGTACCTCTCCAGGCTCTCGTCGCTGCTGAACCTCGAGGGGTCCCACTCCAGCCTCCTGCCGTCGGCGTCGAACTTCGCCACCCTGTCACCGTCGTGCGATGTCCTGATGAGCCTCAGGACTCCCTCCACGTCCCCCCTCCTCAGGAACTCGGGAAATACCCTGGCCCTCTCGGTCTCGGCCAGCCCGTAGAGGGCCCTCTGCCTCAGCTTGTAGCCCTCGGGAGGCTCCCTGTGGTTGGCGAAGATGGCCTCGAGCTCGTCCAGGTACTCGTCAGCCACCAGGCTCCTTAGCTCCCTCCTCGTGGCCCTCTCAGGCACGGCCTTCAGGATCTCGTAGATCGCGTCGAGGCCCACCCCCAAGTTGCGCGCATTAACGTCCCTCAGGAGCCTCAGCCTGTCGCGGTACTGGGGGAACAGGCTCTTTATGACGAGCAGCGCCAGCCTGTACTCGGCTGCCGTGACGCGGAGGTAGTTGGTGGCCTCCTCCGTGTGCGGCCTCTCAAAGCCCGAGTCTATGACGGCCACGACGTAGCCCTCGGGGAGGGGCGCGTACTCGACCTCCTCCACCCTCGTGGGGAGGCAGCTGAGGTGCGAGACGAACCCCCTCCTCGACAGGATTATGGCCGCGTGGTCAGCCGAGCCTCCCCTCGTGAGCCTGTACCACTCTGAGTACCCTATCCTGTCTATGAACTCGGCCAGCGGCATGCCTATGCCCGCGAAGCGCCTGACGGCAAGCGCCACTGCCACCACGAGCGCTGAGGACGAGCTCATCCCCCTCTTGGGGGGCACGTCGCCGCCCACCACGGCGTTGAACCCGGGTATGCGCTTGGTCGGCCTGCCCCCCTCGTCCCTGTAGTAGTCCTGCAGGTAGATGACGAGGCCCTTCACGTAGTCGTCCCAGTCGTAGCCCTCGCCCCTCGCGAGCCTCTCCCTGTGCACCCTAGCCGTCCACTCGTCCCACTCCCTGAGCGACCTCAGCTTCCTCCCCGGCATCACGTCCCAGATCCTGAACCTCTTGGGCCCATACCTCGGGTCGACGTTGCGCAGTACGACCCAGTCGTCCCCCCTACGGCCCACGACCGCCACTATCTCGTAGCTCGTGGCCATGGGGTTGACGTAGCCGCCCATGTAGTCGACGTGCCTCCCCATGACGTTGACCCTGCCCGGGGCCCTGGACACCACGACCTCGTCGTCCCCAAACGACTCCAGGTAGAGCCTGAGGGCCCTCAGGTAGAGCTCGGCCCTCTCGCCAGCCCGGTGGCCGTGGATCCTGCGGAGCTCCCGGCTCAGGAGCCCGCCCTCTATGGCGCCAATCCACTCGCTGACCCTCATGATCAAGCCGCGCACCCCTCTCACTACTGCCGCTCCCGCCTATTAAGGGCTCTTGACACATAGGGGAGCAGCAGCTTCATGACGCTCGCCTCACCGCTCCCGAGGGCCCTTGAGTGGGAGAGGCCGCTGGGCCTGCTGTTGGCCTCCAGCACCACGGGCACGAGCGAGTCGCCCCTGGCCTCTAGGACCACGTCGACGCCCATGTACTTCAGGTAGTCTGCCTCGCTCAGGCCCAGGTTCACCGCCTCAGCCACCCCCACGCAGGCATCCGCGATCCTCTGCACGTCAGCCTCAGACGCCTCGTAGCGCTGGCCGGAGCCCTCCAGGCTGAGGTCGCTTAGCACTTCGTTTATGCCAACTATCCGCCCCCCGTGGCTCACGCTCGCGATCGCGTACCCCGGCCTGGGGGCCACGAGGGCGTACCCAGACTCCACAGCGAAGCCTACCCCCGTCCAGCACACGTTGAGCCTCAGCGTGAACCTCAGGCCGCGGTGGAGCAGGTTGCCCCTGAGCTCCTCCACCACCACGTCGTCAAACCTCAGCAGCCTCACGGCGTGCGAGGCGGCCTCGTCGAGCCACTCCCCCCTCACCCCGAAGCACCTCACGCCCAGGCCCTCAGTGCCGTGAGCTGGCTTGACCACGACAGCCCTGCAGCCCGTGGACTCGGCCAGCCCAGCTATCCTCTCCCTCGCGAGGCTCGGGGGGTCGCCCCTCCGCACGACGGCGTAGCGGGGGGCCTCGACCCTAGCGCCTCTCAGCTCGGCGTAGGCCTCGAGCAGCTCGTGGAACAGCGCCTTGTCGTCGACCCTCAGCGACGACGCGTAGGGGTTGACGAGGAGTGAGCCCAGGGACTCAGCTGACCTGGAGATGCGCTCGTGGAGCTCCCTCTCGCCACGCATGGGCAGGTTGAGCACCACGCAGCACCCGACGCGAGCTGGAGGAGCGAGGTCAACCTCGTCTAGCACCTCGCGACTCGGCACGATGGCTCTCCTCGCCGCTAAGGCCCCGCCCTCGGAGGTGAGCCACCGAGCCATGGCGCCGACTACGCTCACCACCTTCAAGCCGCGCAGCTCCAGCTCCTCAGCGTCCCTGCCGACGTCCCACAGGAGGGCCCTAAAGAAGCCCCTGAAGGTTCCGAACACCACGGCGAAGGCGCAGGCCCCCCTCGGCCAGGCCCTGGGCTCGGCGCACAGCCTCAGCGGCACCAGCTCCGAGGCCCTAGTTGAGGCCCGCTCGGCCACCACATAGGACAGCCTGCTCACGAACTCCGACCTTAGGAGCGTGTCGAGGAGGGGGAGGCGGGCGCCGGTGGCATCGTGGAAGGCGGCGTAGGCCCTGAGCGTCTCCCTCTCAATAGCGCCCCCCAGCTCCTCGGGGCTCCGAGCGTTGGGCAGCGAGCCAGCCCTGGGGACTAGGAGGCGCTCCAGGAACAGGCTGAAGTCGTCGGCCACTAGCCCTCTCCCCAACATCGACTCCAGCTCAGCCAGCACGGCCCTGGCCCCCTCCGACGGGCCTCGCGCCAGGAGCTCGCAGAGGCCACTCGCCAAGCCCGCGGCCCTTGGGGCTAGCCCCCTCATGCGCCGCCAGCCCTCACCGAGCACGGCCGCCTGGGCCACGACCGACGCAACCACCCGGCGCGCCCCGCCACTCAGGCGGCTGGGCTCTAGGTCCCGCAGGAGGGCCAGCGCATCGCCCGCTGAGCACTCCCCGAGGGCCAGAGCTGCAAGCCTGCCGAGCTCGCCAGCCTGCCTGGACTCGGCTAGCCTCCGGAGGAAGCGCTCGAACGTCCCAGACCTGAGCATCATCGCCAGCAGCTCGGCCTCCTCCGAGTACGGCAGCCTACCCAGCGCGGCCACCGCTGCCTCGAGCGACGAGAAGTCCCAGTAGTCCCCTGACAAGGCTTGAGCCCTCTCGTACGCCTCGTAGAGCCCGCCCAGCACGCGCAGGGGCCTGGGGCCGGGCGAGCTAGCCCCCCTAGCGTAGGCGACGAGCAGGTCGAGTGCGTAGACGCCGCTGCGCCCGCTCTCCGAGAGGGACCTGGCCAGCCCCTCGCCTAGCCTCAGCTCGGCGGCGCCCTCAGCCAACCGCAGCTCCAGCGCAGCCTCGCTGCCGCGCTCCACGCTCAACCTCACCTCACCTAGGCGCGCGAGGCCCCTGCACGCCTTGGCGACCTCGGCTAGCTCGGGAGCTCCAGCCATCGGGCTGGCCTCTGGCGGCCACTCAGCTGCGGGCTGAGCCCGCGAGCGAGTCCACGCCTTGAGGTTCGCGACTTAACAAAATAAGGGTGGCGCTGGGGCTCGGCTGGCCCCCTCAGGCCCTCAGCCTGCCGATGACCAGCACGGCCACGCCTAGAGCGCTGACGCACCCGCCGGTGAGCAGGAACATGGTCCGTATGAGTGAGGCTATCAGCTCCGCCCTCTTCAGGACGCCGACGAGCGACATGGCTATGGACGGCTGGACTAGGGTGGCCACGCCCACGCCGAGCATGACGAGGCCCGGCACTAGGAGGGCTAGTGAGAAGTGGAGCGTGGGGAGCTCGCGCGACAAGCTGGCCTCGAGGACGTCTCTCGGCGTGACTGAGGGAAGCGCCTTAGCCACGGCCTTGACTATCACCGGCGTCACGAGCAGCTGGAACGGCACCATGGTTATGTACCACCACGCGGTGAGCCCCAGGACCAGGCAGGGGTAGAACTGGGGGAGGAATAGGGGCACGACGTAGGTGTAGTAGGCCACGAGTAGGACAGCGCAGATGGCGTTGCCTACAGCGAGGGCGAGCACGGAGGCCAGCACGAACCTGGTCCAGCTGAACTTCCTCCTCAGCACCCAGCCGTACAGGTAGAAGGCCGCGAAGTTGGCGGGGACGGCTGCCACGAGGCTCGGCAGGTACAGGGTGCCGTGCTTTACAGAGTCGGCTATGAGCGTGCCCACGGCGGCCCCGACGCCCCCCACCCATGGCCCGAATATGGTGGCGAACACAGCCGGTATTATGACAGCCGGCCTGAACTGGCCGTGCCCCCACGGGCTCTCTATGTAGGCCGTGGCCAGGGCGCCCACCGCATAGAGGGCCGCGTTGAGCGCCGTGACTGAGACCGCCAGCGACCTGCTCACCCTGTCCCCCATCTCGGCCCCCAGGAGATAGAATCCCTAATGGGTTTAAGGTTTTATCATCAAGTTCTTTAAGATATTTAGGGTTGAGATGCACGCCGGTGGGCCAGCCTCTCCAGCGCCTCCTTGTAAGCCTTGCCGACTATCGCTAGGTTGACCAGTATGGGGTCGACGCTCTCGCCTTCCCTGCCCCTCTTCGCCAGCTCCCTCTCGTACGGGTAGAAGAGGCCCATCCCTATGTTCTCCTCTATCGGCACCACGCGCCAGTCCACTATCCTGCCGTCCCTGTAGACTGGCTTCAGCATGAGGTCAGACAGGTTCGTCATTGGGACGTAGTAGGGGTTGCCGAGGAGGTCGCGCCCGACCCATATGCCCTCCCTCTTCGCGAACACTGGGGCGTAGAGCTCGAGCATCTTCATGGTTGCCTTGGAGACCCTCTCCATCTCGTCGACCAGGTGCCTGTACTCTGGCTTGAACATGTCCCTCTCCAGCAGGAACAGCTGGCCGCCCTGGCCGTAGTTGGCTATGCCCTTGACGTGCACCAGCATTATCCAGCCGACTATCTGGGGCTCCCCTCCGGGCACCTGGGTGACGTAGTTCCTGAAGCTCCAGTAGAGGGGGGTGTCCTCCCTCACTTTGACCCCCACGGACTCGAACCTCTTGATGACCATCCTGAGGGCCTCCTCGGTGAGTATCTCCCTGGGCCTCGACTCTATGAACTCCTGGACCACGGCGTCGTCCTTCGGCAGGATCTCCCTCAGGATGAACTCGACGGCGTCCCTGAAGCCGTACACCTCAACGCTGCCGTCCATCCCCCTGATGCTCTCGTTGGTCACGTTGCCCTCCTCGTCGCGGATCCTGGCTATTATGGTGCCCCTGCCGCCCGACTCGGTGCTCGTCTTGATGATGATCTTGGGGTGCCTCTTCGAGAACTCCAGCAGTACCTCCTCCACCCTCCTGCGCCTCTCCTCGGGCGGCAGCCTCCTCATCTCGTCCCTGTAGATATTGACCTGGTCGATGAACTCGATCCTCTCCTCAGGCGGCACCCTCTCGTTGTAGTACTCGATCATCTTCGGCATCTCCGTCTTCTTGTACGTCAGCCTGTCTATCACCCTGGTCTGGTTGAGCGGCACCCCTATCCTCTCGAGCACCTGGTTGAGGAACCACGGGTGCGTGAAGTGGGGGAAGACGACGCAGGCTAGCACGGGCCTCTTGAACCTCACGAAGACGAGCCTGCCCTCAGGCCCTATCTCGGCGTACCTCCTCTTCAGCTCGGGGTCTACGATCAGCTTGAGTATGTCGTTCCTCCCGCCAGCCCTGACGTACTCCTCCTTGGTCAAGTACATGAGGCCGTGCTCGACCAGCGCCACCTCCCTGCCGCTCCTCGGATCCCTGCCGAGTCTGAGGAAGTTCGTGAGAATGATGTTCTTGTCGGGGCCCTTGCCCTCGTGGTGGTGAGGCCCCCGCCTCAGGAACGTCATGGCCGTCGTGTTGCCTAGGTTGTACAGTATGACCACGTTCACCCTCTCGTCAGCCCTTATGGCCTCCGGGTCAACGCCGTCGAGGACCTCCGGCACGAAGAAGCCGTCGTGGTAGAGCGTCGCCAGGTCCCTCAGCCTCGCGTACCTGAAGACGAACCTAGAGGCCTCAGCGTAGCCCTCCCTAGCGGCCACGTCGTCGCCGTCGGTGCCTATCGTCAGGAGCTTCTCCACGGTCTCCCTGTCCCAGAGCTTGAGCTCCGTCCTCTCGACCATGTTCCTCCTGATGTACTCGTAGAGCCACGCGTGCCTCCTGGCCATCAGCTCGAAGAGCTCCCTCCTCGTGAACACATCGTTGAACTCCTCATCCTTGCAGAACGACGCCCTGGTGTAGAGGTAGGGGGCGTAGTCGAATATATGGCAGTTGAGCGTCCTGTCGAAGAACCTGGCGATGGCCGTCCACACCTCCCTCCACGTTTGCGCCGTTGACAGCAGCTCGACGGCCAGGGCTATATCCACCAGCTCAGCGGCCTTAGCCACCTTCTCCAGCTTCCCCTTGTCCCCTCGGGCCAGCGCCGCCAGCCGGGCTAAGTGATCGACTAGCTCCCTGTGGGCGTGGATTCCGAGGCCACCGCGCTTGAGGACGCTCTCAGCGGCGTACTCCATGAACCTCTCCCTCTCCTCAGCACTCCCAGTGAGCTCCTCGGTCAGCGCGGCCACGGCCCCCACCGCCCAGACCAGGAACCTGCAGTAGTCCTCGTCGGGGATCGCGGGCCTGGGCTCGCCTATCGCCCTCTTCGCCTCCTCGAACGCGCCCTCGAAGTCGGTCGGGCGCAGCTCCTTGGCGAGCCTCTCGACGAGTATGGCCCTCCTCTGCCTGATCCTTATCAGCCTCCTCTGCATGACCTCCCACTCCTCCTTCATCTCGCCCTTGAGGGCGCCCCCGAGCACGACCTCGGCCTCCTCGGCCCTCGGCCTCTCCCTGAGCAGCAGGGTCCTCACGTACTCGTCCACGACCTCGCTGGGCGGCAGCCCCCTCCTCGGCGGAGCGCCGGGCAGCGCTAGCGGGGCAACCCTCACCCTCTCCTCGAACCTCCTCCTCAAATCGAGCACGTATCTGCGGAACTCGTCGTAGCTGCTGAACCTGCTGGCCCTCCTGAGCACGCAGAACCTGCCGCCCAGGGCCAGGAAGGTGCCGAAGTCGAGGTCGGCCACGTGGAGGCCGCCCCTCACCCTGTCCAGGGCCCTGAGGATGAGCCTGTACCTCTCCCTGTAAGCCCCATGCTCCCTCGAGTCGAGGCCGAGCTCCATGCCCTCGGCTAGCCACAGGTACTCCTCGAGGAGCCTGTCAGTTACGGATCTCGAGATCTCGTTGAGGACCTCCTGGGCCCTGGAGTAGTCGCCGTCCATCAAAGCGCTCAGCAGCTCCTCGGCCCTCTCACTCTCCTCCAGCATCTCCCTGCGCCACTCGTCCACTATCTCGTCCGACACACCAACGGCGACGTAGGTGCCGCCGAGCGCTAGCCACTCCTTGGCCATGTCCTTGTCCAGGACAGGGCCCCTAGCGCCAGCCGCTCCGTCGACTATCGCCAGGGCGCTGTTCGGGTTGCCCTCCCTCATGAGGAAGGCCAGCCTGGGCAGGTCGTGGACTAGCCTCACTAAGCCGGGGTGCGGGATGCCGAGGCTTAGCACGTCCAGCCCGCGCACGCCCCTCTCGAAGTCCCTCACGAAGCCCCTCAGGTACACGACGAGCCAGTGGGCCTTGCCCCTGATCTTATTCCTGAGTAGCCTCAGCAGCCTGGGGTTGTCCTTGAACTCAGGCCACTCCCTGAAGTCTGGGCCGAGCTCCCTAACCCTCTCCTCTATCAGGTCGTCTGAGAGCCCGAGCTCGCGCATGCAGTCCCTAGCGAAGTCGAGGAGTATGTCGGGCCTGTCCCTGACCCTGATCTCCCTGCCCCGCTCGTCGACCCCTATCACCCAGCTCTCGAAGTCAGCGCCGAACCTCATCACGTTGGCCAGTATGTCGTCCTCGCTGAGCCCCTCGACCCTCTCGAGCAGGAACTCCCTCACCGCATCAGCCCCAGCCTTCAGCCTCAGCTCGCTGTCGAAGAGCCAGTCGTCGGGGCTTATCAGGGGGTCGATGACTCTTATCTCGCCCGGCGTGTCGTGCTCGTCGAGGGCCATGTGGGCCAGCTCCTTCAGCACCCTCCACCGCATCCTGTTGAGCCTGGCGTCAGACTTGGTCAGGGCGAGGAACAGCTCAAACTCCGTCGAGAGCCTGCTGTCCTGGACGCCCGGCTTGTAGGAGGCCTGGATGCCCACCACCGCCTCGCTGTCGGGGTGGACCAGGGGGTTCCCCTCCCTGGCCCTCTCGAGGGCGTGGTAGATCAGGGCGGCCACGTGGTACGGCATGAAGTTGTTGACCATCCTCGAGGGGACGTAGCGGGCCTCGTAGAGCGTCCTGGCGACCCTCCTGAGGTACTCGCTCCACCTGTCGCCCCTCCCGCACAGCCTCTCGACGACGTCGCACATGTGGGCGGCGTCGCCCAGGTAGGCGCCAGCCTCCTGGAAGAGCCTCAGGTACTCGCCGAGCCTGCGCTCCACCTCCTCCTGCCACTCAAGCGGGTCCTCGTACTCGGACTTGAGGCTCAGCAGCTCGTCCACTAGCTCAGCCACCTTCGGCCTCAGGTGCTCGGGCACCCCCAGCTTCTGCAGCACCTCCTCGCTCCTGAGGCCGAGGACGTAGCTCACGAAGAGCCCGTCCTTGGGTATGCAGAAGCCCCCGTAGCCCCTGCCCGGCCACAGGATGAGGTGCGTCGGCCTCATGTTTATGTACGAGATTATGGAGTAGGCGTTCGCCCCCATGGCCTCGGCCGTCAGCGCTATCAGGTTGGCGAACGCGTAGTTGTCGTCCCTCGACGCGTTCTCAAGGGTCTTCTGCCCCTCAGCGCTAGCCGGGTTCGGCAGGACGTAGGGCCCCTCGAGCGACCTATTGATGAGCTCGTACAGCCTAACGGCTGCCTCCGCTGCCTCCTCGTCGAAGGCGCCGAGCGGCTGCCCCAGGTCGACGACGGACTCTATCTCGTGGGGGCCCAGGTCCACCCTGCTGGGAGCGTACACGAGGTTGTACGCCTTGCGGGGCCCAACGGCCTCGTACTTGTGCTCCGGCAGCTCAGCTAGCAGCCCGTGCCTAGCCGCGACCTCCCTCCTGGCCGTCGACTCCGCCAGGTCGGTGTGGTCCCGGATGTAGCTGTCGACCAGGCGGATGAGGGGCACGCTGCCCTCAGCGCTCTCCCCTACCGGCCTGACCCTGAGCGTCTCGCGGTCAACCGCGTACCTCCTCAGCACCTCCTCCCTGGCCCTCGACAGCGCCTCGGCCTCGCTCAGGCCCGGCTCCCTCTCAGCCATCTCCCGGGCCACGGCCTCGACCTCGCGCTCCAGCTTGTGCTCCACGACGAGGGCCAGCTTGGCGACCTCCCTCGCCACGGCCGGGTCCTTGGCCATGACGCTGAGCAGCGCCCTCCGCCTGTCCCTCCCCCTCCCCATCTCCACCTCCAGGGCGTGCTCCAGGCGCAGCTCCCTGATGACCCTCTCGGCGCACTCAGCTATCCTGTCGGCGTAGGCCCTCACGAGCCTCTCGACCTCGCCCTCGAGGCCGTGCGCCTTGATGAGGTTGTAGAGGGCCATCTCCTCCTCGAGCCAGTACCTGACCAAGTTGGTCATGTTGTAGCTCTGCGTGGTCACGACGATGAACGTCGGCCTCCTGCCCTCCCTGAGCGCCCTCTCTATGTTCATGGCCCAGTAGGGGGCCATCTTCCTTATCGCGGCCTCCATGTTCTCGTAGTCGATCTCGTAGCGCCCCTCGCCCCTCTCCACGATGAAGAGCGGCAGGGCCTCTATCCAGTAGTCGACGTACTTCAGGGCAGCCAGGCTGGGAGTGGCGTGGACGTTGTAGCCGCCCTCGACTAGGTACTCGTCGAGCCCGTAGGAGGGGCCAGCGTAGGGTATCAGCCCCTCATTGACGTAAGCTATCCTGGCCGCCCCCCCGGGCGATATCCTCTGGCCGAAGAAGACGAAGGCTCCGTGCCTCCACTCCGAGCGAGCTGCTGATGCCAGGACCCTGTTCATCAGGGAGCTGAGCCTGCCGACCAGCTCCCTGAGCTCAGCCAGCTCGCGCTCCGCCTCCTCTATGCTCAGCTCGCCCCGCTTGAGCCTCTCCCTGATCGACCTCTCCCTGGAGGCCCTAAGCCTCTCCAGGGCCTCGAAGAAGGCCCTCTCGGCCCTCTCGACCTGGGCCAGCGGCACCTCGTCCCTCGAGACCACGGACTTGAGCCTTAGCAGCGGGGCGTACAGCTCCTCGAGCCCCTCCCCCTCCACCAACTCCTGGAGCTCGCGAACGGCCCCCCTGAGCTCGCCGCTCACCTTGATGACCCTGGAGGCGGCCAGCAGGTAGCCGAGCACGACGGACGCCCTGCCGAGCCTCGTGAAGACGACGAGCTCGCCCCTCTCGCGGGCCTCCCTCGCCAGCCTAGCCACGTTCTCCTCCTCGACGCTCTCCCTGTACGTGCCCCTTATCACTGAGTAGAGCTCGCGCCTGCACTCAGCTGAGTAGACGTTCTCTCTGTGCCTCTCGAGGACCTCTCTCACGGCCCCCACGTCGTACGCGTAGTCCCTCCTGACCTGAGAAATTATCCAGGTGCCCCACCACCTCGCGCGCTCCTCCGCCTCCTCTTCAGGTAGCCCCCTGAGCTCTGAGACGGCCTCCAGGAATCTAGCGAAGTTGCCAGCCCAGTCAAGCTGGGGCACGGACAGCAGGCCCCTGAGCGCCTCTCGGTGCTCTTCGCTGAGCGAGGAGCAGAGCTTAGCGAGCCTGACTGCCAGGTCGGCCTCATGCCGCGTCTCGGTGAGGGCGGCCGCGTAGTAGAGGGCCAGCGCATAGAGCACCCTTAGGCCGCCTGGCACGGCTCGCTCGCCCTCAGCTGGGAGGCCCAGCTCCTCCAGTAGGCTCACGTCTAGGCGTAGCCCTATGGTCTCGCCAGCCACGTAGGCCTCAGCCGCCCACGGGCCACCCCTCACTAGCTCCACTTCGAGCTCTAGGGCCCTGGCACGTCGCGGGACTAGACCCTCGTACTCACTCAGCACAAGCCTAGCTGACTCCTCGAGCAGCTCAACGGCCACCCTCTCCGCCCCGCTTAGGCCGCTCAGGACCGCTCTGCTGCGCCTCAAGTCGGCGAGGTCGAGGCTCAGGCTCCCCCTAGCAGCTACGGCTCCGCCCTCCCTGCGGATGCGGTTGGCCCTGACGTCGACCCTGGTGACCGGTAGCGGGTACCTGCGAACAGCCATAGGATCACGCTCTCCCAGAGCTAAGGTGGGGCGAGGCGATAAGTAAGTTTCCCCGGGTCTGGCTTGCAGTTCGCGAGCGCGCAGACCTAGTCGTAAGGCCTCGCCGAGCGTTGGGGGGCTGCTAGGCGATGGCGAGGCTGGGGTCTTAGCCCGCGCCAGGGCGCGGCCCCGCCGCGTGGCCAGCGGCTCACTCCACCTCAACGAGCTCCTCAGGGCTTATGAACCTCATGTACCAGGAGGCGAACCTCTCCGGCGTCGTCACGTGCAGCTCCACGGGGGCCTCAACTCTCTTGTAGACCTCGACCATGATCCTGTACTTCTCCTCAACCCTATCCGTCACCACGAGTATGTCTATGTCACTCGCCGCCGTGTACCTCCCCCTGACCACGGACCCAAACACGAACACCCTCGCGTCTGGGTCCACGCTCCTCACGATCCTCTTGACCTCGCGCGCCACCTCCATGTAGTTCCTGAGGAGGTCGAGTACCGAGTCCTCATAGCTTCTCGACATACCGCTTGAACACCTCGATCACGAACCTGTGCAGGTCCACGACCTCCCTCTCCTCGTAAGTGTAGGGCAGGTACCTGGACACTATGTACGCCTCCTCCAGCCTGGCGACGTAGTGGAGGTTCCTCTCGCTCTCGACGAGCTCCAGCACCTCTGGCGCCCCCTGGCCCAAGATCCTTATCAGCGTCCTCAGGGAGTGAGTCCTCGGGTAGCTCCCCCTCCTGACCAGCAGCTTGTACTTGAGGATCAGCTGGCAGTACTGCTCCAGGCAGAACACGGCCAGATCCCACTCCCTCTCGGCTATCAGCCTCTCAGCGTTGCGCAGGAATGCCTCAGCCCTCCTCCTGATGACCTCAGCCTCCTCAAACGACAGGCACACCACCGAGTTAGGAGTCCCTGGCGCTTAGATTAAGGTTCCCCCGAGGACTGCGGGCTTTAGCGACTGACGTCACGATACCTTTATCACGCGTCGGCCGCGTAGTAGAGCTGGAGGTGCTAGCGTTGAGGGTGGAGGGCGTTGAGATAGACGAGACGTTCTTCGCTAGGCCTGAGGACGTAGACCCAGACTCCTACGTCATAGCCAAGTACTACGTCGAGAGCGACCTGCCGACGGTCAAGGTGGGGGAGCAGATAGCCATCGAAGAGAGCATAGGGACCTGGACCAAGGTGACGACTGAGACCGAGTGGATCAGGCGCCACCTAGCGGCGAAGGTGTTCAAGTACGAGAGGGGCAGCAAGGGCGTGGTATACGTGGCCTTCCCCCTGGAGCTGTTCGACGTGGAGACGGGCGGCGTGCCCAACCTCCTCTCGATAGTCGCTGGCAACCTATTCGGCCTCTCGGCCATCAGGCACTGCAGGCTCCTCGACGTCCACCTGCCGAGGGACTACGTGAGGGCCTTCAAGGGGCCCAAGTTCGGCATCGAGGGCGTCAGGTCCATCGTCGGCACGCTGGAGGACAGGCGCCCCCACCTGGGCACCATAGTCAAGCCCAAGGTCGGGCTAAGCCCAGAGCAGACGGCCAAGGTAGCGTACGAGGCCGGCGTGGGCGGGGTGGACCTGGTGAAGGACGACGAGACGCTCACGAACCAGAGGTTCTGCCCGTTCAAGGAGCGGCTTGTCAGGGTCATGGAGGCCCTGGACAGGGTCAGGGAGGAGACGGGGAGGGTCGTCCTGTACGCGGCCAACGTCACCGCCAGCTACGACGGGATGCTAGAGCTCGCCGACTTCGCCATGGAGCACGGGGCCAACTGCCTCATGATAGACGTCCTCACCGCCGGGTTCCCGGCGCTCCAGAGGCTGGCGGAGGACCCGTCCATCAAGGTACCGATACACGTCCACAGGGCCATGCACGCCGCCCTGACCAGGAGCAGGGTCCACGGCATACACATGAGGGTGATAGCAAAGCTCGTCAGGCTGGTCGGCGGCGACCAGCTGCACACGGGCACCGCCGCCGGCAAGATGGGCGTCAAGGGCGAGTGGAGGGAGGTGCGCGAGATAAACGACTTCCTGAGGTCTGAGTGGCACGGACTGAAGACCGTGATGCCAGTGGCATCAGGGGGCATACACCCAGGGATAGTGCCGATAAACGTCAGGCTCCTCGGCAGGGACATAGTCATAAACGCTGGAGGCGGAATCCACGGCCACCCATGGGGCACGAGGGCTGGCGCTAAAGCTATGAGGCAGGCGATAGAGGCCGCGATCCGGGGGGTGCCGCTGGAGGAGTACGCAAGAGACCACCCCGAGCTGAGGGTCGCTCTCGAGAAGTGGGGGCAGCTGTTCGCTGAGAAGGCGCAGGAGGGCTAGCGGCGCTAGCCAGCAGCGCCCAGCTCCTCCTCGTACAGTGCCAGTATGGCCTGCTCCCTGCTAACTCCCCTCTCCCTCGAGACCCTCTCGATCCTCTCCTCCAGCACGCGCCTGCCCGAGAGGCCCCACGCGCTCGAGTACCACTTTAGCAGCGCCTCGTACGCCTCCTCAGGCCTCACCGGCACCCTGACCTTCCTGCCCCCTAGCTGGAGCAGGAGGCGCTCAGCTGCCGACAGGGCCTCGTGACTGTTGGCGACGACCACGTACCTGCCGGGGGCCTCCTGGAACACGGCCACCCTGTGCCTGTCCGCCGCGATGATGTGGGCGAGGGCCGTGATCCACGCTAGCGCTCCTGCGACTAGCAGGAGGGAGAACCACCTGACCCTCGGCTCGCTCCAGGGCCGGGAGAAGCCACGCGCCTCTAGGATCGCTAAGACCGCGATCTCGGATGTGGAGAGGTAGGCTAGCCCAGCCCCCAGCAGCAGGAGTATGACGACCGCTAGGCGTGAGAAGGCCCTAGGCCCCTCGGCCATGAGCACCCCGTCCCTCCTCTCCGGCCTCCAGCCGAGCCCTAGGAAGTGCCGCGTGAACCTCTCAGCCAGCTCGTCTAGCCCCACGCCTAGCTCGTAGGTCTGTCGCATGCTCATGACTACTGCCCAGCCCCCTATATACCTGAGCCCCGCGGGAGCCGCTCGGCGCGGGCCTCAGGCCGCGTCAGTCACGTCGCCGACTATCGGCACTAGGGGCTCTGGGAAGTCGAGCTCCACGCGCTCACGCCTCGCCTCCGAGGCGTCCCAGCCCTCGAAGAAGTCGTAGAGCACCCTCCCCTGGCAGTGCCTGGGCGGCTCGACGCCCAGGACGTGAGCCACGGTCGGGGCCACGTCGACCAGGTACACTGGGCCCAGGAGCTCCGTTGGCCTGACGTACCCCCTCTTCACGCCGGGCCCCGCCATGATGAAGACGCCGTAGTTGGAGGAGACGCTGGTCTCAGCCGTCGGTATCTGGGGGCCGTGGTTCGCGCCGCCAGCGACCCGCGCTCCCTCGAAGACCTCGTAGTGCCCCCACGTGAAGCCCGGGGAGTAGGCGAAGACCACGTCCCCGACGTGCGGGCCCCAGAGCCCTATCATGGCTGCGTCCTCGCGCCTCAGGGCGAAGGCCACCACGAACTCGCCCTCGTCGTCCCTCAGCTCCCTTAGGACCTCGATGACCCTCCTCCTCACCTCCTCGTACTCTGAGTCGTCCACGACGCCGCCCGGGTACCTGCTCCTGAGGTTGACGTAGACGTGGGTTAAGTCGACGAAGACCTTGCTCCTCGACCAGTCCACCCTAAGCTCGCCGCCGACCTCCTCAAGCGCGACTAGGCCAGCCTTCGCCAGGGCGTTCACGACCGACACGACCTTCCTGTTGGGGACATTCCCGTGGTCTGACACCACGAGCAGGTACGTGTCGCCGTCCAGCATCTCCATGAACCTTCCGACGAGCTCGTCAGCCAGCTTGTACCCGAGCTCAAGGAGGCGCCACGCCTCCCCAGCCTTAGCTGGGTCGTACTTGCCGCCAGCTGGGTCGACCAGGCCCAGGACTCTGTGCTGCAGCGTGTCCAGGAGGTGCCAGTGCATCATGAAGAGCGAGGCCTCGAACTTGTCCACGAGGTAGCGGGCCGCCCTAGCGATCCAGTCGATCTGGTAGCTCATCTCCTCAACGAACGTCGACTCGTCGATCAGGCCAGAGAGGAACAGCCTGGCGGACGCCTCGTTGACGTAGGGGCCGAACCTCTCCACCAGCTCAGCGCTCGCCTCAGGCGGGTGGCTGAAGCCCCCCACGGGGTACACCTGAGACCTGTAGAGCCTCAGCCTGGACCCGTTGGGGGACAGCTCCACGAGCTTGAACCTCACGGTCCCCACGACCCTCGCACCCTTGACCACGAACTCCTCCCTCAGCCAGGGGCTCCACTCACCCACCCTCAGCTCGCAGAGGGCCTTAGACGCGTCCTTGGACCTGCAGATCAGGCATGTGTCGTACCCCTCACCCCTGCTGTCCACCACCAGGACGTGGTACGTGACCGGCCTCCCCGGCCTCCTCGGCTCGACCCTAACCTCCGCCTCCAGGGGCTCCGAGCAGCTCTCGGGCAGGCTGGCCCAGCCCTCGGCCCTCCTGAGCCTGATGGGCCTGAGGTGGGCCAGGACCCTCTTAGGGGCGCCCCTGAGGCCCTCGGGGACGTAGGTCGAGTAGCACGCCGCGCTGCAGAGCTCGAAGTAGAAGTCGCCAGGCTTCCAGAACCAGTCGACGTGCACCACGCCCTCGCAGGTCGGCGGGTAGCCGACGAAGTACAGGAGAACGCTCCTGAGCCCCTGCCTCGCTAGCGCCTCCCACAGGTACTCAGCCTTGCAGAGGTTGGACGACATGGCCTCCTCGGAGTGCCTCTCGGTCACCGGCTGCCCCGGGTCGTGCCTGCCCCACACCGCGACGCCGTGGGTGCCTGGCCAGGCCCCGGTCGCGACCGTCGTCCAGTTCTCAGGGGTCTGAGCTGGCAGGGCTGGGAGGGCCTTCGAGAAGCCGCCCACCCTCAGCAGCCTCGCGAGGTTCGGGAGCGAGCCCCTGCGCACAAGCTCTAAGAGTACCTTCGGCGACATTGCGTCGAGACCCAGCACGAGCACCCTCCTCAACCACGCCCACCGCACGAACGTTTCCCACTTCGCGCTGTTAAGCGTGACTGAGGCTGTAGCTGCTCAGCCTGAGCGCTGAGCGCGCCAAAGCAGCTGCCATGACGCCCCCGAGAGCCCAGCCTCACGCTCGCAAGCAGCTGAGGCGGCTGGGCGGGAGGTCCATAGGCATATTAGGGGGCCCTGCGGAGTTACAGTGGGGAGCAATGCTCAGCGAGGAGAGGCTCAAGGCCTGGCGCCTCGGCAGGAAGCTCACGAGGAGCAGGAGGAGGATAAAGTTCATCGGGTACATGAGACTCACGGGGCGCAAGATCGTCTACGAGAGGGTCGACCATGGGGATCAGGGTGCGCGTTAGGATCAACGTGGGGGGCAAGTGCATCGAGACCTCGGCCCTCGTCAACTCGGGATTCGAAGCCCCTGAGCCCGCCGTGTGCATTCCCGTGTCCCTGGCCCGCGCAGTAGGGCTGTGGCCTAGCCGGAGGCTTGTGGCCGAGGAGGCCATGACGGCGGGAGGAGAGGTGACGGTTCACGAGGCTCCTGAGGGGGGGCTTGTCCAGCTGCTGGCGAACGGCCAAGTGCTGAGCGAGGTGTGCTGCCTCATAATAGTGAACCCACTCGTGGACGAGGTGCTGCTGAGCGACGTGGCGATAGACGAATTAGGGATCGTGCCCATCAGCTTCGGCAGGGGACTATGGAGGCACAAGGCGGACGACGCCTCAACCGTGAGGCGTAGCGCCGAGCCCGAGTACTGGCCCTAGGGCCGCTAGCCCCGCGAGCTAGCGCGGCCAGCTTCGCTGAGCTCTCTAACCAGCTTGACGAACTCGTCCCTGTGCCTCTCCACGAGCGTGGCGATGGCCCTCTCCACGACCTCCTCGTCGACCTCGGCGCCGCGCAGCGCCCGCTCCACGGCGTCTCGCAGCGAGGGGGGCTCAGCCCTCCCGTGCCTGAGCACCTCCTCAGCGACCTCGCGGAGCGCGCCCTCGTCAAAGCCCACGCCGTCGTAGACGCTGAGGCCGTAAGCCTCCATCTCCGCCCTTATCTCGCTCGGCAGCTCAGCCCTGGCCACCAGGATCATCGAGTCCGGGCTGTAGACCCTCTTGTAGATCTGCACCAGCTTGTACTCCCTAACCCTCAGGGCCTTCCTCCCCCCCTTGGCCTTGGGGGCGCTCCTGGGCTTGACACCCACCACCTCAGCCAGGCCCTCTATCAGCCCCCTGAGCCAGAGGGCCCTCCACTCCTCAGCCGACATGGCCTTCGACCACCAGCCGCGCAGGTCCCTGGCCCTCCTGTACCAGTCCTCGAGCTCCTTGCACTCGATGATGACGTTGGGCCTCCTTATGGGCGGGCTGCCGCTGAGGTTCACGATGTCCATGACCACGCCACCATAGATGAGGAAGTCCGGCCTGAGGGCCACGTAGAACCTCCAGGCCCTCTCCAGGTCGCTGGTGTCCTCCCACGCGATGGGCCTGGGGGCCTCGACGAAGAAGCTAAGGACCCTGCCGTCAGCCGACCTCAGTATGCAGTTGGGCGGGATCATGCCAGTCCTCTGCCTGGCGTTCCTCTCCAGGTAAAGGTAGCGGTGCTCTGGGTAAATCACCCTGCCCCCATCGCCGATCATCTTGACCAGCGCTAGGAAGACCCAGGTCTGGTAGAGGGTCCTCATGTTCGTCCTGAGGGAGGTCCTGACGGCGGCAGCGGCCTTAGAGGCGAACTCGGTGGCGCTCATGGCGCCGCTGAGCAACTGGAAGGTGTAGTTGAATATCTTCTTCTTGAGGTGGCCCAGGGGGTCCCTCATGAAGCTGCCGAGCTCCCTCGTCAGAGTGACGCCCCTGAGCCCCAGCACCCTCCTCGCGTCCTCCAGCTGCTCCACGAGGTGCCCTATCCACTCCCTGGCCTCATCGATGGCCTCGCTCCCCACGACCCACAGCACGAACTCCTCCCTCAGCTCGTCAGTTGCCCTGAGAACCTTGAGCCGCTCCTCCCGCCCCAGCTTTAGTATGTGGTCGGCCGATAGCCTTAGATCCTTAGCTAGCTCCTCGTAGAGCTCGAGCCACCTGGGCAGAGGGTCCTGCATCCTCATTTAAATGACTGGCGGCTCAGCTTAAAACTTTATTAAGGCTAGCAGCCAAGGTGCCCCCATGCCGCGAGGGCTCGCGCTGCCGCTGCTCTGGACGCTCCTGATAGCCGTCCTCTCAGCCATTCCTCTGCCCGAGCAGGGGCCTGAGACCCCCCGGCTGCTAGACGTGGGGCACGTGGCCAGCTACGCCCTGCTTGCCGCTTTGTGGATCCACAGCCTCGGCGCTAGGTGGGAGGCCCTCCTGCCCCCTCTTGCCAC
>CAZCFI010000021.1:0-25750 GCA_964497915.1 uncultured Thermoproteales archaeon
TTCCTGGTGGGCGTCAACTACTGGCCCCGCAGGCACCCGATATGGAAGATGTGGAAGGAGTTCGACGAGCGCGAGATTGAGGAGGAAGCTAGGCAGATGGCTGAGATTGGCGTAAACGCCGTGAGGTGCTTCGTGCTCGCTGAGGACTTCTCCAAGGGCCCCTACAGGATCGACGAGGAGGCGGTCGAGAAGCTCAGGAGGCTGATTAGAATCTTCCGCAGGCACGGCATACACGTGCTCCCCTCGCTCTTCGTCGGCCACATGTCGGGCGAGGACTTCGAGATCCCCTGGAGGCAGGGCAGGGACTTCTACCGAGACGGGTCAGTGCTGGAGCTCGAGGCCTGGTTCCTCAGGGAGGTCATAGGCCGCCTCAGGGGCGAGGAGGGAGTGCTCGCCTGGATACTGTCCAACGAGCTGCCGCTGTACGCTGGCAGAGTCGACCCGGACACCGCTGAGTCCTACGTCAGGCACATGAGCTGCGTGGTCAAGTCCATAGACCCTGGCAGGCCGTTCACGACTGGCGACGGGCACCTGTGGCCCGGCTTCTTCCCGCCTGAGAGGATAGCCAGCTACGTGGACTACTTCGGCCCCCACGTCTACACCCAGGAGCCGGACGCCGTCAGGCAGACCTACTCGTACGGGTTCGCGGTCAAGTACTGCTCTAGCCTCGGGAGGCCAGCCGTCCTGGAGGAGTTCGGGTGCTCGACCGCCTACGTCTCGGAGGAGAACCAGGCCTGCCTATTCAGGCTGGCCCTCTTCAGCGCCCTCATGAACGGCGGCTCCGGGGCGCTCGGGTGGTGCTTCAGCGACTTCCCGACTGAGGGCATCAGGCCGTACGTCCACCACCACTTCGAGCTGAACTTTGGCGTCACCAGGGCAGACGGGAGCGAGAAGCCAGCAGCGAGCGCCATCAGGAGGTTCAGGGCGCTCGTGGACAAGCTGGATCTCGCCGAGCTCGAGCCGCTGCCAGACCAGGCCGCCATACTGGTCCCGAGCTGCCTCTACGTGGACTACCCGTACACGAGCGTCGACAGGTCTGAGCTCATGAGGCTGCTCCTCGAGTGCTTCACGCTAGCGAAGATGGCCCACGTGCCGGTCACCTTCGTGCGCGAGACCGAGCCGCTCGACGCCCTGAGGAGGTACAAGCTAGTCATATGCCCGCCAGCCCCCATGCTGCTGGCCACCACGTGGAGCGAGCTGAAGGAGTACGTCAGGTCTGGCGGCGCGCTGTACCTGAGCTACAGGTGGTTCGCCACGAGGCTAGACAGCGAGCTCCTGGGCTTCGAGCACGACGTCAAGTATGGCGCGCCAGACGTAATAGAAGGCGACTTGGTGCGCATCAAGGCCCTGAGGGAGTTCGGGGGCCTCCCAGCGGGGTCCCTCGTTGAAGTGCCTATCAGCGGGGACGCTTACCTCAGGTCCTACTGCCCGGTCAGAGAGCTTAGGTCGGCTGAGGCGATCGGCGAGTGGGAGAGCAGGGTCGTGGTGGCGGCCAATAGGCTGGGCAGCGGGCTAGTGGCCTTCGTCGCCGCCCCCCTGGAGCTGCTGGCCCTGGGCGTGCCCCGCTTCCACGAGAGGAGCAACCTCCACGACCTGTACTCAGCTGTCGCGAGCGAGGCGGGAGTGGAGCGGGTGGTCGACGTCGAGTCGCCCTTCGTCGAGGTCGCCGCCTTCAGGGGCAGCGAGCTGCTGGTCTTCCTGCTTAACCACCTCTACTCTGAGGTCATGACCAGTGTCCGCATAGCCGGAGAGGTGCGCGAGGTCAGGGACTTCGAGAGCGGTGAGGAGCTCAAGTGGGAGGCCGTGAGGGGCGGCGCGGAGCTCAGGGTGCACCTCGGGAGGGCGGACGCTAAGGTGCTCTCGGTGTCTGTCGAGTGATCGCGCTCAGCAGCTGGCAGCAGGCAAACCCTTATTTGCGCGGCCGCTCCACTGCGACCATGAGTGACTTCCTCACGAGGAGGGAGCGACTCCTCGAGGTGCTGCGCAGGGCCCAGAGGCCGCTGACCGTCCAGGAGATAGCGAGGGCCCTCGGCGTGAGCGACAGCGAGGGCGTCAGGGCCATCTACGAGGACCTGAAGCACGTCGGGAGGACGCTCTACAGGGAGAGCGGCGGGAGGGAGGTGCTCGTGATGGTGCCACCGAGGTGCCTGAGCTGCGGCTACGTGTTCAGGGACAGGAGCAGGGTGAAGAGGCCCAGCAGGTGCCCGAGGTGCAAGAGCGAGAGGATATCGCAGCCGAGCTTCATGGTAGTTAGGCGGTAGGGCCGCTCACCTGGTGACCTCGAACGACCTGACGAGCTCGTACAGCTCCCTCGCCCTCTTACTCCTCTCGAAGTGCTCCCTGATCGGGGCTATGAGCCTGTCCAGGTGCTCCGCCACCGCCATCTTCAGGTCGAGTGGGTGCAGCTTGCCCTCCCTGAAGTCCCGCTCGACCTCAGCGTAGCTGTAGTAGGTGACCGTGCCGCCGTACTTGGCCGGCCTCTCCACAGTGAACTCAGTGAAGGCCCTGAAGATTATCTCCCTGACGTAGTCGAGTATGGGGTTGTTCTCGACGACCTTCGCTGGGCAGTAGGCCATCCTCACCTTCCTGAATATCTCCTCCCTGCTGTCGTGCACGTATATGCAGGTCTCTGGCTTGGACTTCGACATCTTCCACGCTATGGCCTTGTTGTACGCCGGGTTCTCGTCGTACCCCCTGAGCTCCTTGACCGGCGGCCTCAGGCCCGGCAGCATGTGGTGGTGCACTAGGACCGGCTTGCCGTCGACGCCGCAGCCCTCGTAGCCGAGGAGCTTGTAGAGGAGCCGCCCGCCCACCCTCTTGCGGGCCAGCTCTCTGGCGAGTATGTTGACCTTCCTCTGGTCTAGGCCGAGCTGGCATATGTCGACCCTCATGTGGAATATGTCTGCTGCCTGCATGGACGGGTAGAAGAAGAAGGCCGCTGGCTGCTCTTCATAACCTAGCCTGCCAGCTATCGTCAGGGCCCTCCTCGTCCTCGTCAGCGTGTGGGCCTTGGCTATTAGGAGTACCTTCCTCCAGTAGTCGGGGTCGTCGAAGAAGTCCTTGTGCCAGACGACCTCGACCTTGCTCATGTCGACCCCAGCCGCCCTCCAGACCTCGATGAAATACTCGCCAGCCCTCCTGATCCTCTCCAGGTCGCCGCCGAACTTGTTATTTATCCACGCGAAGGTGTCGGCCAGGAGCAGCTTGAACCTTACGCCAGCCTCCATCATCCTCCTAAGGAGCAGAGGCCTGTAGACCCCGAGGGGCAGGTGAGCTAGGCCGGAGGGCTCGAAGCCGTCGTACGCCACTGGGTGCTCCTTGGTCTCGAACAGCGCCCTCAGGTCTTCAACTGTGATTACCTCCTCGCCCACGCTCCTGACTAGCTCCACCTTGGTCTCCACGTCCATCTCAGCTGCCCCCGCGGCTCCTCACTTATACGAGCATAGCTGCGTAATATTTTTAAGGTCAACTGCGCCTCGGCGCCCTCCACGACACGAGCACGAGGTCCCTCATGGTCCTAAGTCCGGGCTTAAGCCTGTCCAAGCTACTCAGCACGTTGAGGAGCACCGCGACCGTCGCCCTGTCCCCGTGCACGCCTATCGTGTTGACCCAGTGCATGGGCGGGTCCCCCTCGATCACCACCTCCTCGCGGTCCTCAGCTCCCAGGTACGCTGAGAACTCCACCCTGATGAACTCCTCGCCCGCCCTGTAGCCGACGCCCTCGCCGCGGAGCCCTACCACGCGCCCCCTGGGGACTGAGTAGCCGCCGACCTCCACGTCGCTCTCCGCCACGACTGGCTCCTGCGACTCCAGGACGGCGTCAAGCTCCACTCCGAGCGCGCTGGCGACGAGCATCACGGACTCGGCGTATCCGACGTGCCCGGTGATCTCGCCCCTCTCCAGCTTCTCGAAGAACTCTCGGGGGGTTAAGCCCACCCCTATCTTCCTGACGAACGCCGCCCTCCTCTTGGAGGCGTCCACCACCCTCCTCGCCACGACCCTGTCGACGCTCAGGCAGGCGGTCGTCATGAGGAACACTAGCGTGTCGAGAGCGAAGCCGGGGTTTACGCCCGTCCCTATCACTACCACGCCAGCCTCCCTGGCCCGCTTGTCAAGCTCCCTAGCCAGGTAGGGGTACCTGTAGTATGGGTACGCTAGGGTCTCGCACGTCGAGACGGCGTGGGAGCCGCACCCCGCTATGTCGGCCAGCTGCTCAAACACCGCGTCGAGGTAGCTGGCGGTGGCGTGGATCGTGGCGTAGGGCTTGGCCCTGGCCAGGGCCTCCGGGTCGTCAGTGACCCTGACGCCGAGCCTCTCGCCGAGGCCTACGACCTCCCCGAGGTCCCTGCCCACCTTGCTGGGGTCCACGTCGATTGCGCAGGCTACCTCGTAGCCCCTCCTCACCAGCTCCCTGGCCACCATGCTGCCTATGGACCCAACGCCATAGATAGCGACCCTCATCGAGTTACATGTCGGTGCTCGGGTATTTATCTGGTCGCGGGTGCGAATGCATAAGTAGCCCAAGTGCTCAACTCGTGTCGTGAAGGTCTACGTGATAACGGACCTGGAGGGCGTAGCGGGGGTCGTCGTTGAGGAGCAGACTAGGCCCGGCGGCAGACTGTACGAGGAGGCCAGGCTCCTCCTGACGCGCGAGGTTAACGCGGCGGTCGAGGGGGCCCTCAGGGGCGGCGCCGACGAGGTCCTGGTCAACGACGGGCACGACGGCGGCTTCAACCTAGTGCTGGAGGAGCTCCACGAGGAGGCTAAGGTGATCCACGGGGCTCCGAGGACGTTCTCACTGGCTGGCCTAGATGAGGGCGTCGACGTGGTGTTCCTGCTGGGCTACCACGCGATGGCTGGCACTCCCCGAGCCGTGCTAGACCACACAATGTCAAGCGCCGCGATCCACCACATATACCTCAACGGGGCCAGAGTAGGCGAGATAGGGCTCATGGCCGCCATAGCTGGCTACTACGGGGTGCCCGTCGGCCTGGTCACGGGCTGCGCAGCTGCATGTGAGGAGGCGAGGTCGCTGCTGGGAGACATCGAAGTAGTGGTGACGAAGTGGGGCTTGGGCAGGTGCTTCGCGATCTCGCTCTCGCCCAGGAAGGCTAGGAGGCTCATAAGGGAGGCCGCTGAGAGGGCTGTCCTCAGGGCTAGCAGGGGGGAGTTTAAGCCTTACAGGGTCGAGCCCCCCGTGGAGGTGCGGGTCGTCTACAACCAGGCTAGGTACGCCGACTCATGGGAGGGTAGGAGGGGAGTTGTGAGGGTGGGACCGAGGGAGGTGCTGTGCCGGGGCGACGACCTAATCGAAGTGCTCAGGACGCTGGGGCTCTGCTGACCCAACGCTTATTTGGGGCCGCGCTGAGAAGGTAAGCGTGCAGGCGACCTGGCTGCTGGTCCTAGCCGGGTTTGTGCTAGGCGCGATAGCGGGCGCGGCACTCGGTAGGGGCCTGGGGCTAGCGGGGCAGCTTGTGCTAGCGCTGTTGGGCGGCCTCCTCGGGGCAGCGCTGCTCCCGGTGGTCGCCTGGATCCTAGCGGCCGTCGCGGTGGTCGCCATAGTGCTGGTGGCCCTCGCGCTCCTGGCGGCTGCGGGCCTAGACCTGCTGAGGCCAGTTCTCCCCTAGGCCCGTCACTCGATCTTTAGGCTCGCTAGGCGCTCGATAAGCTCCCTGAGCGCCCTGACGCGCTTGGAGTTATCGTACTCCTCGAGGTAGCTCCCGCAGGTGGGGCACTGGAACATGCTGCTCAGCGCCTCGCCGTACGTGTACCTAGCCCGGCACTGAGGGCACGCGAAGAAGGAGTTCTCGGTCTCATACCTCAGCAGCTCCTTGAGCTTCTCGATGACCTTCCTCTTCCTCTGCTCCAGGACTATCTCAGGCCTCTCGTCGGTCACCCTCCAGAGGTAAGAGTACCAGCCGACCTTCGGATCCCTGACTCGCCGATACCTTACGAGCTGCATCTCAAATAGCTTGTGGAGCACTCTCCTCACGTCGTTGACCGGCATGTTGAGCTCGCTCGAGAGCTCCTCGTCAGTCATCTCCCCCCTCCTAAGCAGCAACTCTAGAATCATCTTGGCTACCTCGCCGAGCACGAGCCCCCCAACCTGAACCAGCACCTCCCTCCTGTCTATCAACCTGCCTCACCGACTCTGACCACCCTCTTGCCCCGGGGGCAGGGGATGACCTTTATCTTGGCGCCGGAGAACTCCCTCAGCAGCTCCCTCCCCTCGAACAGCCTATCTAAGAATACCGCCAGTGCCGACACCTCGCTGTGGGGCTGGTTCCCTACGGCCACGTTGAAGTCCGCTAGCTCGTAGACCTCCCTTGGCACCTTCTCGGCGCCCACGACCACCAGGATGTCTCCATTGGCGGACCTTATCCTCTCCACGACGTCGCTGCCCTCGACGTTCATGCCGTACATTGTGAGGTGCACGACGACGCCACCCCTCTCCTTCCACTCCCTGATGAACCTCCTCCACGAGTCGACCCTCTTAACGAAGAACGGCCCTCCCCACCTGTCCACGACGTCCCTCAGCTTCTCGAGTATCGACTCCTCGACCTCGCCAGCGAACACTATCCCGTCAGCTCCGAACGCCCTGGCCACGAGCCCGACGTGGGTGCTTATCCGCTTGTCCCTCCCGGGCCTGTGGCCCAGCCTGAGCACCACCACCCTCCTACTGGAGGGCAATCTCACCACCCAGCTCGCTCACCGCCCTCACGAACCTAGCGAGCCACCCTCTCTTACACTCGACGCTCAGCTCCAGGTAGCCGTCGTTGACCGTTTCCCCCAGCATGCAGGCATTCCTCAGGAGCCTGGAGGCCAGCGACAGGCCCTCGCCGCTTGCTGGCAGCCTGACCATGGCCCTGACATACTCGGGGATCTTCGAGATTATGGCCTCCTCGAGGAGATTTAGGTTGGTGCCCCTGAGGGCCGATATCGGGACGACGTCGACCCCAGCGCAGTCGCTGACGAGCTCCGCCCTCCGCTCGACTTCGCGCTTATCTGGCACTAAGTCTATTTTGTTGAGCACGCCAAGCACCCTCGACCTGTGCACGCCGACGGCCTCAAGCGCCTCCATCGAGGCCGAGACCTTCCTCTCTATCTCTCTCAGCTCCTCGCTACTGTCCACCAGCAGGAGGGCTAAGTCGGCCATCGCGACCTCTTCTAGGGTCGTATAGAACGCGTCTATGAGTGGCGGCGGCAGGTCCTCGATGAAGCCTATCGTGTCCGCGACTAGCACCTTGTGCCCCCTCATGACGATCCTCCTGACGGTAGTCGACAGAGTGGCGAATGGCCTGCCGTCGACGTAGCCGCGCTCGCCAGTTAGTCTGTTGAAGAGAGTCGTCTTGCCAGCCCCCGTGTAGCCGGTCAGTGCCACCGTCGGCAGGCCGGCGAACCTCCTCGCCCTCACCCTCTCCCTCTTCCTCCTCCTCAGCTCCCTGAGCTCCCTCTCTATCCTAGCTATCCTGCTCACTGCGTGCCTGTAGTGGGCGTCGACCTCGTACCTGCCGCCGCCCATGAAGCCAGCGAACTCTTCCTTCCTCGCTAGGTGTATCTGCTCCTTGATGAATGAGAGCTCCCTCCTCAGCCTAGCCAGCTCTATCTGGAGCTTCGCCTCTCTAGAGCCAGCCCTCCTGCTGAATATCTCGAGTATGAGCTGGAACCTGTCGATTACCTCAACGCCCCACTCCTTCATCAGGTTGTGGGCCTGAGACGGCTTGAGGTCATTGTGAAAGATTACCTTCTCCACCCCGTGCTCCTTTATGAGCTTCTTGAGCTCCTCGACCTTGCCCCTGCCTATCTGGTATCGCGAGTCGGGCTCTCTCACCTGCTCCACCAGCAGAACCGGCTCGTAGCCCGCCGCTACCGCCAGCTCCTTGAGCTCGCCTAGCCTGCTCTTCTCGCGCCTAGTCCTCCTCTGCACCAGCGCGACTCTGACCAAGCGGTCTCCCACCCGCTCACTTCCTCCTCCTGATCCTGGCCACGTCGCCCAGTGTTAATTCATACCCCCCGCCCTTATACCCTTCTCCTAGCTCCTCGACTTGGGGGGACTCGACCACCAGGATGACCTTCAGCGCCCTCTCGAGCTTCCTAGCTAGGTCTAGGCTGGGGATCAGCGTGCCGTCCTCGATCCTCCTAATCGTGGACTCTTTCTCCCCGACCATCCTAGCTAGGAGCTCCCTCGTGAGCCCCATGGCCTCCCTGGCCTCCCTCACCCTCTCAGCGAAGTCCTCCACCACCTCGTACTCGGCCCCCGGCATCCTCGAGGGGGCCCGCCTTGATAGGCGGCGCGGCGCCGCGGCGGGGCGCCTGAGGAGCACCTCGCGCTTAGGGGCTCTGAGCCTCTCAGCGCACCTCCTGCAGACCAGCAGCTTAACGCCGTCGACGACCACCTGGTAGGGCCTACCGACCACGTCGCCGCCGCAGATCTCGCACTTCATGGCACCCATGACCCCCACGTATATTACTGGCCTTAGACTTAAAAAGCCACCACTGAGAGTTGAGTGCGGGGGCGCGCGTGAGGGAGGGGGCCAGCAAGCTGGACGTGCTGAAGATCTCAGCTGTCGCCGACTACCTACTCGGCCGGGGGGCTGGGAGGGCCCTCCTCAGGGGCGGTGAGGTCGAGGTCGTGAGGTCGAGTAAGACGGGCAGGGTGCGCGAGGTCTACGTGGATGGAGTGCTCGTCGCGACCTTTAGGGCGTCTGACGGCTTCCTCCTGCCGACCGTGGAGGGCGCCAGGAAGCTGCTCTCGTCAGGCGTCAGGGTCAAGGTGGTCGTGGTGTCTGACGACGCTGCTGAGTTCGTGGCCAGGGGCAGGTCGGTATTCGCCAAGCACGTCGTGGACGCGAGCCCGGATATAAGGGCTGGCGACGAGGTGGTGGTAGTGAATAAGGGGGGTGAGGTCTTAGCCGTCGGCAGGGCTAAGCTCTCGGGCTGTGAGATGGTCGGAGCGGGGAGGGGCGTAGCCGTCAAGGTTAGGAGGGGGGCTGTGGAGGGCGCCTAGACCGGCTCTCCTCACTTATAGATTACGACGTACCTATTGTGGCGCCTCCTCTCCACGGTGATCTTGAAGTTTCGCCTCAGCACCTCCACGAGGTCGTTGTACGTGTACTGGTTGGCGTACCTCGACGGCACCCTAATCCTCGGGACTAGCCCCCTGAGCTTGGGTATGTCCATCGTGTTCCTGATGTAGGACACATACGCATACTTCACTAACGTCTTTACCTTGATTGATATGGTCCTCGACTTCGTGTTGTCGAGAAGTCGCTCAACGATTTGGCAGGCGCGATCGAAGATCTTGCTCCTCTCGTAAGCTAAATCTGAGGGATCTGACTTAGACGATGACATACCCCCCTTCCCTAAATCCTCAGCACGGCACGGAGATATAAGCTTTTCAACTCATGGAGTGGAAAGATGAGGTCAGCCTCCTACAAGCTTTATATCGCTGCGCGGATAGGAGATAGGGGGTTCCTCCGATGAAGTACAGGCTGATGGACATCCTGGCGTGCCCTTACGACAAGAGCTTCCCCCTGAGGCTGATAGTCTTCTCTGAGAGGAGGTACGAGCGCAGGCAGGTCAGGTTCAAGAGGGTGCCAGCGTGCGAGCTATACTGCGGGCTCAAGCGGAAGAGCGTCGAGGAGCTGAGCCCCGGCGAGGTGGACTGCGAGGACTGCATAAAGCTGGAGGTCGTAGATGGGGTGCTGGTCTGCGAGAGGTGCAAGAGGTGGTTCCCGATACGCGACGAGATCCCCATCCTCCTGCCTGACGAGCTTAGGAAGAGGGACGAGGACCTGAAGTTCATGCAGAAGTACAAGGACAGGTTCCCTGAGGACGTGCTCAGGGAGGGGAGGCCGTTTAACCTAAGCGACTTGGGCGAGGAGCAGAGCTAGGAGAACACTAGGACGTCCTCCTCGTACCTCCTCCCCCTGACCACGGCTCCTCCCCTGAGCAAGACCGCCCTCCTGCCGCTCAGGTACCTGGACAGCCACCGAGTCAGCGCCGACTGGCTCACTGAGTAGGTAAGCAACTCCAGGGGCACGTTGACGGACAGCGGCCTCACGGGTATGACGTGCCTCGTGCTCTTAGGCGCCAGCAGCACGCCCCTCTCAGCTAGCTCGACGACCTCGCGCTTGCTCAGCTGCATGGTCGTGATCAAGGCGCAGCCGCCCTCGGCGAAGGTCTCGAGGGCCTCCTCCTCGGCTAGGTAGCTTATCGCCGAGCCCAGCCTCGACATGAAGCCCTCCACCTCTCTGAGCTTGGCGAAGGCCTCTGCGACACTGACGCAACTCCCCTTCGCCACCAGCGACGAGTCCCTCCAGTGTATCGCGAAGTGCGCCTCCCTCTCATCCACCATCCGGCGCGCCTCGGCGAAGCTCACCCGCTCGACGCTCAAGCCCATCGAGGCCAGCTTGCCCTCCACGGCGCGGCTGTCGGGCGGGTTCCTGACGACCCTGAACCACCTCTTAAGCAGTATCTCGTCGCTCATGTAGTCGACGAGACAGACGGGGACGAACCTGGCTCCCACCCTCCTGAGGGCCTCCAGCCTGTGCATTCCGTCGAGCACGACCAGGCTAGCCTCGTCAACTATTAGTGGGTCGTAGACCACGCCGGACCTGACGATTGCCTTGATTAGGCGCTTTAGGAGGCTCTCCACCGTCAGCTCGTGGGGCTTGAGGTCGGCGAGCGGGCACACAGTCACCTTCAGCTCGAGGGCTCCGCGCCTCGCGACGAAGGCGTAGCCCTGCGACAAATGCTCTCAGCCCCGCGCCGAGATAGTACTGAGGCCAGGGCTATTTAACTGTCACCAGAAGGCCTCACTCGTGCGTGTAGACTGCCCTTAGCTCCCCCGGCAGCCTCTCCTCGACCCTGACGAACCCGAACCTGTAGAACTGGGCAATGTCGCCGACCCTCAGCTCAGCAGCTGCGGGCTCCGACACCCCCCTGACCACCCTCAGCTCAGCGCCCTCCGCCTTCAGGACCGCGGTAGGGATGCCGTTCTCCGGCACCCACTGTATCACTTTGAGACCCAGGGCCCTCGCGTCCGCTGGGTCTAGGCTGTGCACCACCGCCTCAGCCCCCAACTCAGACTTCCTGACCACCCTGACGTTGGCTAGCCCTAGCAGCCTGATGAGCCCGCCCTCGGGGAGCTCTTCTAAGTCGGCCCGCGGGACGAGCACGGTCACGGCGCCGCCCTCAGGCTCGAGCGCTATCTCCCTGTAGCCCCTCTCCGGGAAGGACGGGTGGCGCGGCACCCTGGCGACCAGCCTGCCCTCGCACTTGACGACGAGGGGGGCTGGGGAGTCCACGAACATGTACCTGTTGGCCCTCGGCTCGACGTACCTCCTGTTTATCGCGTGCAGGTTCTTCAGGCTTATCGTGGCCTCGCTCTCCTTGACGCCGAGCTCGAGCATGAGGTCTCGCACAGTCTCCGGCAGTATGCCCCTGCGCCTCAGCGCCACCAGCGTGCCCAGCCTTGGGTCGTCCCAGCCCTCGTAGCGCCCCTCCTCGATGCCCCTGCGCATCTTGGACTTGCTCAGCATGACGCCCTCGAGCTTGAGCCTCCCGTAGTGTATGGTCTCCGGGTACTCCCACCCGAAGTGAGCGTAGAGGTACCTCTGCTTGACCGTGTTCGAGATGTGCTCCTTGCCCCTCAGTATGTGGGTGACGCCCATCAGGTGGTCGTCCACAGCTGCCGCGAAGTTGTACGTCGGCCAAGCCACGTACTTGTCGCCAACGATCGGGTGCGGGTACTTGGACGTGTCTATGACCCTGAAGGCCACCCAGTCCCTTACCGACGGGTCGGGGTGCCTGGGGTCCGTCTTGACCCTCAGCACGGCCTCGCCCTCCGCGTACTCGCCCCTCACCATGCGGTCCCAGCGCTCCAGCTGCTCCTCGACGCTCAGCGACGCGCACCCGCACCTAGCGCCCTTGGCCCTCAGGGCCCTGACCTCCTCCCCGCTGTGCGTGCAGACGTAGGCACCCCCCAGCTCGATGAGCCTCCTCGCGTAGTAGTAGTACACGGGCATCCTCAGCGACTGGACGTACTCATAGTCCCACTTTAGCCCCAGCCACCTCAGATCCTCCCTGATGAGGTCGTAGGCCTCGGGAATCGGCCTCTTGATCCTCGGGTCGGTGTCCTCGAACCTCAGTATGAAGGCCCCGCGGTACATCTCGGCGTACTTGTAGCTCAGGATGGCGGCCCTAGCGTTCCCTATCGTGAGCACGAAGTCAGGGTTGGGCGCGAACCTGGTCACGACCCTCCCATACTTGCCCACGTTCGGCAAGGGGGGCAGCCCCCTCGGTCCCTCAGCCCTCCTCTCCAGGGCCTCGGGCCACCTCTCGGACACGACCCTAGCCTGCTCGCTCAGCGGGAGCTGGTTGACCTCCCTCACCACGGCCTCTATCACGGGTATGAAGTCCCTGACCGAGGGCCTGATCTCCGGGCACTCGGCCACGACCTTGTTTACGACCGGGCCGAGCCTCGCCTTGCCGCCGTGCCTGACCGCGTTTATAAGCGCGTGCTTGTACGCCGCCTCCCTGACCCTCTCGACGATGGAGCCTGAGGCCATCCCCACCTCCTAGTAGAGAGAGCGGGTAATGCTAATTAAGTTATCCGGGGCCTTAGTCGTGGGTGCCTGGATTGGGGGCGGAGCTGGTTGAGCTCGCTGTCGAGGCTGCATGCTTGGCGCTCCTAAGCTACGCCGCCTACTCGGATTACAAGACGAGGCTCGTCGACGACAGGGTGTGGCTCTGCATGGTAGCCCTAGCCCCGCTGACGCTCTACGTCGTCTGGGCGGCGCGCCCCAGGCTGCTGGCAGCCTACATAGCGTCCCTAGCGGCCGGTCTCGCGCTCGGCCTGGTCATCAGCGCCACGAAGCTCGCAGGGGGGGCTGACGCTAAGGCTGTGATGGCGCTCAGCGCCGTGACGGTGCCAAGGGGCCCTAGCCCCCTCCTCGTACCCTCACTAGCTGTGCTGCTCAACGGCGTAATCTTATCGCTGGTGACGATTCCCTACGTGCTGGCCAGGAACGCGATCGAGTACGCTAGGCGAGGGAGGCTCTTCGATGACTCGCCTCCCCTGAGGGTGAGGGCCGCCTTGGTGCTTATAGCCTTCAGGGAGAGACTGGGAAAGGTGGCGGCCGAGCCTCACAAGTACTTCGTCGTCGAGGACAGGAGGGGCGGCGCTAGGCGCTACAGGCTCTGCTTAGTGAGCGCTGAGGAGGACACAGCCCAGGTCGTGAGGGAGATGATGGAGAGCGGCGTCAGCGAGGAGGAGCTAGTGTGGGTCTCGCCGTCAATACCCCTGATAGTCTACATCCTGCTGGGGTACGCCTACTACATAGCCTGGGGGAACGTGCTAGCCCCCGCCCTGTCCTCGCTCCTGAGGTGAGGGCGCCTGGCGAGGGGCTCCAGCGCTAGGCCAAGGCTACGAGGTGACCTAACAGCTCTTAGGGCAGGCTTGCTCAGCCCGCCAAGCCTGCAGCTCCTCAACTCCTGAAGCTTAAGCTGCTGAGCCAGACTCGCATGAACTCTGGGTGGGAGGCTAGCTCGACGAACCTGGCCGCCCTCGCTATCTCCTCAGCCCTCCCCCTGGCCTCCTCCGACTTCAGCATGAGCCTTGCGCCAGTCCCAGCGGAGTTCCCTAGCACCGCTACCCTGGCCAGCGGCACTGGGGGTATTAGGCCCAGGGTGAGGGCGTCCCTCGGGTCTATGTTGGAGCCGAACGAGCCGCATATGAACACCCTCTTCAGGTCGCTGGCCTCCAGGCCCGCAATCTCGAGCAGTATCCTCCAGCCGCTCGATATGGCCGCCTTAGCCTTCTGGACCTCTCGCACGTCGCGCTGGGTCAGGCAGACCCTGCCGGGCACTATCTCAAAGCGGCCCTTGAGCCCCTCCGCCATCCTGCCGCTCCGATTCAGCAGGCCGTGCCTCAGCAGCTCAGCCACGGCGCTGATGACGCCGGAGCCCGACAGCCCCAGCGGCTCGCCGCCATAGGCCTTGTAGCTAACCGCGCCCCCCCGTATCTCGACCCTGTATACCGCTCCCTCGAGCGACTTCACGCCGCACGAGATGTTGCCGCCCTCCAGGGCCGGGCCGGCTGGCGCCGACGTCACCGTGAGCCCCTCCTCCGTGGCGAGGGCTATCTCGGTGTTCGTGCCTATGTCGAGCAGCAGGTAAGGCCTCGGGGGCTCGAGGAGCTCTGCCGTTAGGATGTCAGCCACAGCGTCAGCGCCCACGAAGCCCGTGATTGACGGCGGCACGTAGAACCAGGCGTCGCCAACGGACCTGAACCCGAGCTCGTCGCAGTACCCCTCCACAGGCTCTGACAGGTACGGGGCGAAGGGGGCCCTGCCTATGGGCGTCGGGTCCACCCCCAGCAGTATGCTCAGCATGACGGTGTTGCCCACGAAGCAGGCGGCGTGCACGTCGCTGACGCTCGCGCCAGCCTCAGCGCACAGCCGCTTGGCCAAGCCCTCGATGGCCTCAACGGTCACCTCGTGCATCTCCGCTAGCCTGCCAGGCTCCCTCATGACGTGGGTTATCCTAGAGATCACGTCGTCGCCGTACTTGCCCTGCGGGTTCAGGACGTAGCCCTCAGCCAAGCTCTCCCCGCTCTCCAAGTCGATCAGGTAGGCCGCTATCTTAGTCGTCCCCACGTCCACGGCTAGGCCTAGTACGCGGTCGCTCGGCCGCAGGACGTCGACTACGAGCTCGCCCCTCAGCAGCACCTTGACCTCGCTTGACTCAGCGACTCTGAGCGAGCTCAGCCTCCTGGCGGCCCTCAGCTTGAAACCCGCAGCCCTGGTCGCCGCGGCGATGGCCCTGTCGTAGGGCGTGGGCTCGCTTATCGTGGGCCTGCCCACCGAGACAGAGACGGGGGTCACGAGGGGGCTGAAGTCGGCCAGCTCAGGCTCGACCCCTGACGTCAGGGCCCTGAACTCGCCCACGCCCGGTATCTCGACGACGAGGTCGCTGAGGACCCTGGCCTGGCACGCTAGCCTCACTCGGCCACCCAGCCCGTGGAGCAGCTCGTTGCCCGTGGGGGGAGTTAGCTCCCCCTCGATGACCCTGACGGCGCACTTCCCGCAGAAGCCCCTCCCGCCGCAGGGCGTCGGGAACTCCGGCACCGCCCTCTTTATGACATCTGACAGGAGCTCCCCCGGCGAGCACTCTACCTCCACGTTGTGTGGCAGCACTCTGACCCTCACTGCAGCTCGCCCCGCGTTACGCACTCGGGCTACTCGTAGTCCCTCACTACCCTACTCAGGTACCTGGCCACGCTCTGGGCCTCGCCCCTCCCCCGCACCGTCCTGAGGGACTCGAGCGGGAACTCAGCGTCGCAGTACGGGCACCTCACCAGCGTGCAGCTCATGGCGGCCCTCGGGCAGCCCCAGCACGCCATCGCCCTGGCGTAGATCAGGGAGAACTCCCTGCCGCACTTCGGGCACCGCACCAGCTCGAGCGACTTCTTAGCCTCCCTGCTGAGGCGGGGACTCATCGCCGACCACCGACTCTCTCTAATGATGACGTAGGGCCTCAATATACTTTGCTGCGAGGCCTCACTAACCTCGTTTCGGGACTCCCCGCGCCGTCAAATCTTATTTAGTGCCTCAGGCTAGCTAGATAGTGGGTGACACCTTGTCCAAGACCTCCAGGATCCCCGGGTTCTACAAGCTGCCCCTGGACGAGAGGCTCAGGATAGTCAAGGAGTTCGCTGGCCTCACCGACGAGGAGGTGGAGATGCTGAAGAACAGCGGGAGCATGCCCCTCGAGATAGCCGACAGGATGATAGAGAACGTCATAGGAGTCTTCCACCTGCCGTTCGGCATCGGGACGAACTTCCTAATCAACGGGAAGGACTACCTGGTGCCCATGGTGATAGAGGAGCCCTCAGTCGTGGCAGCGGCCAGCAACGCCGCCAAGATGGTGAGGGCTGGCGGGGGCTTCAAGGCCAGCACGACCGACCCAGTCATGATAGGGCAGGTTCAGCTCACCAACGTCAAGGACCCCCAGGAGGCCAGGGAGATAATCCTGGGGGAGAAGGAGAGGATACTCGAGATAGCCAACGAGAGGGACCCGATACTGGTCAAGCTCGGAGGGGGCGCGAAGGACATGGAGGTCAGGGTGATCGACACCATCAAGGGGCCGATGGTCATCGTGCACCTGCTGGTCGACGTCAGGGACGCCATGGGCGCCAACGCCGTCAACACGATGGCTGAGGCCGTGGCCCCCTACATAGAGAAGATAACTGGGGGCAAGGTCTACCTGAGGATAGTGTCCAACCTGGCAGTGAAGAGGCTGGCGAGGGCTGAGTGCGTGGTGCCCAAGGAGGCGCTGGGCGGCGAGGAGGTGGTCGACGGGATACTGTACGCCTACGCCTTCGCCCTAGCCGACCCGTACAGGGCGGTCACCCACAACAAGGGCATAATGAACGGCGTCGTAGCCGTCGCCCTCGCCACGGGGCAGGACACGAGGGCCATAGAGGCTGGCGCCCACGCGTACGCCTCGCTGGACGGCAGGTACAGGCCGCTGAGCACGTGGGAGAAGGACGAGAATGGCAACCTGAGGGGCTTCCTGGAGATGCCCCTAGCCGTCGGCATAGTTGGCGGCGCCACCCGCTCCAATCCGCTGGCCAGGGTGGCCCTCAAGATACTCGGCGTCAAGACCGCCAGGGAGCTAGCCGAGGTCATGGTGTCAGTGGGCCTGGCCAACAACCTAGCCGCGCTGAGGGCCCTGGCGACCGAGGGCATCCAGAGGGGGCACATGAAGCTCCACGCCAGGAACATAGCGATAGCGGTCGGGGCCAAGGGCGACCTAATCGACAAGGTCGCGGAGAGGATGGTCAGGGAAGGTGTCATCAGGATGGACAGAGCCAAGGAGATCCTCGAGGAGCTGCTTAAGGAGAGGTCAGCCAGCTAGCTCAAGGCGCACTATCTGGTAAAAATTTTCTCAATGGTTTTGTTCTCAGCTGCGAAGGCTCAGGTCGCTACTCCTTGTAAGCTATGAAGTCGACCTCCAGCAGGACCCCCTTGGGGAGGTCCGCCACCTGAACGGTTGTGCGAGCCGGGGGCTCCTTGAAGTACCTGCCGTAGACCTCGTTGAACTCCTTGAAGTGCGCCAGGTCTCGTAGGAAGACCGTCACCTTGACTATGTCGTCCATGGAGTACCCCGCGGCCTCGAGGACGGCCCTTATGTTCTCCATGACCCTCTCCGTCTGCTCCCTTATGCCGCCCTCAACCACGCGGCCGGTGGCGGGGTCTATCGGTATCTGGCCAGAGCCGAAGAGGAACGGGCCCGCACGCACGGCCTGGGAGTACGGGCCTATGGGCCTGGGAGCCCTGTCCGTGAAGACTACCTCCTTGGCCATGGCTCCCACGGTGAGAGTTTTATTCGCTGACTCAATTAGCTTTACGCGTGGGGGCTGAGCCCTTGAGCGGCGGGCTCAGGTGGGTGGTTAGGGAGTTCAGGAGGGAGGACGCGGCCAAGCTCGCCAAGCTGCTCAACGAGAGTGAGGAGGGGTGGCCTGGCGGGCTAACCGGCGGGGTCCCCTACACGGCCGAGAGGGTGCTGGACGAGGTCTCGCGCTCCGACTCCATAGCCCACTACGTCGCTGAGGTCGACGGGGAGCTTGTCGGCTACCTGAGGCTAAATTGGGGCATCTCGGGCAGGGACGCCTCCTACATCGCGCTCGTGAACGTGCACCCGAGGTACAGGGGGAGGGGGATAGGGACGAGCCTGCTCAAGAGAGCCATTGAGAGGTCTCTGGAGCTCGGGCTAGACAGGGTGGACCTGCACACGTGGCCGGGCAATGAGGGGGCGATAAGGCTTTACAAGAGGCTCGGCTTCTTCTGGGTCCCCAAGACCCACGTCTACATGCAGAACTACCTGCCCATGGTCGCTAAGCTAAGCGTGGTCAGGGAGGCCCTGGGGGGCGGGCTGGACGCCCTGCTGGGCTTCAGGAAGGTGGTTGAGGTTCGCGAGGACGACGTCAAGTGGAGGGGCAGGGGCGTCTACGTCTACGAGTGGGAGGTCGCTGGCGGGGCCCTCAGGGTGCGCGTTGACAAGGACGCGTGGGGCATCTGCAGCGTGGAGTGGGGCTCTGGGGCTGTGGAGTGCTACGTCGAGGGGGAGGTGGCGAGGGGGGTGCCGCTCACCGTCACCTGGCGCCTCTCTAACCAGGGCGACGAGCCCGTGAGGGTGGCCCTGCTGCCCAGGTGCGACGAGGGCGTGAGGCTCCTCGAGGCACCGCCAGCCACCGTCGCCCTCGAGCCGGGCGACGAGGTGGAGCTGAGGGGGCGCGTCGCGGTCAGCGCTAGGGCGCCCCACAGGGCTGACGACGAGCCCTCCCTGAGCCTGAGGACGCTCGTGGTGTTCGGCCGCCACACCTTCGAGCTCGCCGTGGGCCTGAGGGGCGACTACCCCGTGACCGTCGGCCCACTCATCCCCGCGTCGCTGGCGCCGGGCTTCGTGGGCGAGCTCCCTGTGACCGTCAGGAGCAACGTGAGGGGGCGCGTCACGTGCCGACTCAAGTTCGCGCCCAGCATCGGCTTAGACGTGGAGCCCGAGGCCGTAGAGCTCGACTTGGCGGGCAAGGAAAGGGTGACCGTGCCCCTGAAGGTGAAAGTGAAGCCTCACGCCTCCAGGATGGAGCTGATCAGAGTGCTCGGCGACGTGTCAGTTGGAGGCGAGGCGGCAGAGCCAAGGGCCTGGGAGGTGCCGGTGGCGGTCCTGAGCCCCGGCGAGGCCTCGTGGCACCTAGATGAGGAGAGGGAGAGAGTCACGATCTACGCTGGCAGGCTCTGCTACCAGGTCGACCTCAGGGGAGGGCGCCTGTGGGTGATCGACACTGCGCTCGGGGACGCGGTGCTCCACCACAGGGGAGAGAGCCTTGGGCCCCCATTCTGGCCGAGCGAGCTTGAGCGAGCCCGCTACAGGTGCGAGGTCTCTGAGGTCGGCGGGGCCGTCAGGGTGGCCCTTAGCGCTAGGCCCAGCAAGTGCCCCGGGCTCGAGCTGAGGAAGACGCTGGAGGTGCGCGGCGGCGACCCGCTGCTCAAGGTAGCGTACGAGGTCGTCAACGAGTCGGGGCGGGAGTACTCGCTCAGGCTGAGGGCCCGCTTCTCGCCCTCGCCGTGGCTGACCAGGGAGCTGGCAGTCCCGCTCGGCGATGGCGTGCTGCGGTCGAGGGTGGTGCTCAGCGAGTTCCCCTCAGTGAGGGGCGACCTGCCCACCGACCCGGGCAAGTTCAGGGAGGGATGGTCGTGCTACTCGCTGAGGGGCGGGCTGGCGTGCGGCCTCCTGTGGCCTGGCCGGGGCGTCGTCGAGCTCGACTTCTCCTACTGCGAGCTGCCCTCGCCCACGCTAGAGGTCAGGGTGCCGCCCCACAGCGCCGTGAGGCTAGAGCCCATGTACGTCTACGTGGGGCCAGGCTCGTGGAGGGACGTCAGGGCCGCCTACCACCGGCTGGCCGGGGGGCTAGAGCGGCCGCTGGAGCTGAGGGAGGTGGGGCTCGTTGAGGTCAGCGCCGACAGCCGCCCCTTAGTGCTGCCAGTTAAGCCTAGGGCCTCCGCTAGCCTCGTCGTGCGCAAGCGGAGGGGCAAGGCGCTAAGGGGCGTGCTGCGCCTGCGGGGCGGCAAGGGGCTGCAGGTTAGCCCTCCCTCCCTCGATGTGTCAGTGAGCGGCGATGAGGAGCGCGTCGGCACCTTAGAGCTGGAGTTCAGGGAGCCCAGGCTAGGCGTCTACCCTATCACCTACGAGCTCGTGAGCAACATGGGCGTGCTGAGGGGCGAGATCCCAGTGGTGTGCCTGCACGGCGGTGGCGAGGTCAGGGTATGGGAGACCGTCGAGCGCGGCAAGAGGGCCCTCGTGGTCGACAACGGGCTCTACACCTTCAGGTGCTCGCCGGACTTCGGCGGCTGCCTCTACTCCATCCGGAGGCGGGGGAGCAGCGCTGACGAGCTCCTCTCCTCGTTCCCAGAGCCTAGGCCCTGGTCGTGGATGAGGTGGTGGCACGGGGGCGTGAGGCCCAGGCTCACTCTGTCCGAGGGGGACGCGCTCTGGCGGGAGAGGTGGGACGGGCGCGAGGCCAGGCTCGGCGAGTGGGTGGGAGTCGAGCTGTGGGCCACTGCCGAGTCCGAGGAGCACGAGGAGCTCAAGGGGCTGAAGGTGCGCCAGTACTACCTCACCAGGCCGGGGAGTAACGTGCTCCTGCTCCTCACCGTGGTCGAGAACCCGACTCGCAGGTACGCCCTCCCGAGCCCCTCCTACTACGTGTTCGCGAGCCCGGGCGGGGAGGCGTCCAAGGGCTTCGTGCTGCGCACCGAGGGCGGGGAGCTGGAGTGGGTGGCCCCCGAGCACGGGTTCGCCTACCTGGACTCGTCTGAGGGCTGGGCGGTCGTGTGGAGCGACGGGGGCGCTGTGGCCCTGGTGGCCGCAGAGAACAGCGGGGCCCGCGTCGGGGCCTTCAGCGAGAGCGCGGAGCGCGGCTGCCACATGTACCTCTACCGCGAGGGGGGCCGCTACCTCAGGCCCGGCGAGAGGCTGGTGGTCGCGGCGTACTTAGTCGTCGCTAGCAGCGCGTCAGAGGCCAAGAAGTACGCGTGCCTGAGGGAGCTCAGGCCGCCCAAAGTAGCCTAGCCCTAGCACGAGCTGACCACCTTGGAGACCCAGGACTCGATCATCGGCGCGGGCCTGTAACCCACCAGCGACGAGACCTCCCTGCCGCCGCACATCGCGAGGATGGTCGGTATGCTGAAGACCGCGAACCTCGACGCCAGCTCGGGCAGCTCGTCGACGTTCACCTTCAGGAAGTAGGCCCGCCCCCTAAACTTCTCCGCCACCCTCTCGTACACTGGGGCCATCATCAGGCAGGGGGCGCACCAGGGGGCCCAGAAGTCTACGAACACGGCCTTGCCCTCCCTGCCAGCCCTAGCAACCCACTCCTCGAACTCCCTCAAGCTCTTGACCTCGACTATCAGCGGCGCCTCGGCCTCGCGGCGCTTGCCCCTCATGAGCTCGAGGAGCTTCCTCCTCCTCAGGATCTCGAGGTCTATGTCCCTGCCCTCGCTCAAGGGTGCCCCCTCACCGACCTCCTTACTGCGGGCCCCCCTCCTTATATCTCTTCCTCAGCTCTAGGAACTCGTCCAGGTGCTGGAGGCCCGCCCACCTGCCCGCCGCCCTAGCCCTCTCGATGAGCTCGACCTCCCAGCTCCTCAGGGCGGGGCAGATGTAGCAGCCGATCCTGTAGAAGCCCATCTCGTACAGCGGGTTGAGGGGGATGCCCTCCCTCAGCAGGTAGAGCTGGACCAGGCTCGCGCTCCACATCTTCAGCGGGGCCACCTGAGTGACGCCCTCGTGCCCCCTCACTGGCGGCCTCCTGCTCCTGAGCTCGGACTCTGCGTCCCTGTCGCCCACCACGACGGCGACCCTTCCCTCTGGCGCCAGCTCCCTCACCTTGGCGTACAGCGCCGCTACCTTCAGCTTGGTGCACCATCTGTTGTCGTGCGTCGGCAGCCCCCTGGCCCTCAGCTCTGCGTCCACGGAGGCCCTGGCGACCTCGAGCCTCACGCCTAGCGACTTAGCCACGCTCTCCACGTACTCCGCGCTCTCAGGGAAGTCGAGACCCGTGTCCACGTACACGGTGCACAGCCTCCTCGCGCCCAGGGCCTTCAGGGCCAGCACCAGGGCTGCTGTGCTGTCCTTGCCCCCGCTCCACGGCACGATGAATGTGTCGAAGTCGTCCTTGAGCCCCCCTAGCAGATTCAGCGAGACCTTCTCGTGAAACCTCAGGATGTCCTCATTCAGCCTGATGACGTCCTCGACTCTCACGTCCACTGGTTTTACTGGCTCCAGCCTACTGCCTTCGACCTTACCCACGTCAGGAATCTTCAGCACCCCGATCCTCCTGGGGCCTGAGTAGACGTCGTGCTCGCCTCCAAACTTTCTGACGAGGAGGGGAGTCTCGCCTAGAGGGCCTAAGTGGATCTCCAGCGCTCGGCGCCCCTCCTCTCCCAGGATGAGGAAGTTGTCGTGCGCCGGATTGCTGTCCTCCACCAGCTTAAAGCCCCGGCCCGGCCCCATGAGGTACCCCGAGTCGAGCCACCTGACGATGGTCCTGTACCTAGCCCTGGCCCTCTCGAACTCCTTGGCTAAGTTAAATATCCTCGCGTTCCTCACCTTGCTCCTGGGAACCACGTGGAGCACGGCTCGCGGGAAGAGCTCGCTCTCGTGCTCAGCCAGGCTAGCGTCCTCCCTCCCCAGCAGCACGACGTTGTAGGCGCCGTCCTTAATGGCCTCCTCCAGGGCCTCGAGGGCCCTGAGGCCGCGAGCCCCTCTAAGCGTCGAGACGGAGACGCGCCAGGAGCCGTAGAACTTGGCCAGCATGGCCCTGACGGCGTCCGCGTCCCTCTTGGCCCTGACCACGATGTTTATCAAGGCGTTCACCAAAGCTAGCAGCCGGTCAGGGAGGTCCGAGCTCGTCACCGATCAGAGCGGGTGCTCTGACATCACCCCGCCTGCAACCAATATATATGCCGCGCACTTAAAAGTGTTGAGTGGCACCATGGCGGGGGCGAGGGTCACCAAGGGGCTCGTGACTATAGCGCTCACCGCAGCGTGCGTAGCCCTCCTCTACAGGATAGGGCTGCACATGACCAGGGTAGTGTCGCTGAGCTTCGACGACCTGACGCTCCACTTCATGGGGGTCTTCGCTGCCATCTTCGCGCTGATCCTCGTGGCGATAGTGTGGGAAGAGCCTACTCAGCGCTAACGTCTATCGTCTTCAGCAGCTTCAGCTCGTAGACCTCTATCTGTGCCCTGATTGGGGTGAAGACGCCGCCCTCCTCCGTGTAGTATATTATTATCCTGGCGGCCTTGTCCGAGACCTGCTCCTCGTTCGAGCGCTCGACTAGCATCCTGGCCAGCTTGACCCAGTTCTCCCTAGACCTCTCCCTCCTCTCCTCGTCGCCTATCCTGGAGTAGAACGTGGCGTAGAACCAGCGCTTGGCTCGAAATATCGCGCCTCGGCAGGTCGGCGCTATCTTGCTACGCCAGATCTTAACCTCGGACATGCCGAACCCCTCTGCGATTATCGTATATGCCTTGCAATAATTTTGTTTATCTCTAATATAGATAGCGTTGAGGGAGCTGTTGCTCCCCAGCTCCGAGAACCTCTGCCCCTAGGTCGGTGGCCTTTGTCAAAGCTTTTATAGGCATGAGAGAGTAGCTAATGCGGTGGTGGCATGCCCAAGAAGTACGTCATAGTCCACGACAGGGACCAGTGCATCGGCTGCGGGGCCTGCGCTGCCGTGAGCCCCGACTACTGGGAGATGGCCGAGGACGGCCTGGCCAGGGCCAAGAAGACAGAGATAACTGAGGAGGAGCTCTCCGCCAACATGGAGGCCGCTGAGAGCTGCCCAGTCAACTGCATCCACATATACGAGGTGACAGAGGAGGGCGAGAAGAAGCAGCTGATCTGAGGGCGCTCCTGCTGCTACAATTAACCCCATCACGAGTTATTTCTGTAGCGCTGGTCGCTCCTAACGCGGTAGCTGCCAGCTGGCAACGCTTATATGGCCAGCGGGACAGTGCCACTTGAGCCCGGGGTGATGCCGTGAGGGCATACGTCTCAGTAGACTTGGAGGGCATGCCGTACGTCGTCAGCTCCGAGCACCTTAGCGTCAGGGGTGCCCTGTACTCCGAGGCCAGGAGGGTGGCCACCAAGCTCACCACGTGCGTGGCGCGGGCCCTCCACGAGCGCGGCTTCGAGGAGGTGCTCGTGGCCGACAGCCACGGCCCCATGGTCAACCTCCTCGTCGAGGAGCTGCCCGAGTACGTGGAGGTGGTCAGGGGGTCCCCGAGACCCCTAGCCATGGTGGTCGGGGTTGAGGAGTGCGACGCCGCGGTCTTCCTGGGCTACCACGCCAAGGCCGGGACGGCGAGGGCGACCTTCGACCACACCTACTCAGGCCTGGTGGCCCGCTTAAAGCTGAATGGCGTCGAGGTCAGCGAGTGCCTCCTCAACGCCTACGCCGCCGGGCACTACGGTGTGCCTGTGATCCTCGTGGCTGGCGACAGGAGGCTACTGGAGGACGACGTCGCGAGGTTCATGCCGTGGGCTGAGAGGGTGACCCTCAAGGTGAGCTACAGCAGGTACTCCTCAAGGAGCCCCAGCCTAGCCAAGCTCGAGTCGGAGCTCAGGGGGGCGGTGGCCAGGGCCGTTGAGAGGTTAGCTAGGGGGGAGGCTAAGCCCCTCAAGGCTAGCGAGCCCGTGGAGGTGGAGCTCTCGTTCGCCTCGTCCGCCTACGCTGACGTGGCGGGGCTCCTCCCGAGCGCCGAGAGAGTGGACGCCCTCACGCTCAAGTTCTCGGCGAGGGACGTGGTAGAGGCGTACAGGCTCGTCGAGCTGCTGATACTAGCGGCGGCCAGCGTGAGGAGGTAGGGCGCTAGCGCGGGCACCAAGGCCTCGCACTTGAACGCTTATTAAGCCGGTGGCAGACCTTAACGAGCATCCCTCCCAGAGGAGGTGGCTCACCTGTACCCAGAGCTGCCGATGGAGGTAGCGTACACGGCCGTGCTGCTCCTCTGGATAATCTTCGTCGTCCTCTACATCTCTAAGAAGTGCTACGAGGCCGTGGCCGGGCGGTACGGGCATAGGGTCGGCGTCTACTTCAGCAGGAAGGTTATTCACGCCCTGACGGGAGGCCTCGTAGCCCTGGTGGTTCCTTACCTCTTCAAGACGCCGCTGTTTCCCTTCGCCGCGGCGATGCTGCTCGCCGTGCTCACGTACCTACCGCACAGGCGGGGCAAGCTGATGTACTGGTTCCAAGTCGAGGAGAACATGTATGAGGTCGACTTCTGCATAGTGTGGGGAGTGGTAGTCGCCGTGTCGTGGCTCATCGACAGGACCTTCTGGCTCGGGGTGCTGCCACTCGTATTCATGTCGTTCGGCGACGGAGTGACGGGGCTCGTGAGGAACTTCGTCTACAGGCGCAGGACTAAGGCCTGGATAGGGAACCTGGCGATGGCCGCCCTCTGCGTGCCAGTGGGGTTCCTCGCGAGGGGAGTGGCTGGGGCTCTAGCTGGCCTAGTCGCTAGCGTCATCGAGCACTACGAGTTCATCGACGACAACATCTCGGTCCCGCTCTCCGCCCTGGGGGTGCTGCTGGCCTTCCACCTACTCGCGGCATGAGCGCTGAGCGAGAGAGCCGCGCCCGCAGCCCTCCACGAGCGCTAGCAGGGCAGCCTGAGGCCCGCTGCTAGCTCCGCGGAGGGCGTAGGTGTGGATGGCGGAGCTGTCTAAGCGCCGAGCAGAGCAGCCCGTTCACCCCCAGCTCTTCCGCTGCCAGAGACCTCGGCGTTTAGAGGAGACCTGCCCCCAGAGGGCCACTGAGGGGATCGCGCCCGCGGCCTCGTGAGGTTTATTACCAGACCCAACCTCCCATAAGTCGGGGGTCGCTCGTTGGTGGTTAGGGTCGGCAGGATCAAGGCCAGGGTGACCAGGGTGGGGAGGATTAAGGTGAGGGGTGCTGCAGTTGGCCGTGAGGGTGAGGCTAAGGCTGAGAAGAGGTGACGTCGAGAGGGAGGTCGTCGCCCTAATAAACAGCGGCTACGAGGCCGACTCCCCCCAGCTCATGGTGCCCGTGAGCCTGGCGCGGGAGCTGGGGCTGTGGCCGCCCCCAGTGGAGGCTAGGGAGGCTGTGTTTGAGACCGCTGGCGGCCCCCTGAGGGTGTGGGTAGTCCCTAGCGCTGC
>CAZCFI010000022.1:0-14331 GCA_964497915.1 uncultured Thermoproteales archaeon
CATGACGACCCTGGCCTGGTCCCTGACGACGCTGCGGCTCACGACCTCCGCCCTGGAGCCCGGGCCCGAGAGCACGGCCTTAGCCCCCACGTCCATGGAGGAGCCCCTCCTGCCCAGCAGGACCGAGGTCAGGTAGGCCCTAGCGCGCGCCTTGAGCTCGGCTGTGGGGCACATGTCTAGGTGCTTGACGGGGTGCAGGTTGACGTAATAGGACACGTAGGTGCCGCCCTCCTCAACGATGGCCGCCGCCCTCGGCTTGACCTCGAAGTCTGGGGCCCACCCGTGGATCATCGTGTACGTCAGCCTGGCGCCCCTCCCGACGTAGAACTCCGAGACGCCGATGTGGAGGCCCTCGTTGACCATGGTCGCGCAGCCAGTCACCAGGTTGAGCTCGGAGCCCTCCCCCAGGACGACCACGTTGTGCACCGGCTGCGCCACGCCCTTAGTGGCCACGAAGAGGCAGGCCTGCACCGGCTCCGCCACCCTCACGTTGGGCGGCACGTAGATGAAGTACCCGTGCCTCCAGTAGTCGCGCGCTAGCCTGGCGTAGGGGTCCTCGTCCGCGCTCAGCGCCCCCCAGAAGTAGCGCCTGGCCCAGGGCAGCCTCTCGTACGCGTCGACGGTGCTCATCACGACCACTCCCGCCTCCCTGAGGCGCTCGGCGACGAAGCTCATTATCTGCGAGTGGTCTATCTGCAGGTAGGCCCCGCCGGCCCTGTCGAGGTCTATCCCGACGTACTTGAGCCTGCCCTCGACCGCCTTGGGCACTGAGGCCCTGTCGAGGACCTCCTTCCTGAGCTCTCCGAAGTCGTACCTCTTCAGCGCCTCGCGCTCAGAGCTCAAGGCCGCCACCCGCGGCCAGCTTCGCCAAGCCGGAGTAGCCCACCGACCGCACTAGCTCGAGGAGCTTCGCCGGGCTCCGGCTCGTGACGACTATCCTGCCGTCGACCATCACGTGCGCCGCGTCGACCCTGCTGAGGCGCTCGAGTATGCTGCCCGTGTGCGTCACTATCACCATGGACACCCCGCTCTCGACCCACCTCTCGATGAACCTAGCGACGTCGGCTAGGCTCTCGACGTCGACCCCGCTGTCCGGCTCGTCCAGCAGCGCTAGCCTGGGCCTCTGGAGCATCGCCAGGAATAGCTCCACCCTTCTGCTCTCGCCGCCGCTGAAGCCGTGGTGCAGCTCTCTGTCGAGCAGGTGGCCTAGGCTCAGCTCCTCCGGGGCCGGGCCACCGTCTGAGTACACCCCCCTCATGGCCTCGATTAAGCTCCTCAGCTTCACGCCGACCTTAGGCGGCCTCTGGAAGGCGAGCGCTATCCCCATCCTCGCCCTCTCGTACGGCGGCACGTGGGTTATGTCGACGCCCCCGTACAGTATCCTGCCCCTGACGACCCGGAGCCTGGGGATCCCCATGATAGCCATGAGCAGGGTCGACTTGCCGGCCGCGTTGGGGCCGAAGAGGGCGTGCACCTCCCCCTCGCCCACGGCTAGGCTGACCCCCCTCAGGACCAGCCTGCCCCCGACCTCGACCCACAGGTCCCTAACCTCTAGCAGCGGCCTCACTCCGCCCACCCCCCTCGAACAGCTCGCAGCTCATGCAGCTCGAGCCAGCCAAGCCCAGCACTCTGCTCAGCGGCGGGGCTGGCACGAACTCGGGGTGCACTATCTCGCCGAAGTTTATGCTTATCCTCCTGATGTCCGCCAGAGGCCTCAGGTTCCTCTCTATGAATATCCTGAGGGCGTCCATGTCCTCGACTATCATCAGGGCCACCACGTTAAACTCGCCTGACGTGAAGCCCACCAGCAGGGTCCTCGGGCACTCCCTCAGCTTCTCTATCAGCCTCATGGCGCTCTCGTAGCCAGCCACCTCGAAGCCGAGGAAGGCGACGCCCAGGCCCAGGCTCCTCAGGCTCACGTTCGCCTGGACCCTGATGTACCCGCGCTCGACTGCCCTCCTAAGCCTCTCCCTGACTGAGGAGTGCCTGAGCCCAACCCTCCTGCCGAGCTCCACCAGGCTGGCCCTGCCGTTCGCCTGGAGGGCCGAGATGAGCGCTACGTCCAGCTCGTCCAGGCCCCTCCTCCTGGCGCTAACCATCAGGCTCCTACAATTTGTAGAGATATATTTAAATATTTCCTACAATCTGCAGGCAATTCGAGCCACCACTCCGTCCACCTGGTGAGCCGGCGATAGGCACTTAAGGTGCTCTGCGCAGGATAGCTGTGGGGCTGGCTGCTGTGTACGACGTGGTCATCGTCAGGTACGGCGAGGTCGCAGTCAAGTCACCTAGGGTCAGGAGGAGGATGGAGAGAGCCCTGCTCGAGAGCTTACAGTTCGCGCTCGAGAGGGCCGGGGTCAGGTCGTACGAGCTGAGGAGGGAGGGGGGTAGGGTCTTCGTAGAGACCGACCAAGCGGAGGCCGCCGCCCGAGCCCTGGCCAGGGTCTTCGGCGTGGTGTCGACGAGCCCCGCGGTCGAGGTGGGGGACTCACTGGACGACATAGTCAGGGCGTCACTCGAGCTCGGCAGGCAGCGGCTCAGGAGGGGCATGAGCTTCGCCGTGAGGGCCAGGCGCGTGAGGACGTACGAGCTCACCAGCAAGGACATCGAGCGGGTGGTGGGAGAGGCCGTGCTGTCGGCCGTCGATGGGGTGAGGGTCGACCTCGAGGAGCCCGACTACGTCGTCTACGTGGAGGTGAGGGAGGGCAGGGCCTACGTCTTCGACAGCGTGCTGAGGGGGCCCGGCGGGCTGCCCTACGGCGTCGAGGGCAGGGTGGTCTCGCTCGTCTCAGGGGGCGTCGACAGCGCCGTGGCGACGTGGCTGGCCATGAAGCGCGGCTGCGAGGTGGTGCCAGTGCACTTCTTCATGGGCGCCTTCTACAGCCCCGAGGCCAGGGAGAGGGCGCTGGCCGTGCTCAGGTGGCTCAGGGGGTGGGCCCCCAGGCGCGAGTTCAGGGCCTACTGGGCCCCCCTACACAGGGCCCACGAGGAGCTGGGCGACGTGCGCGAGCGCTACAGGTGCCTCGTGTGCAAGGCCCTGATGTACAAGGTGGGGGAGCTCATATGCGAGGCCGAGGGCTGCGCGGCCATGGTGACCGGCGAGAGCATAGGCCAGGTCGCCTCCCAGACGCTGAGCAACCTGTCCTACCTCTCCAGGACCGTGGCGACGCCCATCATAAGGCCCGTGGTCGCCATGGACAAGGACGAGATCGCAGGCCTAGCTAGGAGGCTGGGGGTGTTCGAGGTCGCCGGCCGGGACGTCGGGTGCTGCAGGCTGGCACCGAGGCGCCCAGCCACTAGGGTCGGCAGGAGGGGGGCTGAGTACATCGCCAGCCTCCCGCTCGACGAGCTAGCCAGAGTGGTGGCTGAGGGGGCAGAGGTCATGAGCGTGGAGTAAAGAGTGAGGTGGGTCGGCTAGTACGTCAGGATGATCTTCTTGACCACGTCTATGACCTTGGCCTGGTCCCCAGTCTCCCTCGCCGCCTCCAGCTCGTCCCTCCTCGCGTATATCATTAGGGCCTTCTTGAAGACGTTGCCGAATATCTCCTTGGAGAGCCTCATGCCCTTGACTGGGTCCATCCTGTACGTGAACTGGTCCTCAGCGAACCACCCGTCGTAGCCTATGTCTATGGCCGCGTAGCAGAAGTCCACGAACCTCCAGACGTCCCCCACGCCAAACACCCTGTCCTCGTCGTTGCTGTGGAGCTTGGCTGTGTTGAGGTGGAAGTTCCTGATGGGTATCCCCAGCTTGCTTAAGGCGTACACGGTGGCCGCTGGCTCGACGGCGTACATCTGCTCGTGCCCGTAGTCTATGGTCACGCCCATGTTGTCGCCCCCGCATGCCTCATTCACGGCCTTGGCTATGAGGGCCGCGAGGTGGGTGGTCGGGACCACCATGTTTCCCTCCCTCGGCTCCTTCAACTTAGCCTCGATTCCGAACTTGACGCCCCTCTCAATCGCCCTCTTGTTTATCTCGATGCAGCCCTCGATGAATAGCTCCAACTGCTTGCCGTAGTTCACCTCAAAGTTGTAGTCCCAGCCGTCGGAGCCGGGCCAGAGGGACACGGTCTCGCACCCGACCTCCTTAGCCACCTCCACGGCGGTCAGGGCCTGGTTGAGGGCCTCCTCCCTCACCCTCCCGTCGGGGTTGGTCAGGCCGCCCATCTTCCACTTTGGATCTGTGAATAGGTTGATGTTCATGGTCGTCGGCTTCAGGTTCAGCCTCTCCAGGGCCTCCTTGACCTCGACCACCCTGTCGTGATCCACATCGCCCCTCTCGTCCAGGAATAGCACGTCGTGGAACTCTATGCCCTCTATGCCAGCGGCCGCCACCCTCTCCATCTGGGAGATGACGTCGCTCTTGAGCTCCGGGAAGTAGCCCTTGGTGGCGAACCTGTCCATGAAGTCGCCAGCCGCCCAGTGGCCAGCAGCGAACTTTATGCCGAACTCCCTGAAGAACTCGTCCAGCTTGTCCCCCTCCAGGTACCCCTTGTAGTAGTCCTCCAGCTTAGCCAGGGACTCCTTCGTGATCCTCATCAGCAGCCCCGCTAGACCTAGGGGCCACGTCAGATTTAACGCTTAACTCGCCGCTATGCACTAAGTTAAATTAGCTCACGGCAGCGAGGGTAACCGGGGTGGTGAGTTGGCCGCTCTCAGGGGCGTGGCCTATCCCGCCGCCGCGCCCCGCGACCTCGCGAGGCGCGACTTCCTGAGGCTCACCGAGCTCGGGGCCAACGCCGTGCTGCTAGCCGTCTCCGAGTTCGACGCCGCGTTCTGGCGCCCCGCCCTCGCCGACGTGGCTGAGACCGCTGAGGAGATGGGGCTCCACGTAGCCGCCACCCTCTGGGGCTGGGGCGGCGCCTTCAGCGGGGATGCGCCCAGCCTCTACCTACAGGAGCACGTCGAGGAGAGGCAGGTGTCGGCGTCGGGCGCCACCCTGAGCGCTGCCTGCTTCTGCTGGGGGGAGTTCGAGCGCTACGTCGCCGAGGGCGTGAGGCTGCTCGGGCGGGCAGGCGTGCGCACGCTGCTGCTCTGGGGGCCAGACTACGTGGAGCTCGACAGCGACTGGTCCTGCGCGTGCCCCAAGTGCAGGTGGCTCTTCAGGGAGGAGTACGGGCGCGAGATGCCGCGCGAGCTGAGCGGGGAGGTCGCGGAGTTCAGGGAGAGGAGGGTAGTCGAGTTCGTGGACGCGATCTCGCGAGCGGCCAGGGAGTGCGGGGTCGAGGTGGTAGCCTGCCCCCCGAAGGTCGGGGGCAGCGCTGGGCTGCGGAGCTACGAGCCGCTGGCAGAGCTCAAGCGCGTCCGCGCGCTGGGCGCGGTCCTCAGGCTTAGGAGGTGCGCCCCCGGCCAGTCGGCTGAGCGAGCCGCCAGCGTAGTGAGGAAGCTAGCTGGACTCGGGAGGGGGGCCGTGCTGCTGCTGGACCTCTCGAGGCTCCCGAGAGGGCGGGAGAAAGATGCCGCTGACGCGGTTAGGGCTGCGCTGGACGCCGGGGCCTCTGCCGTCTTTGCCTGGCCCCCGCGCCTGGGGCAGGGCAGCGTGCTCGAGCCTGGGGACGTCGGCAGGCTGCTGGCCGCGCTGGGTGGGGCCTTCAGGCGGGCTACTTAGCGGCCCTAGCCAGCTCCCTGACGAACTCAACGCACTTTCTCTTGAACCTCTCGTAGCCCTCGATGAACTGGGTCATGGTCTTGACGCACGGGCCGTAGCTGGGCCACTCCTCCACCCTCAGCCCGCCGCTTCCGAAGTCGCCCTCGACGCCCACCTCCTTCAGGATCTCGGCCAGCTCGGGGGGCACCTCGTACGCCTTGACGAAGTCAGGCCTCTTCATGAGCTCCTCGAGCACCTCGTGGCCGTGGTCCACCATGACCGACTCGAGCACGTCATTGACGTCGACCCTGCCCTTCTCGAACTCGAGGAAGACCTTGAGCTGGTGGTTCGGGAACTCCGTGTGAGTCATGTTCCTGCTCGCCAGCGTGTATATAGTGTCTATGGGCTTCCTCTTGGACGCTGGCAGCACGTCTATCCTGTCCAGGATCTCCTCGGCCTGCTCGTCAGTCACCCCCCACTTCCTCTTGATGTAGGCGAGCCACTTGGGCCTGTTCTCCGGGCTGAAGAGTATCCTGTAGACCCTCTGCGTGACCAGTATCCCCGCGTACCCTATCACCTCCTCCCTCCTCGAGAGGTCCTTCAGGGCCTCCTCCTCGCTCGCGTAGAGGCCCGAGGACGCCAGGGCCCTGACGAACCTCTCGTCGGTCAGCTTCCTCAGGTACTTCTTCCTGCACAGCAGCCTCGCCCTCTCCTCCAGAGGCTTGCCGCCCGCCTGCTCGTACTCCCCCAGGGCCCCCAGGCTCTCGGCGAGCCCCCTGAGGAAGGCCTCCTTGTCGCTGACCCTCTCGAGGGCCTTCACGAGGAGCTCCTCGGCCTCAACCTCCCTGAGGTGGTCCTCCAGCCTCCCGCCCATGTTGGTGATGTAGACCTGGGTCACCTTAACGCCCCTCTTGGCCGCCTTCGCCATGCCCTCCATCTCGGCCACTCCCAGCAGGACCTCCTGCGACACCGTGTAGACGACCGTGATGTTCGTGCCCATGCCCCTCTCGTTCAGCCTCTTAGCTATCTCTATGGCTGAGGGGTAGGCCCCAGCGACCTTGAACACTATGTTCGGGCGCCCCCTCTCCTGAGCGGCTGAGTAGCCCCACAGCAGGTAGGCGTCGTACACCTTCAGGAACTCCTGCGTCCTCATGTAGAACTTGAGGGCGTCGCTGAGGCTCCTCTCGACGTCAGCCGCTATGTTCGGGTTGAGCTGGTAGCTCACCAGGCCGTCGTGGTAGCCCGATAGCAGGAACGGGGGCCTGAAGACTAAGAAGTTCTCCATGAGTCCGACCCTCGTGGCCTCCATGGCTATCTCGTCGGCGTGACCCTCTGGGTCCTTCAGCCACTCGGGGTGCTGCAGAGCGACCTCCCTGAACTCCTCCCACAGCTCGGGCCTCTCGTCGTACGCTATCGCGGCGAGCACCGGGTTGGTCGAGACCTGGACGTAGCCGAGGTGCCTGAGCCACCTGAGGCCGAGGGCGTAGTCGTTGCCGAACTTGCACGCGCCCATGAGCGACAGCTTGAAGTACGGATTGCCCTCTATGGCCTCCCGCGCGCTCCTGAGGAAGGAGCCCGTGAGGTCGTCGGGGCTAAGCGAGCCCTCTATTCTCTCCGCCATGTGGGCTAGCATGCTGTCCCCCTTCCTGACCCTCTTGAGGTCGGACAGGATCCTCGATATGGTCGCCTTGGCGACGAGCGGGGCGCCGTACTCCTGCCTCTCGAGGGCCTCCCACTCCCTCACGGCCGCCTCTATGTAGCTCAGGGAGGCCTCGACTTCGCTCCTGTCGAAGCCGACCCACCTGCTCTCCACGCCAACGAGGTTGAGGTATATCTCGAAGAGGACCTCATAGCACCTGTGCCTCCTCACCACCTTCTCCTCGGCTGCGGCCTCCGAGTCCCCAGGCTCCACCTTGGCCGCTATGAACTCCAGGTTGAGCTGCCTGACGATGGCCCCCACTGTCTCAGCTAGGTGGCCGACCATCTCCCTGTGGAGCAGGTGGTCTGCCGCGAGCTTAGCGTGGCCGCTCAGCGCCGTCTTGACGACGTGGTCGGCGTGGTCCACCCTGGGCGGCACTGGCAGCGTCAGCTTCTCGGGCCTGCTCTTGGATATCGCCCTTGAGATCAGCTCCTCGGTCAGGCTGACCATACCGAGCACCTTCGGGGCCTGGTGTGAGATGGTGATTCATATACTTAAGCCTTAGGCGCGGCTAGCCGACCATCGTTGGGTAAAGAAGGAGCGGGCTTGCGGCTACCACCAGGGCTTGACCTCTGGCGGGGCCACCTTCAGGAGCGGCTTCAAGAAGGCGATAGCCTGCTCGACGCCAGAGTCCCTGCTGAAGGTCGGGTCCTCGTGCTCCACGCTCATCACGTAGTCGTAACCGACCTCTAGGAGCGCCGTGATGACCCTCCTCCAGGGCACCTGGCCCCAGCCCACGGTCCTGAAGCGCACCGCCCTGGCGACCCTGTTCCAGGCGCCCGTGGCGAGGACCCCAGTCCTGGCCGCCTGGTGCGGCACGACCTCGACGTCCTTGGCGTGGACGTGGAATATCCTCTTCCCCATCTCGTAGATGAATATCACCGGGTCCATCTGCTGCCACAGGAAGTGACTCGGGTCGTAGTTGAAGCCCAGCGCCGGGTGCTCCTCAGCGACCTCCAGCAGCTTCTTGGCGGTCTCCAGGTTGTAGTTCAGCTCCTGCGGGTGGGTCTCGAACGCTATCTTGACGTCGTGCTCCTTGGCGTGGTCGAGTATCGGCAGCCACCTCTCCTTGAACAGCTCGTAGTAGCTCTCCCAGATCTTCTCGTAGGCTGGCGGGAATATGTACCAGGCCGACCAGTTGGGGCAGCCCGTGAAGCTGTTGACGACGTGGACGTCTAGCTGAGCGGCGGCCTCTATGGTCTTCTTCATCCTCTCAATGCCGTACTTCACCTTCTCCTCTGGCGTGCCCTTGTACCACTCGTCGGTGCTCTCGTCGTGGGGGCCCAGCACGAGCTGGCCCTCCAGGTGGTTGCTCAGGGCCGATATCATGAGGCCGTAGCTCTCGATTGTCTTCTTGTACTCCCCAGCCCCCCCGCTGAGGACCTTGTCTATGTCCAGGTGCCTGCTGGCCTTCCACGCGGCCAGCTCAACGGCCTCGTAGCCGAGTGACGAGACGTACTTGAGGACCTTCTCGAGGGGCTGGTCGTTGTACAACACCGTGAAAATGCCTATCTTCATGGCCTCACCGATTCGTATAGCCCCCTCTAACCTTAAAAGCTTTCAAGCGCCAGCGGTAGGTTTAGGGCGGGGGCTGGCGTTGGAGCTCGAGCTGAGCGAGGAGCTGACATCGCTGCCCAACGTCATGGAGTCCAAGCTCTACGACAGGCTCAGGGGGGACAGGGTGAGGTGCCGCGTATGCGAGCGCAGGTGCGTCATACCCCCTGGGGAGAGGGGGTTCTGCAGGACCAGGGGCAACATTGGCGGCAAGCTCTACACGCTTGTCTACGGGGACCTGAGCGCCGTCGAGAGCAGGCCGATAGAGATCAAGCCGTTCTTCCACTACTGGCCCGGCAGCACGGCCCTCACGTTCTCCACGTGGTCCTGCAACTTCACCTGCCCGTGGTGCCAGAACTGGACGCTCTCGAGGGCCGAGCCTGACCCGCTCAGCGCCTCCTACGTGTCGCCTGAGACCCTAGTCAGGGAGGCCCTCAGGCGCGGCGACGAGGGGCTCTGCGTGAGCTTCAACGAGCCCACGATGCTCTTCGAGTACAGCCTCGACGTCTTCAGGCTTGGCCGCGAGAGGGGGCTCTACGCCTGCTACGTATCGAACGGCTACATGACGGCTGAGGCCCTGGAGATGCTGGGAGAGGCTGGCATGGACGGGCTCAAGGTGGACGTCAAGGGGACCCAGGAGGTCTACGACGAGTACATCGCTGGCGCCAAGGTGGACTACGTGTGGAGGAACGCCGAGCTGGCGCTGCGCATGGGGATGCACGTGGAGGTAGTCTTCCTGATAGTCACCGGGGTTAGCGACGACGAGGCCGTCATAGAGGAGGTCGTCGAGAGGCACGTCAGGGAGCTCGGGCCAGACGTGCCCATACACTTCACTAGGTACTTCCCCGCCCACCAGTTCACCAACCCGCCCACCGACGTGCGCGTGCTCGAGTGGGCCTACGAGGCGGCGCGGCGCGCTGGCGCCAAGTTCCCCTACGTCGGCAACGTGATGGGGCATAGGGGCGAGCACACCTACTGCCCCAACTGCGGGTACCCGGTAATCAAGAGGCTCAACTGGAGGATCGTCAGGTACAGGCTGGACGAGAGCAACAGGTGCCCCAAGTGCGGAGCCGAGGTTCCCATAAGGGGCAGGCACGTGAAAAAGGTGAGGCTCTTCCTGTGAGCCCGTCAGTCGATGCTGACAGAGGCGCCCTTAGCCGCCGACTCGTATATCGCGTCGATCATCTTCATCACTACCACGCCGTCCTCAGCGCGCGGTATGGGCTCCACCTTGCCCTCCACGGCGTCGAGGAAGTGGAGTATCTTGGCCCTCTGCGTGTCGACCTCCTCTATGTCCGGCCTCATCGTGACGAAGTAGTCGCCAACCTTCTTGTGCACCTCGGCGTACGGCAGCACCTGCGCCCCGCCCTCAGTGCCGTACACCACGACCCTGTGCTCGTTGTGCCAGTTCTGGAGCCACGAGGCCTCGATGACCATGCTGCCGCCGTTCGAGAAGAGCACGAGGGCCACAGCCGTGTCCTCGACCTCGAACTTGCCTAGCAGGTCGTAGGTGGCCCCGAAGGCCCTGACGGGCTTAGGCCTGCCCGAGACCCACCACGCCAGGTCCACGTAGTGGATGGCGCAGTCTATCAGTGGGCCCCCGCCCGCCAGCTCCCTAACCCTGAACCAGCCGCGCGGGGCCCCGCTCCTCCTCAGGTAGTGGACCCTCATCCTGTAGATCTCGCCCAGGTAGCCCTCGTCGACGAGCCTCCTCACGTACTGGGCGTGCCTCGAGAACCTGCACTGGTAGCCGTACGCCAGCACCCTCCCGTGCCTCCTGGCGGCGTTGGCCATCTCCGCAGCCTCCCTCGCGTTCATCGCTGGCGGCTTCTCGCACAGGACGTGCTTCCCGCTCTCCAGCGCGGCCACGGCCTGCTCTCGGTGGAACTTCGGAGGCGTGCAGATCGCGACCGCGTCTAGCTCTGGCATCTCCACGAGCTTGGTCCAGTCGGTGAACGCCCTCTCGACCTTGTACTTGGACGCGACCTGCCTTAGCCTAGCCTCGTTGATGTCCGCTATCGCTAGGACCCTGGCCCTCCCGCTCTCGGTGAAGCACCTCACGTAGAACTCGCCCATCCCGCCGACTCCGACGACGCCGACGGCGAGCGCCACGCTCCCATCCTCCACTCTCGCCTCGCCACCTAACGACTATTATCAATTGCTGCTAGAGCTCGACGGACAGGTCTGAGCTGGGGCCCCGAGCGGAGCACTCAGCAGCTAGAGTCCGTAGCGTGCGGCCATGACCTCGCGGCCACGCCTAGCGTCTCCTGAGGCGCCTGAGCATCTCCCTAAAGGCTGCCAGGTGCGCCTCCTCGTCCCTCATCACCGACTCGATGAGCTCAGCGGTGTCGCAGTCCCCCTCCCCCCTCGCGACCTCCGCTATGCGCCGGTAGAGCCTCACGGCGCCCTCCTCGTCCAGCGCGTCCCTCTCCAGCATCGCCTCGGGGGACTCGCCAACATGCACTGGCGTCGGCGAGGTTGGCGGCAAGCCGCCGAGGTCGACGAGCCTTTCAGCTATGGCCTCGGCGTGCCTCATTTCCTCCACGGCTATCCTCTTGAGCTCGGCCCCCATGGCCTCGGGGCCCCTCCACGCGACGTGCTGCCACATGTACTGTATGGCCGCCTGAAGCTCCCTGGCGACAGCCTCCTCCAGCAGCTTCAGCAGCTGATCGCGAGGCAACCTAGCCCCCCATACTAAGGGGGCTCTAGCAAAAAATCGTTAGGCCTGGACCCCCGTTAAGCGGGCCGCTTAGCCGCCCGCTCCAGGAACCTGCGGGCCTCCTCAGCCTCCTCCCGCGGGGCCTCCCTGTGGCAGAACCACCAGTCGAAGCACTCGTACTTCTTGGGCCTCTCCTCGGCCTCCTGGACCGTCTCAGCTGGCGGGACTATGGCGTGCTCGCCGACCACCTCGTTGTTGGGCCAGTTGGCTGGCAGCGCGACCCCGTACTTGTCGGCCACCTGGAGGACCTTGAGCGCCCTCAGTACCTCGTTGCGTTCCTGCCGAGCCCTTGAGGATTAGTACAGGCCGCCCTGACCATGCCGTTGGGGTCGGCTATGAACTCGGCCCTCACAGCGTGGGTGGGCGACTGGGCGTGGGGCGTCCCCGCCTCCTCGACACCGCGTCCTAAGGGTCGGCCATCGCCGGAACGGCACCTCCACCCTAAACTTCTCATCAGCCCACTTCATGTGGCTGAATCCGCTACCCACGCTGAGGCCGGCAGCTCAGCGTTCAGCCTCTTGAAGTCCCCGCGCCTCTTCGAGAGAGCGACGAACTCCGTGGTGCACACGGGCGTGAAGTCGGCTGGGCGGCTGAAGAGGACCAGCCACTCCCCCCTGAAGTGCTCGGGCAGCTTCACCCTGTCGTGAGTCGTCAGGACCTCCATCTCCGGGAGCTTCTCGCCTATCAATGGCGCCTCTACGGGCTCGCCTCTCGCTTCAGAGCTAGCTTGGCAAAACTCATAAGTGCTCAGTCAAACGTCAAACCAAACAGAAGTCGGCGAGAGGAGTCCGCTGACAATTGAGGTCCTCAGGGTGGACGCGAGGGCACCCAGCTTTGAGATAGCCGAGAAGCCGGGGTGGGCGAGGCCGCCGTTGGGAGTGGGGCGAGGCGACTCGTCTGAGCAATGGGACCCTGAGTGCAGAGCGACCTGGGGGGTCTCAGCTCCTCACCTACGCTCGGAGCCACGACCTGGTGGCTGAGGGTGTGCAGCAGCGCCGCCAGGCTCGGGGTTCACGAGAGGGCGCTGGGGCCGGGGGCGTCAGGAGGCGTGCCCCTCAGTGGTCGCGGAGGCCGTGGGGCTGAGGCCCAGCTGAGGTTTGGCTAGCGCCCCCAGCAGCGCTAGTGTGCTCAGATCGGCACCATCTCGTCTATGAACCTCTTGTACCACTCGAACTCCCGCGGGCTGACCAAGTGCACCTCGAAGGGGTTGAACGGGCCTAGCTCCTCATCGATCTTGGCCCTTATCCTCGCCCTCTCCTCGTTGCTCTCGGGCATCCTAGGGGACACCACCAGCACGTCTATGTCCGAGAGGGCTGGGTGAGCCTCGCCCCTGACCACGCTGCCGAACACGTACACCTCGACCTCGCCCAGCTCGGCTTCGGCGACCCTCTTGACCACTTCAGCGTAGCGCCTCCAGTTGTCGAAGTACCTCTTCCTCCTCTCGTACGCCAGCTTGGCTAGGTCAATCGCCCTCATGGCGCTCCACCAGCTTGAGCAGCTCCCCGAATAGGTGCAGCCTCCTCTCCACCTCGTCCCTCGAGTACCTCCTCAGTAGGTACCTCGAGGACACGTACGCGTCCTCCAAGAACGCCACCGAGTCTCGGTGCTCCCTGAGGAACTCCACGAAGCCGGGGTCCAGCTCCCCGGCCTCCTCCAGCAGGCGCGATAAGCTGCGAGTCCTCGGGAAGTAGCCTATCCTGAGCGCCAGGAAGTACTTGACCAGGAGCTGCAGGGCCTGCTCCAGCAGGAACACGGCCCAGTCGCAGTCGCCCTTGTCCAGGGCGTCCCTAGCCCTCTCGTAGGCCCTCACGGCCCTCTCCTTGAAGATAGCCACTTCCTCCCTCATCTCTCTCAGATTGGAGGAGGTGGGCGAGTATTTATAGCGTGCCCCACCCGCTGCGCAGCGAGCTCAGAGGCCCTGGCTGCACGAGAGGCCTCAGGCGAGACCTGCCCCTAGTTGCGGCGAGCCTGGGCCAGGTCAGTCGCTACTCGCGAACCAGCCAGTTAGGTGGGAAAAATTCTTTAACGTGGGACCCACACACAAGTTTGTGAGGAGCAGAGCTAGGCTCGACTCTAAGGGTCGGCTAGTCATACCCAAGTGGGCGAGGGAGGCCGTCGGCCTCCGAGAGGGTGATGAGGTGGTGATCAGGGTCAGGGGGAGGGAGCTCGTCATCACTAGGGCCTGCGACCCATTCGCTAAGCTAGGCGAGCTCCTGGGCGACTTGACATTCGACAGGTCCCTGAGGAGGGTAGCCGAAGAGGAGGCGAGGAGGGAGGTCGCCCGTGCCGGTCAGAGCCTTAGTTGAGACGGGATTCCTCCTAGCCCTAAACCCCCGCGACGAGAACCACGACTGGGCTCTCGGGCTGCTTGAGGAGAGCAGGAGAGGGCTCGTTGAGCTTCACATCTCGCCCGCCTCCCCCGTGGAGGTGTCCCTCGTGCTGAGGGCGAGGGGGTTGAGTGAGGCGGAGGTGAGGGAGGCGCTTGAGGCCATGGAGGACGCCGTCCTCTCCTACACTAGGCCCCGCTACGTTCAGCTCAAGCTGGCTCACGCCTCCCTAGCGGCCGACCTGAGGCGCAGGTACGCGGAGCTCTCATTCTTCGACTCCCTGCACGCGGCCGTGGCGATAGCTGAGGGGCTAGCGTACTATGACCTCGACGGGGTGGTTAGGGAGGTCGTGAGGAGGGAGGCTAGAGGCGCTCAACCAGCCCGCTCGCGCTAGGCGCAGCCTCTAGAGGGCGTGGCTGCCGGATGAGTACTGGCTTGGTGGGGCCGC
>CAZCFI010000022.1:14431-25534 GCA_964497915.1 uncultured Thermoproteales archaeon
AACCCCTCGGCCTCCTCGCCCTCAGCGGGGGGCAGCTCCAGCTTGGATATCACCATCGCCCCTCCCTTAGTGCATATGTAGGTCACGTTCATGAAGTGGGCTAGCACGGGATCCCCGTAGTCGTGCGATGACAGCAGTATCCCGTAGACCCTGTCGTAGTAGATGCAGGTGATCCCCCTAAACGTCAGCGTCTTGTTCAGCTTGATGACAGCGTAAGCCTTGAGCGTGCCCAGGGGCGTCTGAACCTCAGCCTGGTCGGTGAAGACGGTGCCGTTTATCAGGACGCCATGGATGCCTAAGACCGTCACGGCCCCGCCCACCTTGAACCCCGACGCCCAGTAGGGGACCACCCCAATCAGCTTGCCGTCGCGCGTGTACGCCTCCCTTGTGTCCGGGTCGACGTAGACCACGAAGGTCTCGTTGACGTACCTCGTCACCCGCTCGTTCCCCCTCCACACCTCGACCCACCCGCGGAACCCCACCTCCAGCACGGCTAGCCCCTTCTCGAACCCCACGCACCTCCAGTAGTACGTGGCGTTGATTATGTCGAAGCCCCCGATGCCGTAATTAATCGAGCCCTCCCTGACGACCTTGGGTAGCTTGCCAGCCCTATAAAGCTCTAAGACCTGCCTGTAGAGGCGGGATGACAGTATCGTCAGCCCAGCCCCCCTCGGCGGCCACTGGCCCGCCCTCCTCAGGCGCTCCACTAGCTCGTCGAACTCCAGGTCAGTGACTATCACGCAGCCGTTGACCTCGAACTTGTGCACCAGGCCCAGCTCGACGAGCGTGCCCAGGTCGGCGCATATCGTGATGTTTGTCGCGTATGCGTCGCGGATCTCGTACTCCACGTACACTCCAGGCTTGAGCCAGGGGGGCTTCGCTAGCACTCTGAAGCTACTAAGGTGGTAGTGATGCGCTAATGCGGATAGTAAAAAGATAGATACTATACATGCTATTGCTTTGGCGCTGTTCACCTGCCCTCCCTCGCTTTTTATCTATGCCCTTATCTCTACTTTCGCCTCAATATAGTTCGGAGGAGGACCAATTATGCATCCCCATGCCTTTGTCCAAGCGTAGTCAAGACGGTCATCGCCATCCGTGTCATCATGGTCATAATCCCAGTCATACGTCGCTTCGTATCCCAGCGGACTCCAGGTGTCCCCGTGAGCCCACCTGTGAATTACGTAATCGAAGTAATTTCCGCAGTCCCACCCTCCGACGTATGCATAAACCCAGATGTGATTGTCGTGTGGATAGTATGTGGTGCGCTCTTTGTAAACGAACACAGGCTGGCCCAGCACCGCTGAAGCGAGCGCTGCTAGCAAAACGGCTGTAATTACTTCATACGCTCTCTCGTTCATGTAGCCACCTATTCATTATATGTACACATCCTATATATATCGGCTATTAAACTCAAATTTCATACTATATACAGTAAAGGTTAAGGCCACAGCGAGCTAACTCTATGTCATGGTACTTGAGCTGAGGGGGGTTTCCAAGAGCTACGGCAGGGTCAGGGCCTTAAGAGGGCTGACCATGAGCGTGGGCAGGGGGGTCACCGGCCTCGTGGGCCCGAACGGCGCTGGCAAGACCACCACGATAAAGATATCCCTGGGGCTCCTAAGGGCCGACGAGGGCATTGTCCGGTTCTTCGGCCTGGACCCTTGGGTCGACGGCTACGAGGTCAGGCGCAGGGTGGGCGTCCTCCACGAGAGGCCGAGCTACCCGGGGGATCTGACGGGGCTCCAGTTCCTCAAGTACGTGGCCTCGTTCTACGGGGTCAGGGACTGCGCTAGGAGGGCCGCCGAGGTCCTGAGGCTGGTCGGCCTGGAGTTCGCGGCCCACAGGCCCATAAAGAGCTACTCCGCTGGGATGGTCCAGAGGCTCGGCATAGCCAAGGCGATTGTGGGCGAGCCCGAGTTCGTGGTGCTAGACGAGCCGACAGCGAACCTGGACCCCACCAGCAGGGCTGAGATACTCGACCTAATACTCACTTTACACGAGGACGAGGGCATGAGCTTCCTGATATCCACCCACGTGCTCTCAGAGCTGGAGAGGGTCTGCGACAGGGTGCTGGTGATGTGCGGCGGCAGGGTGGTGGCCGAGGGCACGCTGAGCGAGCTCATCGATAGGTACGGGCTCGCCGAGTACGTGGTGGAGCTGCCAGAGCCCCGCGCGCTCGCTGGCAGGCTCGCTAACCTAGACTTCGTCGAGGAGGTGAGGGTCGACGAGAAGAGGGGGAGGGTGCTCGTCAGGGCCAGGGATGCTTACGCGCTGACGAAGGCGGTGTTCGAGGCCGCCCTTGAGCTGAACCTGAGGGTGGTGTCCGTGAGGCCGAGGTACGGGGCGCTGGAGCAGGTGTACAGGAGGGTGGTGGGGCGTGAGACGGCTGGCGTCGCTACTGGACATGGAGGCTAGGAGGATCCTCAGGTTCCCCGTCATCGAGCTGATAGCGGCCTTGGCCACGTTCCTAACGCTCCACTGGGTCGCGCACTACGACGTCTACATGCAGGTGCCGGGCGGGGTGGCCAGGGGCGAGGCACTGGCGCGGGTCCTCAGGAGGCTGCTGGCCGACCAGAGCAGGCGCGTGACGTGGCGCGGGGGCTTCGCCCTGCTGGCCTCGTACGAGTTTGCCGTCCTCGCCTACGTCGCGCTGGCGTCGGCGACGGCTAGGGACCTGTCAACTGGGTACATGAGGCTCCTCCTGTCCCTCCCGTTCAGGAGGGGGGAGGTGTTTCTGGTCAGGGCCTCGCTGACCCTCCTCCCGCCGCTCTTGGCCCTGCTCGCCTCGAACGCCGTGGCTAGTGCAGTGGTGGCGCACCTATGCGCGTGCTCCGTGGACCCGCGCTACGCCCTCATCTGCTACCTGCCTGGCGTGGTCTCGTGCGTCTACATCTTCTCCGTGTCGCTGTCCATAGCGCTCGCCAGCAAGGACACCGTCACCAGCGTCATCGCCTCGCTGCTGTTCCTCTATGGGTCGGACTTCGCGCTGAGGGGGCTCTACCGCAGCCCGCTCAGCAGGCTCCTGCCGCCCGCCTGCCTCACGGAGTTCGCCTTCGCTGCCGCTAGGGGGAGGGTGCTGTGGGAGTCCCTGCTGTGCCCCCTGGCAGCCTCAGCGGCACTGCTGACGATCTGCTATTTCTACTTCACGAGGTGGCTGGAGCTATGACGTACTGGCTCAGGAGGGCCATGCTGATCCTCGCGACCGCTGGGCTCGTGGGGCTGCTGGCCTCCCTCTCAGCGAGCGGGGAGGACGTCAGGAGGGACAGCGTCGCGGTCATGCCGGGCATGGTGGCCCCCCTGACGTACTACCTCCACGGCAACAGCGTCAGGTTCCTAGTCGAGGTTGTCCCCTCGAGAGCCAGGGTGAACATAGTGGTCGTGAGCGGTGAGGGCCTGAGGAGGTTGGCGCTCGGCCTGAGCGCGAGACCCGTCAGGGAGCTGAGGAGGGTCAGCGAGGCGGACTTCAGGGTCAGCGGCACTGTGGGGCTCCACGTGGTGCTCGTGGAGAACGTGTCCGACGTGCCAGTGACGGTGCACGTGACGAGGGTCTCGCGAGGGGTGCAGCCAGGCCCGCTCTACGGCTCGCTAGCCGCCACCGTTACGGGCCTGGTGGGGCTGCTGGCTCTAAGGATCCTCAGGGCGAGGGCCTCAGGCTCGGCTGACGGAGCCCCAGCTCAAGGGGCTCAGGTTAGCGCGTGAGCTCTAGCCGTGACAGCGTGCCGCTTGAGGGATAACTCTATATTCACCATGGCCGAGACGCAAAGTGGTAGAGGTTGGAGGGCGTGAGCGGGCTCGCCATCGAGGATAGAGTGCTGATCAGGAAGCTCCTTTATGAAGTCGAGGAGGCTTTGAAGGTGCTAAAGTCTCGCGTTGACAAGGGAGTCAGGGACCTCGGCGACGCGTTTGCTGTGAGGTACGCCATCATACAGATAGTGGAGAGCTTAGCGATAATATCGTCTAAGCTGGCTGAAGTTCACGGAGCCGTCATTGAGGGGTACGTTGAAGCCATGAAGTTCCTCTCAAGGCTGGGCATTGTCAACTCGGAGGCGGGCGAGGTGCTGGTCAGGCTCGCGAGGCTTAGGAACCTGCTCGTTCACAGGTACTGGGTGATAGACGACGGGAGGATAATTAAAGAGGCCCGAGAAAGTGGAATAAGAGCCATAGAGGTGGCGGTCGAGGGTGTCAGGAGGCTGCTTGAGGGGTAGGGACTACCTAAAGGGCAGAAAGCCGTTTAGAGTGACTCAAAAAATGAGAGAGGAGGTTCGAGCGAGGGTGAGGAGGGCGCTCGAGCCTAGGGAGGAAATAGCATTAGCGGTGCTCTTTGGGAGCTTCGTCAATAAGGATTTCGCAAGGGACGTCGACCTGGCAGTGTACCTGACAGGGGCGACGAGCCTACATAGCGCGTTAGAGCATTCAGAGGAGCTCGCGAAGGCGCTCGAGGGTGAGATAGGGCTACCCTTCGACGTCGTCGTGCTCAATCTCGCTGACGAAGGCCTACTCATGAGGGCCTTACTCGGTGGAGTGAAGGTAATTGACAGAGACCCCCTCCTCTACCATGGCCTGAGGATGCTCGCGCTGGAGGTCAGGAGCAGGTTCACTGAGCTGAGGCATCAAGGCTCTCGCGGACACTCCCCACAGCCGCAGCGCACGTGAGGTGCCGCAGGCCGTGGCCGCCCAGCCCCCGACGCGAGGAGCTAGCTTCTCAGCCCCAGCGAGAGGGGGGAGCTCCTCTTGCCCACAGCCCTCCTGACACTAGGCTCAACGACGCGAAGGGGGTCAGCACATGAATGGCACATCATCGCCCGGCTCAGCACTCGGCAAACTCATCCTCACGTGCTCCTGGGAGGCGTGGCATAAATCCGTTGCGCTCAGGTGACGGCCAGGAAGGCCAGCCTGATCACGGTGGCGATCAGCATCCTCCTAGGGGACACCTTAGCCGTGGCGAAGCCGAACCTTGCGTACCAGACCGCCCTGTCGTCGAGCGGGTTGAAGTAGAACTTGAGCCACTTGAGCCAGTCCGCCGGGTGGACGGCGTAGAAGTGCCACAGGACGTCGTTGAGCAGCCAGACCATCGTCGCCCCCCTGACGACGTCCAGCGGGGAGAGAGCCCCTAGCAGCATGAGGGGCAGGAAGGGCGCGAAGTATGCGGCCGTGAGGGCTAAGTGGTAGGCGTCGTCCCTGGGCTGCTCGGGCTCGCGGGCTGGGGGAGAGAACCTCCTCCAGAACCCGCACCATATGGCGGCCTCGACCGCTGCCACCACGTTCCCGTACGCTAGGGCCACCAGGTCGACTAGGCGCATCGCAGCACCATGCACTCGGCTGCGCCCACAGCTTTAAGGCTTTCGCGGAGCTGCCAACGATTATTAGGCTGCCGCCCTTGGGTATTCCGTGGCCCGATGAGGGTGGCCCTCGCCTCCCCGGTTAGCATATCGCACTACGCTGGCTGCGAGAAGTGGGTGGTCGGCGTAGCTAACGCGCTGGCCAGCATGGGGCACAAGGTTGACGTGTACGCCACGCCGTACACCCCCAAGCGCAACGTGAACCCGAGGTCCGTGCTGAGGAGCGACGTCGGGTACTTCGAGGGCTGGGCCCTGGAGCTCTCTGACGACTACGACGTGGTCTACGTCGTCTACACGCCAGTGGTCTGGAGGGTCTTCCGCTCTAGCTCGCCCAAGGTCGCTGGGATGCACTACTACCTGTGCGTCCCGACTGAGCTCGAGGAGGCCGTGCTGAGGAACGTGCCCGTGGCGCTGAGGTACTACGACCCGGTCTCGGTGCTCACCTACTGGGCCTTCAGGGCCTTCGGCCAGCGCGACTTGAGGCACTTCGAAGCGGTCCACGTGCCGAACAACCCCTACAGGCTGCCCCTGCGCCACCGGCGGGTGCTCTTCGTCCCGAACTGGGTCGACCTAGGGCTCTACAGGCCGACTAGGGAGAAGGCCGACGAGTTCACGGTGCTCTTCGTGGGCAGGCACTGCTGGGACAAGGGCTGGCTCGACTACTGCGCCATCTGCCGAGGGCTTAAGAGGGCCGGCCTCCCCATCAGGTGCCTGTCCACGGGGGAGGGCTCGTGGCCAGTCGAGGGCCTGGGCTTCGTTAGCGATGAGGAGCTCGTCGACGCCTACTCCTCCTCGCACGCGCTCGTCTACCCGTCGAAGTCCGACACCTTTGGCCTCGTGATATTGGAGGCTCTCGCGTGCAACACGCCGGTCATCACCACCAGCATAGAGCCGCACAGGGCCCTGGGCCTGCCGCTCATATACGCCGACTCCCCGAGGGAGTTCGTCAGGGAGGTCGTGCGCCTGTACGGGATGTGGGAGGGGGGCACGTACTGGGAGCTAGCCGAGGGGCTCAGGGAGAGCGTCGCGAGGTACGACGTGCGCAGAGTCATGCCGATGATCGAGGGCATGCTAGAGTCCGTGGCTGGCTGCTGATCCTCACGCTTATATCCGGCGCCAGCCAAGTCGTGTCGGTGGTCGCGTGGTCGAGTACAGGAAGCTCGTGCCCCTCATAAACATGGTGCTCGTCGCCCTATTCATATACTACACGCTGTCGTGGGTCGAGAGGTTCAGGGGGCTCCCAGAGTACGAGACCATCAGGAGGGCCGCGATGGTACCGATCACGCTCCTGATAGTCGTGGTTGTGATAAGCGTCCTGCTCTACTGGGTCGGGGTGGGCGAGAGGGAGTGAGCGCAGCGTCTGAGGAGCGGGCGCCGCGCCCTCGCAGCCCTCCGGCGCGGGGCAGCGAGCTTGGCCGCGACCAGCATCGTGTCGCTACCAGCCGCAGCGACCCTGAGCAGCGCCAGGCTGCCCTCCGTGCGAGCGCACGCGACCAGCGCCTCGGGCAGGCCCCCCCTGGACGGCACAGTGGCCACCACCAGCCCCCCCTCCCTGGCCACTCGCGCGGCCTCGCTGAGGGCCCGCCGCATGTCGTAGGCGTTCTGCAGGACGGTCACGGCCAGAACTAGGTCAAACGCCTCCCCCCTCAGCGGGAGGAGCTCGCAGTCGCAGATCACCAGGTCGGCTGCGGGCGGTAGCCTAGCCTTGGCCCTCGCCGCCATCCCCGCTGAGATGTCGGCCGCCACCACGTACCCAGCCCCAGCTGAGGGCAGCCTCTCCGTCAGGAGGCCGGTCCCGCAGCCCAGGTCGAGGACGACGCCAGCCCTAGCTCCCCCAACAGCTGCCAGCACCGCTGAGTGCTTGCGCGCCTGCTCCTCGCCGTAGAGCTCGTCGTAGCCCCTAGACAGCGCGTCGTAGTAGTCGACTAGGCGCCTCTTGAACTCCCACTGGGCCTCCACGGCTCGCACCCCTGAGGCGCGGAGGCCCGCGGCTCAGGCCGATGGCACCTGGACGTACAGGAGGGCTAAGGCGACAGCCAGCGTGATCACGCTGACCGTTAGCCCGTACTTGACCCACTCCGCGAACGTTATCCTGCCGGCCTTCCTCGACTCCAGCATGCTAACGGCGACTATGTTGGCCGTGCTCGCGATGACCGTGGCGTTGCCGAAGTACGTGGCGGCGAAGAGCACGCTCCACCAGAGCGGGTAGACGTTGACGCCGGCGAGCTCGAGCTTGCGGATCACTGAGATGAAGAAGGCCGCGACGAGGACGTTGTCGAGGAACGCGCTCAAGAGGCCACACGCCCAGCCCAGCAGCATCAGCAGCTGGAGCATGTCCCCCCCGCAGAGCTCGAACACTCCATGCGATAGGAGCTCGTCGACTCCGGCGTGCTCGAGGGCCCCGACGGACGCGAAGAGGAAGGCGAAGAAGAGGAGCGTGTACCAGTCCACTCCTGCCTCGACGACGTCCCTGAGCCTTCTCCTCTCTGCGAACAGGACGGCTGCGGCGCCGACCATTCCGGCCACTATGAGCACCGTGCCCTCCTCCAGCGCCAGCAGATCCTCCACGGTGCGGTGAGTGCCTATCATCAGTATGACTGCTCCCATGAGGGCGGCGCACTCGAGGGCCTCCCTCGTGCTCAGCGCCACCTCGCCCCTGAGCCCCGGCCCCACGACCTTGATCCTCTCGTTGAGCTCCCTTAAGTCTCTGGAGAATACCGCGAAGCAGTAGGCGACTATCACGCCCAGGGCTAGGAACGATATGGGGGCCGACCACCTCAGGAACTCAGAGAAGGTAAGGCCTACCCTGAGGGCGAACATCACGCCTACTGGGCTCCCGACGGGCGTGGCGCCGCTGCCAACGTTGGCCGCGAACACGGTCATGAAGATGAAGGGCTTTGGGTCAACGTGGTATCTAAGCGTCAGCCTCAGCACTATGGGAACCATGAAGAGAGCCGCTGTTATTACGCCGACGAGCGACGACAAGATAGCTGTCATGAACATGAGGATTATTAGCAGGAGGTAGGCACTCCTCACCCTAGCAGTCAGGTAGTGTATCATTAGCTCGAAGAAGCCCCTGTCCTCTAGGAACTTGACAATTATCATCATGCACAGCAGGAACAGCAGGACGTCGACGTACGCGAACTTCGCGAAGTGCTCGAGGTCTAGGGAGCCAGTGAGGAAGAGGAGCATGACGCCAGCGGTGGCGAACGCCAGCTTGAACTCCCAGTACAGTATAATGCCGACCATCTCGAGCGTGAATATGGTCAGCACTATTACCTGCCTCAGGTCTAGCCCCATCAGGGCGAGTGACGCGCCCACCGACGCGGTGGTGATGGCGAGCGCCGCTGGCTTGGCAGCCCTAGCCCTCATAGGCCGGGGCTCTGCCATGACCATCTCCGCCCTAGCCTGTGCAATGAGCACTCATATCCAAGGCTAGAACTGACTAATAACTCATCCGCCGATGTACGGGCGAGCCTCTATCAGGTACTTCTCGTCCACCCTCTCCAGCGTCACCCTGAAGCCGTTGTTCGACAGTATTATCATGACCTCGGTCCACGGGAACCTGGCCGGGTCCTTGACCTCTATCCTGTAGATCCCGTAGGAGAACTTGACGGCGCCGGTGTCCTTTATGACGTCGCTCAGCTTCTTGTCGAGGTCGCTGACGACTCTCTCCAGCTCCTTGAACTCGGCCTCTCGCCTCGCCTTCATCTCTTTGATTATGTCCTCCTGCCTCTTGACGGTGTCCTCGAGCTCCTTGATCTTCTTCTCGTACTCCTTTAGCCTCAGCCCAGCCTCGACCCTCCGGGTCGCTGAGAGGGTGGACTCGAAGAACTTCCCTGCGTTCCTCGCCACTACGTCCTTGAGGCCCCAGCCGAACGCTATCCCGAGGCCGACCGCAGTGCCCACGGACACGCCCCACGCGATTATGTTGGCGAAGGACTGCAGCAGGGAGACGTCGACCTTCATCACGGTCAGGGCCACCGTTATCACTATGAAGTAGAGGACTATCTGGAGGATTGCTGTGAGGACTCGGGCGAAGGCCACCCTCATCTCCTCGAGGAGCGCGAGGAACGCGTCGCCTATGAAGTCGGTGACTATGATGCCGATCACCATTATCAGGAGGCCAGCAGCTAGGTAGGGTATGTACTCGACTAGGCTCCTCATCAGCGTCGAGAACACGCTGAGCCCCATGGTGTCGAGCGCTAGGAAGATGGCCGCAACGTAAATTATGACCTTAGTGAGCACGCTCACCATCTTGGACAGGGGCATGCCGGAGCGCTCAAGAGCCCTGCCCAAGACCGTTCTTCCGAAGGCTCGCTCCATCCCCGTCCTCTTGACTACCTCGGCCAGCCCCCTCGCTAGCAGCCTCCCGGACAGCCAGCCGACTAGGAGTATCGCGCAGCCACTCGCTATCCTCGGGAGGAACTCCACTATCGCTGCCACGATCCTATCGAGGAGGGCCGTCAGATCCATGAGGGCCCTGCCCCCCTTAATACTCCGTTGCCCATTTTATAAAAAGTTATCAGTTGCAGCCCTCAGCGCTATATAAGGGCCTCGCCGGGAGCTCTACTTGACCTTGACCCTGATGGTGACTAAGCCCTGCCTGCTGAGCCTGTACATGAAGGCGAGCGCGTCCTGGACGGGCACGCCAGCACTCCTCGACACCGCGTCAGCGAGCGAGTGGAGCGGGACCGTGGCCCCTCCGCGAGCGATCGAGGACAGCGCCCTCAGCACGCGCGCCTCACCCTCGCCGACCCTGCGCCCTATCGACTCCCTGCACTCACTGATGAACTCGTCAACCTCCCTCTCCAGCTTGGCTAGGCTGACCTGCCCCACCTTGAGCGGCTCCCTGCTGAGCAGCTCCAGGGCGCTGCGAGCCTCGGCGACCCTCTTGTAGCCGCAGGCTAGGCGCTCCACCTCGCTCAGGTACGCCAGCCGCTTGGCCTGCCGGTAGAGCTTCTCGGCTGCAGCGACCTTGTCCCTCAGCTCAGACAGCCTCCTCTCGAGGGCCCCCCTGCACCTCCTTATCGTGTCCTGAGCCTCCAGCAGGGCCTCGGACAGGTACACTAGGGAGTCGTCAAGGCCCTCAGGGCTTACCTGAGTGGACAGGGCCCTCTCGACCCTGCGGAGCGACCTCCTGACCTCCGCCGACAGCTTGAGGTCTATCGATGTGGCGACTCGCTCCCACTCAGCGAGCTCGCCCCTAGCTGCCTCTAGGAGGCTCACCACCCTGACGAGCTGCTTTAGCTTGTCGGTGACGCGCCTAAGACCCTCAACCCTAGACCTCAGCTCCCTGAGGTAGCTCTCGAGGCGGGAGGCGAGGGCCGCTAGGTCTCCGTCGCCTAGGGCGAGGGCCTCGCTCTCCAAGGACTCGACAGCGCTCGACAGCAGGGGCTCCAGGGACGGGTACCTCCTCTGGGGGGCTATGCTCCTGAGCTCAGCGGCTAGGCGCCTGGCCTCCTCCCTGAGCCTCTCCGCCTCGTCCAGCAGCCTCCTTATCCTCTCGACCGTGGCCGCCTGCGCAGGGCGCCCCTCCACCACGTAGCTGCTCTCCACGCGCTCAGTGATGGCGCGCGCCTAAATTTCAGAAACGGTTAAGATAGGGGCTCAGCTGGCGCGCAAGAGCCTCACGGCGCCGGTTGGGCAGAGCGACGCGCAGAGGCCGCAGCCGTCGCACAGCGACGCGTCCACGACGGCCCTCCCGACCACCACGCGAGCCGCCCCGAAGAAGCAGGACCTCTCGCACGCGCCGCACCCC
>CAZCFI010000023.1:0-24518 GCA_964497915.1 uncultured Thermoproteales archaeon
CCGCGGAGCTCCACTATCACCCTCGGCCCTCCCCGAGCCAGTGGTACCTCCTGAGCAGCCACCTCCTCAGGTACCTGCGGTAGCCCTCGTCGCTGGAGGCCTCGGCCACCTCCGAGTTAACGTAGACCCTGAACCTCCCCTCCCTGAGCGCCTTGAGCAAGCTCTTGGCGAGGCCCGCGAGGTGGATGCGCTCCCTGAGCAGCGCGACGGCGTCGGTGTACTTCCTCCTCCTGAGCACGTACCACTTGCCGTCGACTATGAAGGGGCCAGCCACCGCCGACCCCAGGTACTTCCTCAGGAAGTTGGGCTCCTCTGGCGACCCGACTGGGGGGCCGCCGTGCAGCTCCACCGGGGGCAGCGTGAGCGAGCTGAGCTCGAGCAGGACTACAGCGACGCTCCTGTCGTCGCTCCAGGCCCCCCAGTTGACCACCTCGAACTTGTACTGCTTGAGGAAGTTGAGGATGTTCCTCACCGTCCTGTGCACCTGCCCCCACAGCACGTCCGGGGGTAGCTCGCCGATGTCGAATCTGAGGGCGACGAGCCCTGTCCCCCTCTCCTTCAGCTCGGCCTCGAGCTCGCTCTTCGACATGGGCTCTACCTCCTCCTCGACGAAGAACTTCAGGCTCGGCCTCTCCAGGAACGCTCGCGAGGCAGCCACGAACTCGCTAAACCTCTGGAGCGTCACGGCCGCCGCCGCGTTCCTAGTCCGGTCGACGGGGTCTATGACGACCAGTGGGGACTTGAAGGCCCTCCTCAGCTTGCCGCGCTCAGCCTCGCTGTAGTGCCCCCCGGGGTCTATCACCACCCTCCAAGGCCTCCAGCCCCTCGCGGCCCTCAGCACGCCTAGGAACGAGCCGTAGTGTATCACGAGCAGCTCGCAGAGGTACCCGGAGAAGCCGCCGACCTTAACCTCAGCCCCATAGACCCCCACGGCCTTCATGAACCTCTTCAGCAGCCTGACCTCCACTTTAAGGCGCTCGTCGGCCTTGGAGAGGACGTACCTCGTGTGCAGCCTCGTCCTGTCGACGGCTGTCACGACCTCGTCGCCGCTCTCAACCCTGTACGACGGCACCACGTCGACCTCGTACCCCTTGTAGCTGAGCCTCAAATATGGGTGCTCGGCGTACCTCTCCTCGAAGCCGCAGCCCAGAGCCCTGGCGGCCTCCCGAGCTAGCCTCAGGCCCCAGTACCGGAGCTCCTCAAGTGACGTCCCCCTGTCGAACAGCAGGAAGACATCTATGTCCCTGTCGCCCGGCAGCCACGTGCCCTTGGCGACTGACCCCTCCACCTCCACCTCGACGCTGAGCCCGTGGCCGCGGGCGCAGTCAGATAGCGCCCTTAGGACCTCCGCTGCTACCGCCCTCAGCCTCCTCTCCTCGTCGGCGCTGGGAGTGACTAGCTCCCTAGCCCTGCTGAGTACCTCCTCCAGCCCCTCCCTCCGCATGCCTCTCGTAGAGTGTAGTGTATATGGGCCCCTTTGAAGTTAACGTGCTCCTCTTGAGCCTGATGACCTCCACCCTGAAGTCGCCTATGACGACCCCCCTGAGGTCAGCCAGCCTCGCCCTGAGCCTGTCGTAGCTGCCTCCCCTCACCCTGCCTATCGTCACGTGCGGCACGAAGGCCTCCCTGTCCCTCCTGAAGCCCAGCCTCGCCAGCTCCCTCTCCACGGCCTCGTGAATGGCTGCGACCCTCTCAGCGCCCTCCGTGACCCCCAGCCATATGACCCGCGGCCTCGAGACGCTGGGGAAGGCGCCGATGCCCTCTATCCTCATCGTGAAGGGCTCGAAGGACACCCTGTCCAGGGCCCTCTTGACCTCCTCCACCAGGAACCTCGGTATCTCGCCGAGGAACTTGAGGGTGAGGTGTATGTTCTCGGGCTCCACGAACTTTATGGTAGCGCCGAGCCCGGACAGCTCCCTCTGCACGTCCACCACCTTGCTGACCAGAGCTGGGTCGTCGATGTCGATCGATACGAAGCTCCTAATCCTCTCCATCTCCGCCCCCGCTGCCGAGCCTCCTTACGTACTCGGCCAGCCACCTATTTAACCTCTCGCACCTGACTGGGCTTGTGGGCGCCCCCTCGCCGCACCTGCTGAGCATGGGGCACGTGAAGCACGGGATCGACACGAGCACGGGGTCTAAGACTATGGGCGTTAGCGCCTTCTTGGTGAGCCTCACCACGTACGTCCTCCTGCCCTTGTACATCACCGCCTCCCTGACCAGAAAGCCCCTCTGCTCGAGCCGCCTCACTATCCGGGCCCCGTTCCTGCTGTCTATCCCAACGACCCTCCATAGCTCGCGCTGAAGTATCCCCTTGTCGCCAGCCTCCCTGACGGCCTCGAGTATCCTGCGCTCGATCGCGGCAGTGCCCCCCACCAAGCCGCCCCTCACCTGTCTCCAAGGAATTATTCTTGACAACTAAGATATATTTTTTGACAAAACTGTACGTGCGGAGGCCCTCTACACTATGACGGTGAACTGGAGCTTCTCCATCAGCTCCTTGAACCTGTTTCTCACCGTGACCTCGGTGACGTTGGCGTTAGACGCTATCTCGCGCTGCGTCCTCTTCTGGTTCATCAGTATCGCGGCCAGGTAGACGGCTGCCGCCGCCAAGCCCTTCGGCATCCTGCCGCTGGTGAGCCTCAGCGAGTACGCCTTTCTAATTATCTTGATGGCGAGCTGCTCGACCTCAGCCGTTAGGTTGAGGGTGTTGACCAGCCTCGGGACGTAGTCCGTGGCCTTGGAGGGCGGTATCTTCGAGATGACCTCCTTAGCCAGCAGCCTGTAGCTCCTGCCTATCTCCCTCCGGTCAGCCCTGGCGGAGCTGGATATCTCATCGAGCCCCCTAGGTATCTTGTGCATCCTGCAGGCGGCGTAGATGCACGCGGCAGCCATGCTCTCTATGGACCTGCCCTTTATGAGCCTCTTCTTGGCGGCCTTCCTGTAGAGTATAGCGGCCTCCTCAGCTATGGTCTTGGGCAGGCCCAGCTGCGCCACTATGCGCTCAATCTCAGCGAAGGCGATGACGTAGTTCTTCTCCGAGGGCTCGGAGACGCTGATTATCTTGTTGAGCCTGCGCAGCCTCGATAGCTGGGGCCTCTTCTCGGGGCTGAGGAACTTCCCGCTCACGTCCTTGTTCCTCCAGTCTATCATCGTGCTCAGGCCTCTGTTCGGCTTCAGGGGCGAGAGCGGCGACCCAGCCCTGGCCCTCCTCAGCCTCTGCTCCTCGTTGAACGCCCTCCACTCCGGCCCCTGGTCGACTACGTGGTCCGCGATGACCCAGCCACAGTTTAAGCAGATTATCTCGCCCCTCTCAGCGTCCTTTATGAGCTCCTCGCCCCCGCACTGGGGGCATTTGGAGACCACCTGCATCTCCTCAATAAGACACTCCAGCTCATCGGCTGGCGGGTCGGGGACTTCGTGGCTGGCGCTACCCTTCTTACCTACTTCGTCCCTCATCCTCTCCTACCTTTCGCCCGGCGCCTGAAGGGCGACTTCACGAAAAAGTACCTGCCCACGAGCGCCTCCGCCTCGCGCTCACCCAGCTCCGGGCTCAGCAGCACGGACACGTAGGGGGAGTCCACGGGGCCGAACACGTCGTAGACGCGCCCCACGGGGCGCATGCGGTCATCGTAAACGACATCTGATATCCTGGGAGCAAAGCTCGCCTTGATCACCAGCCTCCTAGCCCCCCTTAGGTGTATCGCCTTACCCAATCTCCTCAAGCCCCCGCACCTTGGTTGCGGACAGCATGCATTTGCCTAGAAGCGAGGCGAGAGAGCTGGGGAGGGTGGTGAGCGGAGGCGGAGATCTCGTCATTGTCATAATTACAGCAACGGTTCGTTATATACCTTATGCACCGCATTAAGCGGCGCCCTGCCGAGCCCTAGGCAGTGCCGCGGCCGCTGCCCCTCAGCGGCTTAAGGATAAATAGGGAGCGGCTCACTCCGGGATATGAAGGTTGGTGGTGCCCAGCACGGAGCTCAGGGTGGGCTTCATAGGCTGCGGTGGGATAGCTAAGCGACACATGGCTAACTTGTCCAAGCTCGAGGGGGTGAGGCTGGCCGCCTTCTGCGACATAGTGCCTAGGAGGGCTGCAGAGGCTGCGTTGACTTATGGGGGCAGGGCTTACTCCGACTACAGGAAGATGTTGCGGAGGGAGGAGCTTGACGCCGTGTATGTCTGCACGCCGCCCTACGCCCACGGCTTCGAGGTGGAGGTCGCTGAGAGGGGAATCCACCTATTCGTTGAGAAGCTGGTGGCCATGGACTTGAGGACAGCGCTGGAGGTCGAGCGGGCCATCGAGGAAGCTGGCATCCTGAGCTCGGTCGGCTACATGCTCAGGTACTCCGACCTGACTGAGCTGATGAGGAGTAGGCTCAGGGAGGGGGGCCCGCCGGGGATGGTGCTCGGCTACCTAGTAGACAGCTTCAAGCTGCCGCTAGACCACTGGGTGCTCGACAGGAGCAAGAGCGGCGGCCAGGTCGTGGAGCACGCGACTCACATCTTTGACTTGGCCAGGTACGTGGTGGGCGAGGTCGCTCGGGTGTACGCCGAGTTCGACAACATACTGCTACGCGACATCCCAGGCGCCACCACGGAGAACGAAGCCGTCACGGTCCTCAGGTTCAAGAACGGCGCCGTGGGCGCGATCTGCGGGATATGGTCGAGCCCCGACACCCACACGTTCATGAGGCTGGAGGTCTACTGCAAGGACGCGGTCTTGGAGCACGGCGTCCACTACCTGAGGGTCCACGGCTGCGACGAGGTCTACGAGAGGAGGAGCAACGTCGACTTCTACAGGAGGAGGACAGGGCCCTCGTCGAGGCTGTCAGGGAGGACAGGCCTGAGCTCATAAAGTGCCCCTACGAGGACGGCGTAAAGACCATCAGGGTCACCCTAGCAGCGAACGAGGCCGCGTCGACTGGCAGAGTAGTGGCCGTGGACTAGCTGGGACAGAGGCACGCCTGCGCTCGTCGTGAAAACCTTATATAAGGCCACCCTAGTAGACTTCTTGCGCGGGTGCCCCTATGGGCGTGTACCAGGGCAACGACCTCAGGAAGCCCACTGGAGGCAAGAAGGGCAGGCACAGGAAGGTGAAGAGGAAGTACGAGCTGGGCAGGTACCCGACCGAGACCAGGCTCGGCGAGAGCGAGAAGCGCAAGCTGGAGAGGGTCAGGGGAGGCAACTACAAGGTTAGGCTGCTGGTCGGAGCCTACGCCAACGTGTTCATAAGGAGCAGTGGCGAGTGCAGGAAGGTCAGGATACTCGGCTTCGTCGAGAACCCAGCGAACAAGGACTACAGCAGGAGGGGAGTGGTCACCAGGGGGGCCATCATCAACACCGAGCTCGGGCCAGCTAGGGTGACGTCGAGGCCCGGGCAGGATGGAGTCATAAACGCCGCCCTCATAGAAGAGGCCTAAGCTGAGCCATGAGGAGGAGAGACTGGCTGGTTGTGTGGCCCCTCTACTTCGACAAGCGGAGGAGCAGGTCCGAGGGCAGGAGGGTGCCGCTTGAGCTCTCCGTCGAGAGGCCGACGGTCAAGGACCTGGCGACGGCCGCCGAGCGCCTGGGGCTCGAGTACGTAGTCGAGGAGGACAAGAGGCATCCGTCGACTTGGTTCAAGGAGTCAGGTAGGATCCTGGTGCGGAAGACTCTGCCGAAAACTAAGTTGCTGAGAGCGCTAGGGAGGCAGCTCGTCGCGGTGAGAAAGAGTAGGGGCTCACGACAGCCTTAAGACCAAGACCCTCCTGCCCCTCCGTGGAGCAGTAGGGGGCTGTGCCCGCTCCTCTCTAGCCTCCACGTCGCTCGCGCACCTCTCACTCACTCCACGCCAGCCTGAGAGCCTAACCAGCGCGAGGGGGGCCAGGCACGCGGGTAGCGTGGCGAGCCATGCCGCTGCCCCTAAGGCCTCTGCAACCGCTAAGTCGAGCAGCACGAGCAACGCTAGTCCTCCGAGCCTCTGAGGCAGCCCGAGGTTCGACGAGCTCATGACGGCCGCGGCGAAGATTACGGGAGTCACCGCGTACACCGCCGCAGGGCCTAGCACGGCGCTGAGTGGAGGCACGGTCAGGCTCGATGCGAGCAGCGCTGCCTCCAGAGCTCTAGGCGCGACGCCGCACCTGCGGGCCACCTTAGCTAGTACAGCTAGAGCCAGCATGGCCCCTGCGGCCACTGACAAGCTGACAGCCACCGCGTGAGCGAGTGTCACGCGTCCCGCCGCGGGCTGGCGGTGAGAGAGAGCTGAGGCGCAAGCCTCAGCTAACGGGAGGAGGCCAGCCGTCAGCAGCGACTTCAGGAAGGCCCTGACCGCTGAGGCCGCGGGAGAGTCGGCTGGCGCGCCCCTTAGGCATAGGCCAGCGAGCACGACTAAAGAGTATGCAGCAGCGACGTAGGCTGCCCTCAGCCTAGGCCCTTGCTCCTCGAGGGCGGCCACGCACATCGGAAGTCCATTGCCGCTAGCTAAATAAGGCGAGCTGTCGCTATACCGGCGCAGCTGCCGTGAGGGCAGCCCTGCCCTAGCAACACTAGCCGCTAGCCCCGCCCCCACCGCTGGCGCGCCTCAGGAACTCTGCCAGCTCCTCCTTGACGACCTCGCTCACGACGCGGCCGTCTATCCTGCCCCTGACCCTGCTCATCACCCTGCCCATGAGGAGCCCGTAGGCCCTCTCCCCGAGCGACAGCACCCTCTCCCTGTGCTCGCTGATGACCTCCCTGACTATAGCCCTGAGCTCGTTGACTGAGAGCCTCGTCAGTCCCAGCTCCGCAATGGCATCCTCAACCGTAGCCTCCGGCTCCTTCGAGAGGTACTTGAGGACTTCCGGTATGGCCTCCTTAGAGATCCTACCCTCCGCGAGGGCCCTGAAGACGCCCACCACCTTCTCCTCCTCTATGCTGTCGATCGGGTAGCCTTCCCTTCTCAGGCTCCTAAACGTGTTCTCGAGGGTGGTCGCCACGACGGTCGCCGGCACCTTCAGCTCTTCGACTATCCTCTCAAACAGGTCAAGGTAGTAGGACATCACCATCCTCTCGGCGAGCTCCCTGCTCAGGCCGTAGACCTTGACGAACCTCTCGAGCTTCCTCTCCGGCTTCTCCGGCAGCTGGCACCTTATGCGCTCCAGCATCTCCCGCGTGACCCTGATCGGCCTTATGTCGGTCTCGGGGTACATCCTAGCGGCCCCAGGCCTCGGCCTGCTGAACCTGGTGGTTCCGTCGGGGTTCGGGGCGCGCGTCTCCTCAGGCACGCCCACTATCGCCTCCCTAGCCCTCTCCACCACGGCCTTGAGCGCCTCCTCAGCCTGCTCCTCGCTCTCCGCGGCCACTAGGGCGAACGCGTCGAGCTCTCCAGCGCCGACCCGCCTAGCGACCTCCTCGACCTCCTCCCTCGATATGCCGTAGCCAGGCAGCTCATCGCTGTGGAATATGCCGCCGACGCCCGCGTAGAACCTAGCCCTGTCGGCTAGCTCTGTGCCGAGCCTCCTCCCCGGCTGGATCTCCCTGCCCAGCAGCCCCTTGAACTTGGGCAGCCTCACGGCCATTACGACGCCGCCCCTGCTGACGACCCTGCGCAGGACCCTCGACTTGGTGCCCTTGAACACGTCCGTCACGTCGACGAACTCCTCCCTCACCTCCTCAGGCCTAGCCCCCCTCTCCCTGAGCTCGTCCCTTATCCTGAGCAGGTTGTACTGCCTCAAGGCCTCGTACTCGACTATCTTGCCTATCAGCTCGAGCTTCTGGACCCCCTTTATCTCCACCTTGGCCCCTCCCCTTATCGACACGTTCAGGTCCTGCCTTATCGTGCCTATCCCCCTCTTGACCCTCCCAGTGATCCTGAGGAGCTGCCCTATCCTGTAGGCCACGAGCTCAGCCTCCTCAGGGCTGTTGATGGCCGGGGCCGTGGCGATCTCGATCAGCGGGATGCCGAGCCTGTCGAGCCTGAATATCACCTTGTCCCCCTCCTCGCCCACCTTCCTGGCGGCGTCCTCCTCGAGGCATACGGTCTGAATGGGGACCCTCTTGCCCAGCACGTCCACGTAGCCGCCCAGGGCTATGAGCGCCGTCCTCTGGAAGCCCGTCGTGTTCGACCCGTCTATGACTATCTTCCTCATCACGTGGATCTCGTCGACGGGCCTCGAGTTCAGCATGAGGGCTATCGTGAGCGCCACCTCCAGGGCCTCCCTGTTGAGCTCGTGGGGCGGCTCCTCGTCCATCTCGACGAGGCACGTGACGTCGGAGAAGCACTCGTAGACGTAGCGCCTGCCCTTCTTGAACTCGAAGAGCGCGGCTGGGTCGACCTCGCCTAGCTCGCTCATGGTCGGCCTCAGCCTCCTCACGAACGTGAAGTCGGGGCTGCCGTGCCTTAGCTCGGTGGGGCAGCTGCAGAAGAGCTTCTCCCTAGTGTCCAGCATCTGGTGGAACTCCATCCCCACCTTGAGGCCAAGCTCGCCGGACGCTAGCGCCTCCTTGAAGGACCTCTCGCCCATGCTGAGTCTAGGAGTGGGCCACCTGCTATTTAAGCTGCTTGTCCCCCCAGAAGGCGAGCTCGCGACGCCCGGGGCTCACGGCGCGCTGCCTACCCTGCCCTCGCGCCCCGCCCTTAGGTTTGGGGGGTAGGTCTCGTACAGCGTGCGCGGCGACATCTCGTGCGCGTAGCAGGTCATCATCATCCTCCTCACCTCCTCCAGGTCTCGGGTCTTGTCGAGCACCCAGGAGAGCTTGACGAACGCCGTCTCGGGTATCATGTCCTCGCAAGGTATCACGCCGAGCTTCAGCAGCTGGACCCCCCTCCTGTACACGTTCAGGTTGACTCGCCCCCAGAGGCACTGCGACGCTATGGCGACGGCCACGCCCTCCTCCACGGCCCTGCCTATTGAGGAGAGCAGCTCCTCCCTGACGTGGCCGAGCCCGGTGGCCTCTATAACTATGCCGTGGTAGGACTTGTCAACGAGGAAGTCTATTACCTCGGGGCTCATGCCGGGGTAGAACTTCACGAGGGCCACCCTCTCGTCGAAGCCGTTCCTCAGCACCAGGTCCTCCGGGCTCCTCCTCGGGCTGAAGTCGTCGAGCAAGACCTCCACCCTGCCGCCCCTAACGACGGCTAGCGGCTCGCTGTTTATCGACCTGAAGGCGTCCCTCCTACTCGTGTGGCACTTCCTCACCCTAGTCCCCCTATGCACCAGGGCGTACGTGTCGCTGGTCTCGCCGTGCATCACGACCACGACCTCAGCGAAGGGCGCCCTCGCCGCAACGGTCACGGCCGACACCAGGTTTAGGGCGGTGTCTGACGATGGCCTGTCTGATGACCTCTGGGCGCCCACGAGGGCCACTGGGCCGGGCAGGTTGGCCAGGGCGAAGCTTAGCGCAGCGGCGGTGTACCCCATGGTGTCAGTCCCGTGGGCGACTACAACTCCGACGGCGCCGCCCCTCAGCTTCTCGGCCACCCTCTCCGCTATCGCCTCCCACCTCTTCGGCGTCATGTCCTCGCTGAATATGTTGAAGATTGTCTCCAGCTCGAGGCGGGCTATGTCGGCTAGCTCAGGCACTAAGGTGTAGACGTCCTCCGCGGTGAAGGACGGGTAGACGGCGCCGGTCGTGTAGTCGACCCTTGAGGCTATCGTGCCCCCAGTCCCCAGCACAGCCACTAGGGGCAGGCTCTCCCTCAGCTTGGCGGCGCCAGCTGGCCTGAGCTCCACCTTCTTGCCCTTAGAGGTCAGCTCGAGCCTCTCGATCTTGTCGACGTGGACTCCCACGTTGTAGCCGTTGTCCAGCTTGATTATGAGGACGTCGGGGTCGCCGTACTCGGGTCGCGGGAGCAGGACGCCCTCAAGGGGCATGCCGCCCCAGAGCACCCTGACCCTGTCGAAGACGCCAGCCCCCGCCTCCCTCAGGAGCCTGAGGACCCTCTGGCTGTAGAACCCGAGCTCCTCCATGCAGCTCAACTCTAGGGGCGGGGCTACCTCCTGACGGCCCGGAGGGAGGCGTAGAGTATCCTGCGCTTGTAGTTCCTCAGGTTCCTCCTCCTGGGGATCAGGTTCTTCTTCGGCTTAGGCGGTATCTTGGGAGTGGCCATCCTCACCTTGCCAGCCTTGGTCAGGCTACCGTGGCTCGGCATGGGACCACCACCTGCGAGTCGCTGAGAACACTTACTGCCCGACGTATTTAAACCCTTTCCCGGTGAGGTGCTAGGCAGCGCTACCTCAGCCGCGCCCGCTCTGAAGCCTCGTGCCTAGCAGCTGCCCTGGGCTAGCTCAGCGCGCCGAGATAAAAATAAATAATTCCTTATTAAGGAAATAAAGAGGTGAGATAGCTTCTGAGGGCGTGATGTGACTTGCCGAGTCGAGCCTACCTGGTGGAGAGCCCGCTGGGGCTGCTGGCCCTAGCGGAGGACGGCAGCATAATATCCGCGAAGGAGCTCCCTAGGGATGTCGAGGCGCTGGCTGACAAGCTGATGGCCGTGGAGAGAGGGGAGCTCATACCAGAGCTGAGGGAGCTGGTGGAGGACCTGATACGCAAGAACGTGACGGAGGTAGTGTTTGAGAGCGAGGAGCTGGCGAGGAACGTCTCGAGGGAGTTCGCCCAGCTCAGGGTGGTCCACGAGCTGCCGAGCAGAGGGGGGCAGCTCTTCAGGTCAAATATAAGGGCCTACGTGGAGAGGATGGGCCTCAGCTGGGAGGACTACCGCGCCCTGCTCTACGACGTCTCAGTGCTCGTGACGAAGAGGAAGGTGAGGGAGGCCGCCGAGAAGAGGGACCTGTTCGTGGCCCAGGCCATATCAGCCATAGACGAGCTGGACAGGACGATAAACCTCTTCGCCTCTAGGCTTAGGGAGTGGTACAGCCTCCACTTCCCCGAGCTCAACGAGATCGTGAGGGACCACAGGGACTTCGTCAGGATGGTCTACGAGCTGGGCTCCAGGGACAACTTCACCGAGGAGAGGCTCAAGGAGCTCGGCGTGCCGCCCCCCAGGGCCAGGAGGATAGAGAGAAGCGCCAAGGAGAGCATGGGGGCCACGATGACGGACTTTGACATGGAGGCCATCAAGCACATAGCCTCCCTGCTACTGCAGCTATACGACACCAGGAAGAAGCTTGAGGTCTATGTGGACGAGGCCATGAAGGAGGTGGCCCCGAACATCAGGGGCCTCGTCGGCCCGCTCCTCGGCGCCAGGCTCATCGCGCTCGCTGGCGGCCTCCAGAAGCTGGCTACGCTGCCCGCCAGCACCATTCAGGTGCTGGGGGCTGAGAAGGCGCTCTTCAGAGCCCTGAGGACGGGCGGCAAGCCGCCTAAGCACGGCGTCATATTCCAGTACCCAGCCATATTCAGGTCGCCCAGGTGGCAGAGGGGCAAGATAGCCAGGGCGCTGGCCGCTAAGCTGGCGATAGCTGCTAGGATCGACGCCTTCTCCGGCGAGTACAAGGCCGACGAGATCAAGGAGGAGCTCCAGAAGAGGATCGAGGAGATAAAGAAATTATACCCGAGGCCGCCTAAGAGAGTCGAGAAGCCGCCCAGGAGGAGGAGAGGGAGGGGGAGGAGGTAGTGGCCATGATAAAGGCCGTTAGCGTGGAGCCCCACGAGAAGTTCAAGGGTGTCTACTGGGTAGAGTTCGAGGACGGCAGCAGGAAGCTCGCCACTAAGAACCTAGCCCCCGGCAGGAGGGTGTACGGCGAGCAACTAGTGCAGTTCGAGGGCGTCGAGTACAGGGTCTGGAACCCGTACAGGAGCAAGCTGGCAGCCGCCATACTCAAGGAGCTCTCGGTAATGCCCATAGAGCCCGGCATGAAGGTCCTATACCTGGGGGCTGCCACGGGGACCACGGCTAGTCACGTCTCCGACATAGTGGGCGAGGAGGGCGTGGTCTACTGCGTCGAGTTCTCACCAAGGGTCATGAGGGAGCTCGTGGAGAAGTGCACGCCCTATCGCGAGAACATGGTCCCTATCCTGGCCGATGCCAGATTCCCGTCCCTCTACCGACTCTACGTCGATGAGGTGGATGTGATCTACGCTGACGTGGCCCAGCCGTTTCAGAGCAAGATAGTGGCAGACAACGGCGACGTCTTCCTCAAGAGCGGCGGGTGGGCCCTCCAGGCCATCAAGGCTATGAGCATAGACGTGACCAAGGAGCCGTCTGAGACTTACCGCAGGGAGATGGCCCACCTCAAGGAGCGGGGCTATGACATAGTTGACGTCGTGCACCTGGAGCCATACGACGTAGCCCACGCGTTCGTGGCGGCTCGCAAGAAGGGAGGTTAGGCAAGGGGCGGTATGAGCGTAGCACTTAAAGTCGAGGAGCTAGAGAGGAGGCTGGCAAGAGCTGGGTACATGACAGTCGCGAGCAGAGAGGCCAAGAGGTACAGCTTCAGCCTCATCGCCAAGAGGGGCGAGGAGGGCCTCGTAATCAGGGTGCTTAGGAACATAGACAGCTGCAGGAGACCAGCGGCCGTGGAGCTCAAGAAGCTGGCCTTCAGCGTGGGAGCCGCGCCCTTCATCGTGGGCTCCTTCGCTAAGAGCGAGCCCCTGCTAGACGGCGTGCTTTACAGCAGGTTCGGCGTGTTCGCGCTCAGCTCGCTCACGCTCCAGGAGATGCTCGGTGGCAGGGGGCCCGTGATCTACGCGAAGAGGGGAGGGCTATTCGTTAAGGTGAACGGAGCCAAGCTCAGGAGGCTTAGGGAGGAGAGGGGGCTCTCGCTAGGCCAGCTGGCCAAGGAGGTGGGCGTGAGCAGGAGGGCCATTTACGGCTACGAGCGTGAGGAGATGGAGGCCACGCTCGAGGTCGCGATGAGGCTGGAGGAGGTGCTGGGGGAGAGCGTAGTGAAGCCAATGGACATAAGTTCCTGCCGGAGGTGCGTGGAGGAGGAGCTCTTGAGCTCTAAGGAGGAGCCCAGGGACCCGCTCGCTAAGGAGATCGAGAGGATAGCGGAGCGCAGGGGATTCGTCGTCACTAGCCTCAGGAGAGCGCCCTTCGAGCTAGCCGCAGTGAACGTCGAGGACGAGTCAAGGGCCTTCATCAAGACCGTTGGGAGGGGAAGCGGCGCCAAGGAGCTCAGAGAGGACTTAAGGGTAGCCGCCAGGATAGCCGAGATCACGGACGCCAGCGTGATAGTCGTGGGTAGGAGGGAGCTCAGGGTAGAGCTGAGCAGGGGCATCGAGGAGGAGTTCGACAACGTCCACTTCGTCAGGAGGGAGGAGCTGAAGGAGTACCTAGGCTAGCCCTCCGGAGAGGAGCTTCCTCACAGTACCCCAGGTCCTCCTAACTATCGGTGGCAGGTCGCCCCACCTCCTGTAGTACTCCCTCAGGAACCTCACCGTGCGCGGGTCGGCCGGGTACCCTGACCCGAAGTCGCCGAACTCAGCCTTTAGCCTCCTCACCTCCTCCTCCCTCACCTCCTTGGCTATTATGGAGGCGGCTGCCACCACTGCGTACCTCTGGTCGGCCTTATTTTCACATACCAGCTTGAGCCCCCTGAGCTCGGCTGGGAGCAGCTTGAGGACCGTGGCTCTGAACCTCTCAGGTCTGATGTCGGGCGAGTCCACGTAGGCCACGTGGGGGCGCATCTCGCCTATGACCTCAGCCACGTAGGCCGCCTCGAGGTGGTTCAGGCCTTTGTAGCTGACCCTCATGACCGCTTTGTCGATGGTCTCAGGGTCTACCACCCTCACGGACACCCTAGTGGCAAGGTGCCTGATGAGCGACGCGAGCCTCCTCCTGACCCTAGGGCTCAGTGTCTTAGAGTCCCTGACTCCCAGGTTGGCGAGGGCAGCCAGCCTGCTCTCAGGGACGGCCACGCCAGCTATCACCAGCGGCCCTATCACGGGCCCCCTGCCGGCGTCGTCGACCCCGGCGATCAGCTTATACTTAGCCACGACCCAATTAATGGCTTAGGGGGCTTATCAAGGTGGTGGGCGCAGAGAGCCGAGGCACTAACTTAAGCGACCTGGGCAAGCTGGTCGAGGTGAGGGAGGGTCTCGCCAGGCTGCTCGTACCAGACCTGTCCAAGTACGCGCGAGGCAGGCACGTGGAGCCCAGGTGGGCGCCCGTCTTTTACAACCCCCGCGTCACCCTGTCCAGGCACCTGGATGTGCTGGCCCTGCTGGCCCACGTGCGCGCGGGGGAGCGGCTTAGCCTAGTGTGCGACCTCTTAAGCGCCACTGGGGTGAGAGGGCTCAGGTACCTCCTGGAGTCCGGAGTAGGCGAGGCCGTGCTCAACGACGCTGACCCTAAGGCCTGCAAGCTCATGGCCGTCAACGCAGCCCTCAACGGCCTCGAGAGCAGGACTGAGGTGCTTAACACGGAGGCTAACGTGCTCCTGAGCCAGAGGGCGGCGAGGGGGCCTAAGTTCGACGCGATAGACATAGACCCGTTCGGCACACCGGTCCCATTCATCGACACCGCCCTTAAGGCCGTCAGGAACCGCGGGCTGCTGCTCATCACGGCGACAGACCTAGCGCCGCTCATGGGCGCAAAGGAGGCGGCTTGCGTGAGGAAGTACTCAGCGAGGCCCATGAGGTGCCCATTCTCGCGCGAGTTGGCGGTGAGGATCCTGCTGGGCTACATCTGCCGGCAAGCCGCCAGGTACGAGCTGGCGGTGGAGCCGCTGCTGTCCTACTCGCTGCCCCACCTCGTCAGGGTTCACGTGAGGGTGGTGAGGGGGGCTGCGAGGGCCGATGAGTCCCTCAGCAACCTGGGCCTGGCGTATTACTGCGCTAGGTGCGGCTACAGGTCGCTGGAGCGCGGCTACCCCCTCCCACGCCCAGCGGCGAAGTGCCCCAGGTGCTCCGCCAGGCTGTCAGTAGCTGGCCCCCTATGGGTGGGCCCGATCTGGGACCCCAAGTTCGTCGGGAGGCTCGAGCGCGCCTACAAGGAGGCCAGCTATCTCCACAGCGCCGCACTGTCCTCGATGATCTCCCGGCTTAGGAGCGAGAGCGGGGCGCCGCCCCTCTACTACACGGTTGAGGAGCTGTCCAAGCTGCTTGGCGCCAGTGAGCCGTCCCCCAGAGCGCTGGTGGAGGCCCTCAGGGCGGAGGGGTTCACGGCCTGCCGCACTCACTTCGACCCCAAGGGCCTCAGGACGAGCGCCGACTTAGATACCCTCATATATTTAGCGAGGCTCTCTGCATAAGTGGTGCGCATGCCGGTCAGGGCGATCTTGGTCTCGGGCTTGCCGGGCGCTGGCAAGTCCCTCCTGGTAGAGGCGGCCAGGGAGCTGGGGATACCGACGGTCAGCATGGGCGACGTGGTCAGGGAGGAGGCGAGGAGGAGGGGCCTCCCCGAGACATCCGAGGTCCTAGCCAGGCTCGCGAGGGAGCTGAGGGAGCTTCGCGGCCCTCAGGCCGTGGCTGAGCTGACCGTGAGGAAGGCGGAGGCGGCAGCTGGGAGCTCCGATACCGTCCTGATAGACGGCGTCAGGAGCTGGGAGGAGGTGGAGTTCTTTGAGAGGGCGTTTGGCGACGTCGTAGTAGTGGCGGTGCACGCGCCGAGGAGGGTGAGGTTTGAGCGGCTAGTCGCCCGAGGCAGGGAGGACGACCCGAAGACCTGGGAGGAGTTCGTGGAGAGGGACGAGAGGGAGCTGGGGCTCGGGATAGGGAAGGTGATAGCCCTGTCAGACGCCATGCTACTAAACTACGGCAAGAGCAAGGAGGAGGCCCTGAGGGAGGCTAGGGAGCTACTTGCTGAGGTGGTGCGCAGTGGAGATCGAAGTTAGGGCTGAGGTGAGGGACACCGAGGATCTGAGAAAGGTTGAGAGAGCAATCCTCAACCTCTTCTCACCCGATAGCGTGAAGGTCGAGGATCTCGGCGACCGCAGGCTAATAGTGGCCAGGGGCAGGGGGCCCTCGTCGCTCAGGAAGCTGTACAACGCCCTCAGGTCGCAGAGGATACTGGACGCGGCGAGGAGTTACCTGAAAATGGGCTGCACGGGCAACACCGTGGTCTTCCACCTTCACAAGCAGGCGGCTTACGTCGGAGTGGCATCGTTCTGCAGCCTCCCGGAGAGGGAGAGCCCCCTAGGGCCCATAACGTTCATAGTGACGACGAGCGACCCCAAGCGCTTCATAGACTGGCTGGCTCCAAGGACCGTGAGGGGGCGGCCGGTGGGCGAGGCTAGGCCGCCCGACCCCTGAGCCAAGCTACCCTGAGCTCCCCGCTGCTCCTCAGCTCGAGCTTCATGAGGTCCTCGGCCACTAGCACCCTGTCGAATATGGCCCTGGCCTCCCTCAGCACCGCCTCTGAGTCCGTGATCCTCGCGCTCAGGTGGAACAGCACTAGGTACCTAACGTCAGCCTCTAAGGCTACCCTGCATGCCTCCTCGACCGTCGAGTGGCCAGCTTCCAGCGCCTTGTCGCGCAGCTCGCTGGGGAACGTGCTGTCGTGGATCAGCAGCGTGGCGCCCCGCGCTAGCCCGACGACTGACGCGCACGGCCTGGTGTCCCCACTGTAGACCACCTTGAGGCCGGGCCTGGGCTCCCCGAGCACGTCCTCGGGCCTCACCACCCTGCCGTCGGGGAGCCTCACGGGCTGCCCCCTCTGCAGCCTCTTCCACAGGGGGCCGCGGGGGACGCCCAGCTCCAGGGCTCTCTCCACGTTGAACTTGCCGGGCTTAGGGTCCTCCTCGAGTGAGTAAGCTAGCGTGGGGACCGTGTGGTCGGCCTCGCCAGCCCTAACCGAGTACCCCCTCCCCCTCACGACGTCCCCCGACCGTAGCTCGGCGACCCTCACGTCGTACTCAGGCTCGAACGCCGTGAGCGCGAGCACTCTCTCCACGAACTCGCAAATGCCCTCGGGCCCGTAGACCTCCAGCTCCCTCTCCCTCCCGAGCACGGAGAAGGTCATGAGGAGGCCCGGCAGCCCAAGCACGTGGTCGCCGTGGAGGTGCGTGATGAATATCTTCATCCTCCTGTTTACGCCGAGGTGCGCGGAGAGGTAGCGGAACTGCGTCCCCTCGCCGCAGTCGAACATCACCAGCTCGCCCTCCCTGCGCAGCACGACTGATGGCAGCCCCCTAGCCGCCGTGGGCAGCGTCCCCCCAGTCCCTAGGAAGAATACCTCAATCAAATGCCACCACCCTCACGACCCTCGTCAGCCCGCCGTGAACCCTGATCTCGTGCTGATCTATCAGCCTAGCGCCAGCCTCCCTAACTAGGTCCTCGACCCCCAGCCCCCCCTCGTGCATGAACACCGCCACGCCGCCCTCCCTCAGCACGGCTCCGGCGAGCGAGAGAAGCCCCGACACTAGCTCAAGCCTGGTCCTGCCGTGGGTCGAGGAGGTTCTGCCGTAGGGCAGGTCGGTGACTATCCTGTCGACGCCCCGCTCCCTCAGTGGCCAGATGAGCGAATCAGCACGCGCCACGTCCCCGGCCTCCACGTCGTAGAACGCCATGTTTAAGGCGCAGCCGCTGACCATCCCCTCGTCAAGGTCTAGGTTCACCGAGTAGCAGCCCAGCAGGGCGGCCTCAATCCCGATGCTACCACTGCCAGCGAAGGGGTCGAGGACTACGTCCCCCGGCCTGCAGCGGGACAGGTTCACTAGCGCCCTCGCCAGCTTCGAGTCTAGCGAGGACGGCCTGAAGAACGGCCTGAGCCTGGGCCTCCTAGCCGCGAGCCTCCTCTTGTCCACTCTGAAGAGGAGGGTGCCTATGGAGAACGACTTACCCGTCACAATGACCGCCACCTCCACGTCAGGCTTTAGCAAGCGAACCCTGCCGCGGGAGCGCTTAGCCACTACCTCGCCCACCGCCCTCTCGAGGCCCGCCCCGCTCACGCGGCTGAGGGCCCCGCACTTGTACACTCTGACCGAGAAGGTCTTGCCGTTCAGGAAGCCCCAGTCAACCCCCCTAGCGGCCTCGAGGGCGGCTTCAGCCCCGCCCTCGCCGCTCGCTAGCTCGGCGCAGCACATGTGGCAGAGGGCGGCCCTGCGCTCGATGGGGTCGAGGGATCCCCTAGCCCTCAGGCGCACCAGCCTGCCGTCCCTGCCCAGGACCTCGAAGGGCACGCCCTCAGCCTCTAGTATCGCTAGGACCTCAGCGAGGGGGAGCGTCGGGTGCTCGCCGCTCAGCAGGAGGGAGTAAGTCCTCCACCCTGCGCTCATTGCCAGCTCCACTCACTTCCTCGCTAGCCTGCTCTTCGTTAGGAATAGCGACGCCACCACCGTGGATGCTATCACTGAGAACAGGGACCAGTACACCAGCGCGACGAAGTCACCGACGCCCACCATGAACTTAGCTAGCTCGACCAGTATCTGCCTCAGTATGAGCACGAAGGTGAAGAACGCGCAGTCCTTCCAGTCCACCACGCCCTCCCTGACTATCCCGTCTACTATGCGGCCGCCAATGAAGAATAGCATGGATATAGTTATGGAGTCAGCGACGTTTAGAGTTCTCCCTATGCTAGTCAGGAAGAAGAAGCCAATGAGCTCGTTGAGCGAGTGAGGCCTCAGGCCCATGACGCTCTGAGCCCCGGAGAACACGCCTATCGAGAGTATGACCGCCGACGCCATGATCGAGGCTATCTTAACGGGTGAGTACTGCCTCAGCCTCCCCAACCTCTCGCCTAGGGCGAAGCCCTTGTAGACTAGGAGGAGCCCCAGCAGCAGCGCGAAAAGCGTGCCCGCGTAGCCGACGAGGCCCAGCGCGTTGAGCACCGTGTAGAGCGATATGAATAGCCCCGGTAGCCCCAGCGAGTACTTTCGATACCTAGGCTCGTGGACAAGCTTCCTGACATAATTCGTGACGATGACAAAGGCCTCCTCGATGCCCCTCGACTGCTGGACCACCACCCTTCTAACTGAGATCACGGGGACCCTGGACGAGATTATGGGCAGGACTTGCTCGTCCGTTGGCCCGTCGGACACTAGGATGACCCCGTCGGCCTTGAAGGCCCTCAGCACGCTCTCGAGCTCTGAGGCTATCTTCATGTCCGACTCGACACCGCCCCTAGAGAGGCCCGCTATCAGCGCCACCTCGCAGTTGCCCTCGCCTACTATCCTCTTCATCTGGTCGTAGACCTGGACGGCCGCGAACATGGCGTTGAGGTCTGAGTCCTCAGGGCACTTCACCGCGAAGAGGGTAGCCGCCCTTAAGATGGCGTCCCTGCCGATTATCGGAGTCTGGCACTCTATCGCCTGCCCTATGTCATCGTCATTGTCGACGCAGAGGACGAGCAGCCTCTGTGCGCTGCTCATGGTACCACTCCTAGCCCCCGCCCACGTAGCCCATCTTGATCAGTAGCTCGAACTCGCTCCAAGAGATCCTCTCTCCTCGCCTGTACCTCTCGTATATCTCCTCGGCCTTAGCCCTTAACCTTTTCTCCTCCTCCTTCCTCCTCTCGGCTATCTTGGATGCCCTCACCAGGGTCTCGAGCCTCCTTATCTCGCTCCTGACCTCAGCCACCCTCTGCAGCAGCCTGACGTAGCTCTCGTGGTGCTCGTCGGCCTGCCTCTTGAGCTCATCCCTCCTGGCAGCTAGCTCCCTGACCTCGCTCCTCAGCGCGCTCACCTCCTCCAGCTTCTTGGCTATCCTCTCCTTGAGACTGGCTACCTCCTCAGACAGCCTGCCCCTCTCCTCCCTAAGCTCGCTCAGCTTGGAGCTCAGCTCCTCCATCTCGCGCTCGATCCTCTCAACCTCAGCCTCAAGCTCCCTGCACTTCTCCAGCACCTTGATGGCCAGCTCGAGCTCGTTCATCCTCCTGACGTACTCCCTCTCCTCCTCCAGCGACATCGACGTAGTCTGGTACTCCCACTCCAACCTCTCAAGCTCCTCCCTCAGCTCGTCCTCGGTGGCCCTTCCGACCCTCTCCCTCACGGTCGCTAGCAGGGCCCTGATCTTCCTCCTGCGCTCGCCCCTCTCCCTCCTTAACTGAGCCATCCTGGACGCTAGCTCCCTCTCCTGCCCTCTCAGCTCCCTTATCCTCTCGACAATCTTGCTCCTCTCCTCCCTGAGCTCGCGGAGCTCCGCCACCAGCTTGCTCAGCCCCTCCCTCCTCTCCCTGACCTGAGCGGCCACCAGCCTGACCTTGGCGTTCATCTCGTCCCTCTTACTCCTCTCCTCGTAGAGCCTCCTCTCCAGCTCCCTCAACAGCGCCCTGTACTCCTCGAGCTTTCTGAGGCACTCCTCGACGTTGATCAATGACACCACCGGGCTAAGGCAGTGTTACATAGTCCTCTCCTCCCACATATATTTGCTGAAGCACGGCGTACAGGCCCTCGATTCCCTCGCCCGTCTTCGCCGAGACGGGGAGGAGCTCGAAGTGGGAGAGGTACTCCCTTATCGCGTCGAGTATGCTTTCATTGACGTCCCTTCCCATGTCGCTGCGCTCCTTGAGCAGCTCCAGCCTAAGCCTCTCGGGGTCCTCCAGCCAGGAAGCTATCCTCTCTACCTGCTCCCGCCCCACCAAGTCTATCTTGTTCAGCACGTTGACGTGGGCCCTCCCGAACCTGTAGTGGATGGACGCGGCCAGCAGCATGGAGGAAAGGAAGCCGCTCGGCCTGACGGCCAGGACTGCGTCTATCAGGTATATCACGGCGCACCTGTCGCCGCACAGCTGTGACACTATGTACTCGCCCACGGTCCTGAAGGCGAAGAGCTCCATCTGGCCAGGCGTGTCAACTATGGCGTAGCCGGGCTTCAGCGCGGCCACCTCCTCGGCCACCCTCCCTATCTCGGAGGCCAGTATGTCTATCGCGGCCACTATGGCCCCGTTCGGCCCCAGCTTGTACTCGCGCATGACTTGGTCCACGGTCACGTAGTCCCTGACGTCTACGTCGGGCTCATATGGCAGCTCCTCAACGGCCGGGTCCAAGTTGACGGTGGCTACCCTCACTTCGTTGTCCCTCAGCCAGTCGCTCAGCGAGCCCGTCAGGGTGCTCTTGCCTGAGCCAGCCGTGCCTATGACGAACACTACGAACAAAGCTCCCGCCCCGCGCTAGCTCAGTACTAGTTAGGTGGGGCCCCTTTTACCTCTTCCTCCTCCTCATGGCCCTGAGCACCTCTAGGGCGAACGTTGCATCCATCTCGTCTATCTGGTCCTGGAGGCACTTGGGCCCCCCCTCCCTGACCTCGCTAAGGAACTCGTCTATGCTCTTGCCGCGCCTCCTCTCTATCTCCCTTATTAGCTCCGTGAACGACTCCTCGGTGAAGTCGCCGAACTCGTCCTGGCAGGGCAGCTTGAGGCCCAGCAGCTTCGAGAGCTCGGCCAGCACTATGCACGCCTCGGGGTCCCTCTCCGCAGGGCACTTGCACTCGCAGTGGGCGAACGCGTACCTTAGCACTCTGACTAGATCCTCCTTGCTGAGCGTGATCACCTCGGGCACGGGCCTCACCCGCTACTGGAACAGCTTGGAGAGCTCCCTAGCGGCCATCTCCGCGTGCTCGAAGGGCCTCCTCTGGACAACGCCCCTCAGGTTTATCACCTTGACCGTGGCCCTCGTCTCATTGGCGACCGCGACCGAGAAGTACCTGTTCATCTGCTGGTGCAGCTCTATCTCCTCCACGGTCTCGACGTCGCGCCTGGCCCTGGGGTACCTGACGGTCCCCACCCTGGTGACGACGGGCTTGCTGAGCCTCAAGTCCTTGAGCCTCCTCTCCAGGACTATGCTGGGGTCTATCTCGATGACGGCTATGACGTCGGGGGAGAGCAGCCTGGCGACCTCGGTCGGCAGGCCGGGGTAGTAGCCCTTCGGCGTCTTTATGGCCAGGTGCGTGTCCACGACGACGTCGCCGCCTATCTCAGCTATCCTCTTAGCGGCCTCGAGCTGCAGCTCCCTGTACTGCTCGAGGCTCAGCCTCTTCCTCATCTCGTCCCTGTCCTTTATGCCGTACTTCTCCTTGGCTATCTCGAACATGAAGTCGCCGAAGTTCACTACCTTGACGTCGGGCCTCATGCGCTTGAGAAGTTGGAGGGTGGTCGACTTGCCGGCGCCTGGCACGGCGACCACTATGACGCGCACAAAGTTCACCCGGGGAGAGGGATTCAGAGTTTAAAGAAATAAGTTTTTCCCCTTAGCCCAGCGCCCGTTCTAGCGCCCTCTTGAAGCTCCTGGTAGCAGCCTCGGGGTCGGGGGAGCGCAGGATGGCCCCGCCGACGATTACGACATCGACTGGGTGCCTGAGCACCTCCTCCAGGTCCTCCAGCCTTATGCCACCAGCCACGAACGCCCTGGCCTCCCCAGCCTTGGCCTTGAGGGCGTCGACCTCGCCTAGGAGTGAGGGGGCCCTCCTCCCCCTCCTCTGGGCGTCCAAGCCGGTGTGGAAGCAGAAGTCCCTTATCCCCAGCTGCCACAGCTCGAGGGCCCTAGAGTGCGGACTCTGGACGTTCATGAGGTCCACCACCACTGAGCCGCCGTAGCTCTCAGCCACCTCCCTAGCTGCTACTGCGGTCGCGTCGTCAGCTAGGCCGAGCACGGTCATCATGTCGGCTCCCGCCCCGAACATGATCTCGGCCTCCACACTCCCGGCGTCAGCGGTCTTAGAGTCCGCTAGCAGCTCAACGTCTGGGTGCCTGGCCCTCACCCTCTCGACGGCCACGGCCCCGTACTTCTTTATGAGGGGGGTGCCCACCTCCAGTATGTCCGCCCCTCCCCTCACCACCTTGTCGGCGACCCTGAGTGCCAGCTCTAGGTCAGTGAGGTCGAGCGCGACCTGGAGCCTCATCGATAGCCCTGGGAGGGCCCCCGGTAATAAAGGTTATTTAGGGTCGCAGCCCGTGTTCCGAGCCTATAGAGGGGGTCTGCTAGGCGCGCCGACCGGCTAGGCCAGGCTGGGTTCCAGAGTCCCTCAGCGTCCTGAGGAGGAGCCAGTAGTGCGCTAGGGCGAGCGCTGTCGTGGCCGCCACTAGCGGTAGCTGCAGGTGGGGGCTGAGCATCAGTCGCGCAGCGTCATTAACGCGCACCGTGGTGGTGCCGAAGTTGACTAGGCCAGCGCTGGTCCTAAACACGAAGTTGGCCCTCAGTCCCCGCACCTCCTCAGAGACCATTCTCTGCAGCTGAATGGGGAGGGGCACCACCATCACCGCGGACAAGGAAACCCCTAACATCGCCTCGCTAAGCGCTGCACGAACCCCCCTAGACCTCGCAATCGTGAGCGAGGCTAGGGACACCACCACTGCGAGTACCGAGAGGGCGTAAGCGGGCAGGGCGAGCAGCCTCACTGCGTCGAGGAAGGGCTCGGAGATAGGCCTGCCATAAAACTTGAGCCTGTACCAGGACAGGGCCACATCACCCTCCACCACCCCGCTGAGGCGGTAGACCGGCGACAGCAGGCCGACGAGCGTGAGCGACCCGTACAGCAGCTCCAGGAGGGCCAAGGCAGCGTACGTCGCTCTAGCCCCCGAACTCAACTCTCTTGACCTCATGGACCCGACCACCCCTAGCAAACTTGTACTCGTAGACCACGCTAACGTAGGCGTGCGTCCCTCGGCGTTCGATCGGTACCCTGACAGAGCCCCCTGGAGGTACCGTAAAGCTCCCCACGTGAGCCCTCCCGACGAAGGTGACTTCCCCCCTCACCCTCTCATAATAAGTCGCCGTGACGGAGACGTTGAAGGGCACCGGGTTGGGGTTGCACACCACTACTGACGAGTCAGCGGGCACTACAGTCAGCGGTCTCCAGTTCACGGCGACGCTGTAGACCCCTAGCACCCACCCCTTGTCGAACGTAACGTTGATGACTGCGGAGAGCTTGGAGACTGGCGACCTCGCCACACGGTACGCGTGGAGGTAGACTTCCCTCCGCACATGAATGGTCACCGTCGCGCCTGAGACCGTAGCGCGGCAGGCGTAGAGCTGCCCTGAGACGTTCATCGCGCAGTAGGCCACCCCCACGGGAGTGGCCCCCCTCACGAAGTACCTCACCCACATCGTCGACCCATCACGCGAGAGCTCTACTCCCACTAGCTCGACAGCTGGCCGCTCCACCACCACCCTGTAGCCCTGGTAGTACACAGAGGAGAGCAGGATGACCGAGGAGTCGAGGACGACGAAGGTGACCACCACGGCGAAGGCCACTGTGAGCCTCTCAGGGCTGGGGCTGCGGAGAGCCTCGAGCAGCCTCCGCCTGCTCGCGTACAGGTTAGCGGCCACGGCGACTGCTAACCCTGGTAGCCATGCCTCCCTAGGCACCCAGCACACGACCTTGTACTTGACGAAGTGCCGGGGCACTGGGGGGTCTGGCAGGGGGTTGTTGTCCCCCATCGTGACAACGCGACTCTCTGTAACATTGACGACCCTGTGGATCACTCCGTGAGTAATTGTGGCGTACCACACCACTATGTCCCCCACGTCGTAGTCGGTGAGGTACGTGGCCACGCCTAGGGCCAGGTCCCCGGTCCTGAGGGTGGGCACCATTGAGTTCCCTGAGACCACGAACACCGCCACCGGGAGCCAGGCGAGCCTGCCCGCGACTAGCACGGCGAGGACTGCTAGGAGCGCTCGCGCCACCATGCCCCTAGCCCTCCTCATCGGCGGGCACCGTCAGCGGCTGAGGACTGCCCTTAAGCCTGACTCTCGGGAGCAGGTCGGGGCACAGGGCGCCCC
>CAZCFI010000024.1:0-24449 GCA_964497915.1 uncultured Thermoproteales archaeon
GGTCCGGATCGCGCTGGGACGCGAGGTCGTGGATGTCGAGAGGAGGGGCTGGGAGCACTTCCGGGGCTGGGGTTGAGGGCGGTCATACTGGACGGCTACTCAGACGAGCCAGCCGGTCTGGGGGTGCCGCCCTACCTAGACGTGTACCCGAGGTACGTCGCCGGCGCCATCTGGGAGGCTGAGAGGGGCGCCGAGACCCTCTACTTTACGGTTGATGCCGTGAGGGGCGATGTCGATAGATTCGTCGAGGTGGCTAACGGGTCTGATTTGGTCGTCTTCTTAGCTGGTGTCCTAGTCCCAGGGAAGTACCTGGGAGGCGATCCGATAAGGCCAGAGGAGATCAGGCTGTGGAGCAGCCTCATCGAGAGGCCAGTTAAGGTGCTCGGCGGGCCCGTCGCTAGGTTCGGGATGGGGGTTGAGGGGGGCACACTGGCGGTGCCGCCTGAGGAGCTAGGTGAGCACTTTGACATCGTCGTTAAGGGCGACGTCGAGGTGGTGATTCACGAGCTGGTCAGGGAGAGGCTCTCAGTCGAGCGCGTCGACCCAAGCGCGCTCAGGGAGGGATACGAGCTCGTCGACCGCTTCGCGGTAAGGGGCGCCGCGCTAGTGACACAGCATCCCAACTACGGCCTCAACCTCATCGTTGAGCTCGAGACCTACAGGGGCTGCCCGCGCTACGTGGTCGGCGGCTGCTCATTCTGCGTGGAGCCGCTGTACGGCGAGGTCGTCTTCAGGCCGATAGAGGGCGTGCTCGCGGAGGTCGAGGCCTTGCACAGGTTCGGTGTCAGGAACTTCAGGGTTGGGAGGCAGTCTGACCTCTACGCCTATATGGCCAGGGACACGGGGTGGCTCGAGTTCCCCAGGCCCAACCCTGACGCCATAGAGAGGCTCTTTAGGGGGATAAGGTCGGTCGCGCCGGACCTCGAGGTGCTCCACATAGACAACGTAAACCCAGGCACCGTTTACCACTATCCCGAGGAGGCCAGGCTCATATCGAAGATAATCATCAAGTACCACACGCCGGGCGACGTGGCGGCGTTTGGGGTTGAGTCGGCCGACCCCAGGGTCGTCAAGCTCAACAACCTGAAGGTGATGCCGGACGAGGCCTTCGAGGCCGTGAGGATACTTAACGAGGTGGGGGCTGCCAGGGGGTGGAACGGGCTGCCCGAGCTGCTGCCTGGGATTAACTTCGTCCACGGCCTCCTCGGCGAGACGAAGGAGACCTTCGCGCTCAACTACCAGTTCCTCAAGAGGATACTGGACAGTGGGCTGATGGTGAGGAGGATAAACATACGGCAGGTGCTGCCGATACCAGGCACTAGGATGTGGGAGGTGGGCGAGAGGATAATCGCCAAGCATAGGAGGGTCTTCCGAGCCTACAGAGACAGGATCAGGAGGGAGATCGACGTGCCCATGCTCAGGAGGGTCGTGCCGAGAGGCACTGTGCTGAGGCGCGTCTTCACTGAGCTGCACCAGGGCAAGAGAACTCTTGCCAGGCAGGTAGGGACGTACCCCCTGCTGGTACAGGTCCCCATGAGGATTGAGTTGCACAAGTTCATGGACTTCGTCGTGGTCTCACACTCGTACCGCTCGGTGACGGGAATACCTTACCCCCTCAGCGTCAACCGAGCGCCGCCCAAGGTATTGAGCATGGTGCCTGGCATGAACAGGGAGCTCGTGAGGAAGCTGCTGCTCGCGAGGCCCGTGGCTAGCCGCGAGGAGTTGGAGAGGATCGTCGGGCTCGGCCCGGCTAGGTACCTCGTGCCGTGAAAAGATTTATAGGGATCCCAGTTTACCTGAATTCGGGGCCCGTAGCTCAGCCAGGATAGAGCGGTGGCCTCCTAAGCCACAGAGGCTCGGGGGTGCTCCGAGCGCGTGGAGGTCGGGGGTTCGAATCCCCCCGGGCCCGCCTCCTTCTGAGCACGTAAAGAACCTCTGAGCCGGCCCACTGCTAGGGCCGCGAGCCGGCCTTGGTGGAGCAGAGACAGCGCCGCCTAAGCCTGCAACCGCAGTGAGCGGGTCAGCTTCTAGCCTGCTCCTCACCCGTCAGAGCTCCAGACTCTCATCACCGAGTGACATTAGCCACTAGGCGATATAAATCAGCTCCCGCCTATCCCCTGCTCCCTGACCTTGACGGTGGGGCCCAGAGGGCCGTGGCTGAACTCGTAGACGATGCCCCTTAGGCCGCGCTCGCGGGCCCCCTCCTCGATGACCTTGACGAACCTGGGGTCCTGCGTCGCTATCACTATCTGCCTGACGCCGCCTATCCTGCTCAGCATCCTCACCATCGCCTCCTTGCAGGCCTCGTCTATGTTTGGCAAAGGCTCGTCCAGCATCATGGTGCCGACGTTGTGGGGCGTCGTCATGAAGAGGGCCGCCAGGAACGACAGGGCGAGTATGGCCCTCTGGCCGTCGCTCATCCTCCTGAGGGCTGGCACCCAGGAGCCGTCCGATGTCCTGCGGGCATATATCTCGTACACGCTCCTCGCGTAGCCATCCCTGGCTCTCACGACCTCGACCCTTATGTCGAGCCTGTCGTAGTCGGGGTGGACGTACACCTGCCCGAACACCTCGTTCATTCTGCTGACAACCCTGCCGAGCATCTCAGCCCTGACTCTGGCCTGGAGGTCCCTGAAGAGCTGCTTGACCCTTACGAGCCTATCCCTAGCTCGCTCCAGGCGCTCAAGCCTGAGCCTCACCTCGCGCAGCTCCCTAGCTAGTGCCTCGGCCCTCGCCAGCCTGTGGGCCAGCTCGTCCCTCTCCCTCCTCAGCTCGTCGAGGCGGCGGCGCAGGCTGGAGGCGCGCTCCCTCAGCCCAGCCGCGAGTCTCTCCAGCTCCCTCTTGCGCTCGGGGTCGTACTTAAGCCTGCGCAGCCTCAGCATAACGTCCCTCAGCTTATCCTCGTACCGCTTTATGGAGCCCATGGTTGAGATGTACTCCTCGTAGTCCCTGACGGCCTTGACGGCGTCCTCGACCTCCTTAACCGCCCTCTCGGCCTCGTCGAGCCTTAGCCTGATGTCGTCCATCATGGCCTCCGTCTCATAGACCTCTTCCTCGACCGCCTTCAGCTCAGCCCTCAACCTCCCCAGCTCTATCTCGAGGCCCCTCTTGAGCGATACGTCCTCCTTGAGGCGCCTCAGCCTGTCGAGCGCCTGAAGCAGGTCCTCGCGCTCCCCCCTCAGGTTGTCGTAATCCCTCAGGTAGGCGGCGTACTCGCTCTCAGCCACCTCTTCGGCTGCCCTCTTGACCCTCAGGATGTCCTCGCTGCTCAGCTCCCTGCGGCAGACTGGGCACCTCCTCTCCCCCCTCCTGACGACCTCCCTCGCCACCGACAGCACAGCCCTCTCATACTCTATCAGGCCAGCTAGCTCGGCGATCCTGCCCTCTAGCTCACGTAACCTGCGCTGGACGTCCGCCTCCTCGCCGTACCTTGACGCCAGGTCCCTGTACTCGCGCTCAGAGCCCTCGAGCTCCCTGAGGCGCCTCAGGGTAGCTGAGACCTCGGAGAGGATGGCGTCTCTCCTGGCCCTCAGCTGTGCCAGGCGGTCCGTAAGCCGGCTCAGCTCCTCTGACAACTCGCGCCGCCTCCTGCTGACGGTGGCCGCGGCTGCCTCCAACATCTCCACGGACTGCGCTAGGTTGTCCTCAGTGACTTCCTCCCTCCTCAGGGCCTCGGCCTCCCTGTGCTCCAGGAGGGACACCAGCAGGTCGGCCAGCCTCAGCCTCAGCGAGTTGAGCCTCGAGATGAGCGCGCTGAGGTCGAGACCTCGGCTCAGGGCAGCGGCCTCGGCCCTCAGCTCCCTGATTATGGTCTCGTACCCCGCCTTGAGGCCCAGCAGCCTCCTGTACTCGGGCTCCAGGGACTCCAACTCCTTGAGCTCGCCCTCGCGCTCAGCCAGCTCCGCCTCGATCCCGGCTAGCTCAGCTTCGAGCCGCCTGGCCTCCTCCTCCACGCGAGCCAGCCTCTCCTTGAGGGCACTCGCGTCCCCCACGTCCCTCAGCTGCTCCTCGATTGCCGCCGCTCGCGACCTCATGAATAGTATGTGGTCGTCGAACCTGGTGAGGGACACTGACCTGAATATGTCCTCGAGCATCTCGATGCCAAACAGCCTGTCTATGGCCTCGGACCTCTGTGAGGGGGTGCCGTAAGTCAGCGCCTCGAGCTCCCTCGCCCTTATGTAGGCCTGGCGCGAGAAGTCCTCTAGCGTCAGCCCGAGCAGGCCCTCTATGAAGCTCGCGACCGCCTCGCTGGAGGCGCCCTTGAGGACCTGCTTGCCGTTCACGTATACCCTGACCCGAGAGGCCTTCCCGCGCTCCTTGCGCCTGATGACCTCGTACACGTCCCCCGTGTCGGCGTCCCTGAGCCTGACCCTCACGTAGGCGTAGTCGCTGAAGTCGTTGACCAAGTCGTCCACCCTGAGCACCCGCGACGACTTGATGTCGTAGGTGGTGCCGAATAGGGCGAACTCGATCGCACTAAGCACCGTCGACTTCCCACTCCCGACGGGCCCCAGCAGCAGAACTACGTCGTAGTCGAGCTTGAGCCTGAGCTTCGAGCTGACATACCTGAAGCCCTCAATCTCGACCTCCTCTATCACCAGGTTCATTGGCATCTCTCATGACCTCCTCAAACACCCGGTTCACGAGCTCGCTGACCCCCCTCCTGCCCCCCCTAACGTAAGCTTCCAAGATCTCGAGGGCTAGCTCCCTGAGCTCCGGATCCTCAGCCTCCTCCTCCATCAGCCTGCGTATCAGCTCAGTTATGCCTGAGCGGGCGCTCAAGCTACTCCTCCCTCCCCCTCCTCGCCAGCACCTCTAGCCAGGGATTGCCCTGGACGAAGCTCGGCAGCCCGCCCTCAAGCGCGGGGGCCTCCGGCTGCTCCACGCGCTCGACCGAGACCTCAGGTCTCGCCTCAGCTGGGCGCCTCGCGATGGCCCTCAACGACTCCAGCTCGCTCCTCACCCTCGAGAGCTGGGCGCTCAGCCCCCTGACCTCGCCAGCCAACTCGCTCAGCTCCCTGACGTACCTCCCCACCGCCTCCTCTACCTTGGAGAGCCTGTCCTCCAGCGCTGACAGCCTCCTCTCGAGGTCGCCGCCCGCGGCCAGGAGGGGCATCCTCTCGAACGGCCTAGCGGGTATCACCTCCTCGACTGCCCCGTCCTCCCCAACGCTCATCAGGCCGACGCCAGCCTCCTCAAACAGCCTGCCGTCTAGCACCGAGGACCTCACGTACTCCACAGGCATGACCAGGTACACCTTGTTGACGAAGCTCGTGAGCTTGGAGAGCCTCGCCACCTCCAGGTTCACGAGCCTCCTGAGCTGGGGGTCCGAGGCGACCCTGTGCGAGAAGGCGGAGAAGGCGACTACGTTGTCCCCGTCCCTCGCCACGAGGTCCACGAGGTCGGAGAGGTGCCCTGGCACGGGGGCCTCCTCTGGCAGGAGGACCTTCAGCCCCCTCTTAGCCATGTACGCCTTAATGGCGTTGAGCAGCCCAGCCCTACTCAGGGCCAATAGCCAGCCACCTTACCTCCACTTGTACCAGCCCTCCATCCTGTCCCAGCTCCAAAGGTAGTCGTCGGGGACCGCTATGCTGTAGACTATGCAGCCCTTCCACACGGAGTAGAGCGGGTCCTTGGTCAGCTCCACTGACGCCTCGATGCCGCGCTCCCTCAACAGCATCCTGACCTTGGTCGCCGCGTCAACTGCCACGTCCTCGAAGCCCTTAGGCACCCTCCACGCGAAGTTGCCGCCGCTTAATATGATCCTCCTGTACAAGTGCGGCTGCAGCTCGAGCGGGGTCTTCTGAGCCGACAGTATTATCGCGTCGGCCAGGTTTATCGTGCCCCTGACGACCTCGTCTCCCAGCCTAGTGTCCCTAGGCCTCGGCATGCCCCTCTTGTAGTAGCTCTCGAAGACCTCGCTCTCTGGGTCGAAGACGATCTCACCTATGAGGAACCTCATCCACGAGTTGTCGCCGAGGTCTATGACCGTCGGCGTGTTGGGAATCCTGAAGATGGCCCTATACTTCTCCTTGTCCTCCTTGGCCTTCCTGATGGCCTCCTCAAGGTCCCTAGGCACGAGGCCTATGGCCTCCTTGACCATCCTCACCAGCTTCTCCTCGTGGACTAGGTCGCCGTAGCCGCAGTCCTTGAGTATCTCAGCCGTTATGGCGTTAGCCTCAGCCCCTCCCCTGTTCAGGGATATGATGGCCCCCCTGATCGGGTACCTCGAGATCGGCGTTATCTGGGTGTTCCCGTGCCCTGACTCCACGACTATGCAGGTTATCGTCTTCTGCGCTATCGCCACTGCCAGCGGCTGGGGGATTATCGTCACGGCCTTGACGACGCCGTGCTCCTCGTCTATCCTCTGGTGTATCTCGAATATCTTCTCGTACATGTACTTCGGGGCTATCGCCGACAGCGCGGCCGTGACGTAGAACCCCTTGAACTTGGGGTCGCTAGGCTTGAACTTGAGGAGGCCGTACTTCGTGATCTCGTATATCACGTCCCACGCCCGCTTGTCGCCCTTGCCCACCACGCCGTCCCTCATCGGGTACACTAGGAAGCGGCTCATGTCCTCCCTCGAGCCCAGGTACATGGAGACCTCTGGGCCCACTATCACGCTCTTAGTGATGCCAGCTATCCTGTACATTATCGACGACGTGTCTATTAAGAACCCCCTGTTCTCTATGACCTCGGGGCGCTCGGCCACCGGGCCGAACTTGTACTCGCTGGTGCCGTAGTCCTCGCCGAACGCGTACTTCCTCCTGTACTCCTCGATTGAGATCATGACTAGCACCAAGCCGGGTACAACCGTCAACCTTGTTTTCCTGCCACTACCTAAAAAACGTAACTTTTCGCTCGGTCAGCCGTAAAGCCGCTCCTCTCCAGTTATGTACCTCATCTGAACGAGCCTATCCATTATCTCGACGAACTCCCTCTCTATGGCCCTCCTCCTCTTCTCGTACTCCTCCTCGCTTATCTCCCCCCTCTCCCTCATCTTGACTAGCTCCTCGAGCTCCCTCTCCAACTCCTCCTTCCTCTTCTTGAGCTTCTCCAGGTACTTGAATGGATCCTCGCCGGGCAAGGGCCCACCGCACTCACATTTTTATAGCCTTCTATTAAGCATAACCACAAGGTGCCTATATGAGCTTGGTGGAGGTCAGGGTGACCTTCGAGGTCGAGGGGGGGCCGACGCTGAGGGGCGTGCTCAAGAAGAGCTTGGCGCCCCTGACTGTGAGGAGACTCCTCACCAGCTCCCCCCACGTGACTCGCTGCTACTTCCTTGACGGCAGGGTCGCCTACTTCCCGCTGGGGCTCGTGGCGGGTGAGGAGAAGAGCACCTACGAGGTCAAGAGGGGGGACATATTCTACTGGATAGCCGGGAAGAGCCTATGCGTGGCCCTTGAGGACGTCAGGTTCCCGCAGAGGGTCAACCTGCTTGGGAGGCTCGAGGACCCCGTGGAGGCCTTAGCCAGCGTGAGGAGCGGCTCTAGCGTCACGATAAGGCTGGAGGAGTGAGCATGGAGCGGGGGAGCTGGCTCGAGCCCCCCAGGACCCTGAAGGTCGCCAGCCTACGGGACCTGGCGAGGTTCGCCGCCTCCTTGGCCTCCATGGGCTCGTCGGTCTACGTGATCCACTTCGCGCACAGAGGCAAGCACATCTACGGCCTCCTGACGGTGTACCGGGACTACTACAAGTACTACGGCGTCCCCATATTCTACTACTTCGAGAGCGGCGAGGAGCTGCGGGGTAGCTACATACTCGTCAAGCTTGACGAGAGGGAGAGGGTAGAGGTCGGGGATAGCGCCAGGCCAGGCTGGATACATATACCAATCGTAACCCTGAGCGAGAAGCCGGACTTCATAGAGATCCCGTAGGTGAGGGCATTGATTCTCCTGCTGGAGGGGCTGGCAGGCTATGTTATCGTCACAGCAGTCATAAGTAGGGTCCTCAGGATGAGGGGGCTGAGGCGGCAGCGGAGAGTCATGATGTTCCTTGAGGGCTATATACTGGCTGGTCTCATATTCAGCACACTCAACCTGATGAGCGGTAGCTACGTGGTCGAGGTGCTCTCAGCCAGCCCTTTGGAGGTCTACCTCAGCTTCCTCCTCCACCTAGGCCTGGTGCCCTACGCGTGGGTGGTGCTGATAAAGAAGGTAAGGTGAGGCGTTCACTCGACTTTGACCTTGAAGCCCTTCTCGCGCTCGGCCTCGGCCTTCTTGACCGTTATCGTGAGGACGCCGTTCTTGTACTGGGCACGCGCCGTCTCGGGCCGCACGGGCTTGGGCAGCGTCACCCTCTTGAAGTACCTCCTCTCCTCTCTCTCGGCTGAGACTGTTATCGTGCGCTCGGTGGCCTCCACGTTGATGTCCTCCTTCTCGACGCCCGGCATGTCGATTATCACCTTTATCACGTCGTCCTCCTCAATGACGTCTGTCAGGGGCTCTATGGTCTCGCTGATCACGGGCCTCACGGGGCCGGGCCTGATGTTGCCCCACTCCCTGATCCTGGGGATGCCGTCCGGCCCTATCGTCACTGAGAAGCCGTAGAAGTACGGGCCGTACACCCTCCTCCTGCCTCTCCCCTCTGGGAGGCGGAAGGCCTCTCGCATCAGCTCATCGAACATCCTGTCTATGTCCTCGATGAACTTCCTGGTCCTCCTCCACCACTCCTCAAACTCGCTCATGAGCACCCCCGCATATAATTCCTTACGAGGACTATATTTCAGTTTTGGATCGCCGCTCCCTCAGCGCCACCCAACGGGTTTATTAAGTCGGCAACCCAATAGGGAGGTGGTGGAGAATGGAGGTCAAGATCCGTGCCACACTCATCAGCAAGAGCATGCTCACCGACCCCTTCGGTGAGAAGCTCATCAAGCTCGAATTCGCCGAGGAGAGGGAGCTCCCCGGGCCCATCATAGTTCAGGATGGAAGCAATCCGCTGGCCAGGGACATAGTGCCGATAGTGTCGCAGGTCCTGAGATCGCTGCCCATGTTCGGGAGGAGGGCGGTCATGCACAGGTTGGTCCTCTTCCTCACGGAGGACGAGTGGGATAGACTGCCCGAGAAGCCAGACATAGGGGACGAGGTCCTGATAGTGGTTAAGGGGAGGGAGGTGGAGGTCAGAAAAAGTGGCTAGTTGTCGTCGGGGCTTATCAGGTACCTCAGCGGTATGTCCTGGTATCTCCCGTCGGGCAGCCTCCTCCTGATCACCAGTGGCAGCACTCCTGCCCTCAGCTCCTCCTCGGCTATCTCGATGGGGCTCTTGCCGGGGCTAGCTTTGACCAGCGGGGGCGCTCCGAGAGCCAACTGCAGCGCTCTCGCGCCTATGACCCTTGCTCTCTCGTACTTCGTCAGCCTAGGTGGCCCTACTATCCTGACCCTCTTCCTGACGAGCTGAGCCCTAGCTGAACTCGCTCTCAGGCCCCTTCTCCTCCTTCTTCTCCTTCTCCTTGGGCGGCGCTGCGGCTATTATGTCGTCGATCCTTAATATCATTACCGCGGCCTCGGTCGCTGACTTTATCGTCTGCTTCTTGACTATCGTCGGCTCTATGACTCCCATCTCGTACATGTTGGTTATCTTGCCGCCGAGGACGTCGACGCCAGACCATAGCTCGCCCTTGTCGTGCCTGCTCCTCAGCTCGACTATGGCGTCGACCGGCTCTATGCCAGCGTTCTGGGCTAGTATTGAGGGCACATATTCCAGGGCATCGGCGTACCTCATGACAGCTAGCTGCTCCTTGCTAGGCAGCTTCTTAGCGAACTCCCTCAGGCGCCTAGCGACCTCTATCTCCACAGCGCCGCCGCCAGCCACTATCTTGGGCTCCCTAAGTATGTTCCTCACCACGCAGAGGGCGTCGTGGATGGCCCTCTCGGCCTCATCCACTATGTGGTCGGCGCCGCCCCTCACTAGTATCGTGACGGCCCTCGGGTTCTTGCAGCCCTCCACGAACACCATCTTGTCGTCGGCGACCTTCCTCTCCTCGACGAGCTCGGCCTCTCCGAGGTCATCCGGCGTCAAGTCGTCCACGCTGGTCACGATCCTGGCGCCAGTGGCCCTGGCCAGCTTCTCCATGTCGCTCTTCTTGACCCTCCTCACGGCCAGTATGCCCCTCTTGGCGAGGAAGTGCTGGGCCATGTCGTCTATGCCCTTCTGGCAGAAGACGACGTTGGCGCCGACCGAGGCTATCTTGTCGACCATCTTCTTTAATATCTCGGCCTCCTGGTCCAGGAAGGCCTTGAGCTGATCGGGCGTCGTCACGTGAATCTTAGCGGACCACTCTGGCTTCTCTATCTCAAGCGGGCAGTTGAGGAGGGCTATCTTGGCCTTCTCGACCCTCTTGGGCATCCCTGGGTGCACGACCTCCTTGTCTAAGACGATGCCCTTGACCAGCACGGTCTCCTCTATCGACTCCCCCTTCTTCTTCTCGACCTTCACGTTGTCCAGGTCGACCTTGTAGCCCTCGGGAGTCTTCTCGGCCACAGTCAGTATGGCCTCGACGGCTATGTCAGCGAGGAAGTCCTTGTACTCGGCCACCACCTTGCTGCTGAGGGCGGTCTTAGCTATGTTCTTGAGTATCTCCCTGTCCGTCGGGCCCACCTTCACGCCTATCTCGTCAATGATCCTCAGGGCCTCCTGGAGCGCCTTCTCGTAGCCGTCGATGATTATCGACGGGTGTATGTCCTGATCTAGGAGCTCGCCAGCGTTCTTCAGCAGCTCGCCAGCCAGCACGACGACCGTGGTGGTGCCGTCGCCGACCTCGTCGTCCTGGGCCTTGGCGACCTCAACGAGCATCTTAGCGGCTGGATGCTGGACGTCCATCTCCTTCAGAATGGCGGCGCCGTCGCCGGTTATCGTGGCGCTGCCGAAGGAGTCAACTAGCAGCTTGTCCATGCCCCTGGGCCCTAGGGAGCTGGCCAGCGCCTCAGCGATTACTCGGGCCGCGAGAATGTTGGTTCTCCTGGCGTCCCTGCCGACAGTCCTGCTGGTGCCCTCCTTAAGTATGAGCACCGGCAGCGCGCCTGACGGGGCCGACATGCTCACACCCCGACGTTCCTTTTACAGTTGACTTGCACTTCTATATATAGGTTTCTGGGCTAAGCGCTGCTAGGGCCCCCTTGCAGCGCCGCGAAAGCTAATAAGCCGTGGGAGCCTCTAGTGTCGCTAGCTGGTGGGGAAGGATGCGCGGTATTGTCAGGGCCGCCGCTTACGCCGTCGCCACGGTCATCGCGCTGATAGTGGCCCTCGACGTAGTGCTGCCTTGGGCCCTCTCGACCGACATACCCCTGGCGGTAGTCTCGAGCTACAGCATGGAGCCCACGCTCCACGTGGGCGACCTCCTGATAGTCGTGGGGGTGAGGGGCGAGGACGTGAAAGTGGGGGACGTGATAGTCTACAGGGGGCGGAGGGAGCCCATAGTCCACAGGGTCATACGCGTGGCCATCGTCAATGGCAGCCCCAGGTTCCTCACGAAGGGCGACGCGAATAGGTGCCCGGACCAGAACCCCAGCGACCCGTCTACGTGGGTCAGCGAGGACAGGCTCGTCGGCAAGGTCGTGGCGGTCGTGCCCTACTTGGGAGCCATATCGCTGTCCCTCAGCAGGAGCAGGGAGCTCTATTACGCAGTGCTGCTAGGTCTCATCGCCCTCCTCGTGATCAGCGCACTGCCGCGCAGGAGGAGGGTATTTAAATAGGGAGTTTCCATATAACTCTCTGGGAAAGTTAAAGAGATGGCGGTGGGTATGAGGAAGCCCAGCTACAGGATAGAGAACGTCGTCGCCTCGGTGACCCTAAATCAAAGGTTGAACCTCGAGGAGATAGCCGCCAAGGTGCCTAACGCTGAGTACAACCCGGAACATCCCGAGCCCTAGCGGCTCGGGATCCGAGAGTTCCCGGGCCTGGTGCTTAGGCTGCAGAAGCCCAAGACCGCCACGCTCATATTCTCCAGCGGCAAGATGGTGTGCACGGGGGCCAAGTCGGAGAGCGAGGTCTATAGGGCCGTCAAGAACCTAATCAAGCTGCTCAAGAAGCACAAGATACAGATACGGGAGGAGCCCGAGATAAAGATACAGAACATAGTGGCTAGCGCCAATCTCAAGGCCGAGGTCGACCTGGAGAAGGCTGCCTTCCTGCTCGAGAACTCGATGTACGAGCCCGAGCAGTTCCCGGGCCTGATATACAGGATGGAGGAGCCCCGAGTAGTGCTCCTCATATTCTCTAGCGGCAAGTGCGTCTGCACGGGGGCAAAGAAAGAGAAGGAGGTAGAGGTGGCCGTAAATAAAATATACAACCGGCTGAGAGAGCTGGGCGTGCTGTACCCCTCATGAGGCGCCCTTCAGCGGTGGGCGCCATGGGCGGGGAGAGCGGGAGAGACTACACCATAAGGGAGTTCACCCCAGAGGACCTTAGCAGGGTCATGTGGATAAACAGGACGTGCCTCCCTGAGAACTACCCAGCGTTCTTCTTCATGGAGCACTACAGGCACTACCCCAAGTCCTTCCTAGTGGCCGAGCGTGGAGGCCAGGTGGTCGGGTACGTGATGTGCAGGGTCGAGTACGGCCTGTCGAACCTCGGCGTCGGGCTTGCCAAGAAGGGGCACATAATATCGATAGCCGTAGTCCCTGAGGCCAGGGGCAGGGGCATCGGCAAGGCCCTCATGGTGAGGGCGCTCAAGGCCCTTAGGGAGCACTACAGCGTCGACGAGTACTACCTCGAGGTCCGCGTCTCTAATGCGGTGGCGATAAACCTCTACAGGAAGCTGGGCTTCAGGCCGGTCAAAGTCCTCAGGGGCTACTACCTCGATGGCGAGGACGCCTATCTAATGGCCATGAGGGCTAGCGAGCTGAAGACTAGTGACACCTGAGCCTCTCCCCGAGGCTAGCTAGGAAGCCCTCCCCGTCAGCCCCCCTGACCACCACCGTGAGGCACACTATCCTGTTCGACTCAGGGCAGTGCCAGACCGCCGAGCTCAGGTACATCTTCCTGCTCTTCAGGATGTGTGTCGTGGAGGCCTTCAGCAGCAGCGCCTCGTGGGGGCCCACCTTAAGCTTGCCCGCCACCTTGGGCTTCACCTTGCAGATCTGACTTATCACCCTCTTCAGCGGGAGGGCCCTGTACCACTCCTCTAAGCTGTCGTAGTACTCCTCGAGGAGTACGTTTGCCATGGAGCTGTAGGACAGCACCACGTACCTGTCCCTCTTCTTCGAGGCCAGGACTATGTAGGAGAAGCCCGTCGTTAGCCTCCTGCTCGTCAGCTCGAGGTCCCTGGGGACCTGCATGGTGATGCCATAGACGGCCCACATCTGCGCGTCGCCCTCCCCGTGGCACTCGAAAGTGTCGATAACTCGCTTGAACACCGCCCTCTGGACGGCGTACTCATCGCTGCGGAACGAGAGCTGGACAGAGTAGTACCTCTCGCTATGCTCGCAGTACCAGGTGGCGTAGAGGGCCTCCTCCGGCCCCCTGAGGTGCATCGCCAGGGCGTCGTGCCCCCTCACCTTTAGCCTCCCCTTGCTGAGCACCTTAACCTCAGGAGCCTTGACCTTCTTGAGCTTCCTCGCCTTGGCTATGGCCTTCGCCTTCTTCTCGAGCCTCTTCCTCAGGTCGCTGAGGTACCTCTTGGCCACCTCCTCGGGCGGCTTGGCCTTCTCAAAGGGCACCCTCTCCCACCTTATCTCGAGCCTGGGTCTCACGGCGTCGTCTATCCTGATGTACCCGCCCTCCTCGCCCACGACGCCATCGACGGCCATGTCCCAGTCGCTCGGTATCTGAAGAACGACACCCCTCCAGGCGAAGGTCTTGTAGCGGGAGGGTCTCATCGTAGGAACTACGTAAGCTTTATATTAAAAGCTTGCCTAGTACGTCGGGGGCCCTGCTATGCCAATAACAGACCCAGTGAAGCTCAAGATAGCGCTGGACCACGTGTTCAGGGTTAAGATATGCAGGAAGTGCGGCGCCAGGAACCCCGTCAGCGCTGAGAAGTGCAGGCGCTGCAGGAGCAGGAACCTCAGGCTTAAGAGGTACAGGAAGTAGCTAGTCCTCCATGTAGCCCTTCTCGTACAGGTATATGCCGTCTAAGACGCCGGGGCCTCCCTCGCGCCCGTGAGGGCAGAGTCTCAGCGAGCCCCTTAGGTGCGTGGCCAGGTGTATGTTAGCGGCAGTCTGGCCCACTGCCTCCACGTCTATGCCCTCGATGATCACGTCGTCCTTCTCGACCCTCACCCGCACGCCCTCCATGATCTTGGCGTGCTTCCTGGCCTTCTGGCCCAGGAAGTTCTCAATCACCACCTTGTCACCCTCCACCTTCACTGACATGGGGAAGTGGGCGTAGACTATCTTCATCTTGTACCTGAAGCCCTTGGTCACGCCGATGACCATGTTGCGGATGTGGGACGCTATGGTCTTGACCAGCGCATACTCCCTCTTCCTGCCGTGGTACATCTCTACCACGACCTCGCTGCCCTCCATGCGTATTATGATGTTTTTGGTGCAGGCGTGGGAGAAGTCCTTCACCAACTCCCCCTTAGGACCTGACACTTTGACCTTGTAGCCGTCGATCTCTACCCTCACGCCCTCCGGCACGCTCACCCTCTCGCAGGCGTAGATCTCCCTCACCATGGCCGAGACCCCCTAGTTAAAGGGGCGGGTGTCTTTAATTTTTAACTCCGCTTACGCTTGGAGCCGGAGCAAAGCTTAAATCAGCAAAGCCCCCTATATCGTTACGAGCCCACGCCGCTGGGCGAATAGGTGACAGAGGGGTTGCAGAGAGGCTTTTGGCAGTTCCTGATACCGGTCAGGAACTCGGTGAGATCTGGGGCCAGAGTCGGCGGGAGCGGACCCACTCGGCCCGCCAGCGAGGAGGAGAGGGAGATAACGATAAGGAGGGTGACCATAGACGCCCTCAAGCCCAGGGAGATAGGGATCATCGACCTCTCCAAGGTGCTCTGCGACATAGACGGCGTCGAGGAGGTCGACATCTCAGTGACTGAGGTCGACGTGAGGACTGAGACCGTCAAGATAGTGCTGAAGGGCAAGATCAACTTCGAGAGCGTCTCAAAGATCATGGAGGAGTACGGCGTCGTCATCAGGAGCGTCGACGAGGTCAGCGTCAGGAAAGAGTGAGGGCCCGCGCTGAGCGGAAGTCCTTGACGAGCTCAGCGAAGCCCTTCCTCGGGTTCCTTAGGCCAAATGCTATGAAGTCTGGTAGCTCGGCCACGCTGACCCTGACCTGCTCCCAGGTGTCCCTGTCCCTCACCGTGACGGTGCCGTCCTTCAGGGTCTGGGAGTCCACAGTCACCGCGAACGGGACCCCTATCTCGTCCACCCTGGCGTAGCGCCTGCCTATGCTCCCCTCCTCGTCGTACACCACCGCGAAGCCCCTGCGCTTGAGGAGGTTGTAGACCTCCCTCGCCTTTCGCGCGAGCTCCTCGACGCTCACCAGCGGGAACACGGCCACCTCGATGGGCGCGAGGTCCCTCGGGATCGAGAGCACGACCCTCGAGTCCCTCTCCCTGTAGGCGTACTCAAGGGTCACGTAGAGGCACCTCTCAGCCCCGAAGGAGGGCTCAGCCACGTGGGGGATGAACCTCTCAACGGTCACCCTCTCCTCCACCTCGGAGACTCTAAAGTACTCGCTACCTAGCCTCACGCCAGCCACCTCGACGTAGCCGAGCCTCCTCAGCGACTCCGCGACCTCCTCAGGGCTCATGGACTCTAGGGCCCTCACTATCTCGCCCGCCCTGCTCCTGAAGCTCCTGCCGATCAGCGCCTTGTTCAGCTTGACGACAACCCTCCTCCCCACCACGGGCTCCTTGAGGGACCTGTACGCCCTGAGGTCCTGACCGCTGTGCTCCATGTGCCTCCTGAGGTCGTAGTCGGTCCTGTAGGCGTGCCCCGAAACCTCGACCCAGCCCCACCTCTCGGTCAAGACGACCTGGTCGTACGTCTGGAGGGCGTAGTGAGCCCTCTCCTCGGGGAGCTTGGCCACGAACATCTGACACTCATCGGGCACGCCGAGGTCGTTCACGAACAGCTTGGCTAGCGCCATGAAGTAGGCGTTCCACTCGCTGACTATGTGCCCCCTCTTGACGGCCTCAGCTGCGGTCTCCACCTGCGGCTCCTTGGCCCCCCTCCTCACGTCGTCCTCCGTGAGGAGCCTCAGCTCGACGTCAGCCACCTCCTCCAGCAGCTCGCACTTAGGGCTCTTTGGGTCGTAGAACAGCTCGAGCTCCATGATGGTGAACTCCCTCAGCCTTATCGGCCCCTGCCTCGGCGATATCTCGTTCCTCAGCACCCTGCCGACCTGGGCTATGCCGAGGGGCAGCCTCCTCCTCATGGCCTCGTAGACCCTGGCGAACGCGGTGAACATGCCCTGAGCGGTCTCAGGCCTGGCGTACCCAACGTTCTCCGCGTAAGGCCCTATCGTCGTCTTGAAGAGCAGGTTGAACTTCCTGACCTCGCTGAGGAGGCCTCCGCACTCCGGGCACCTGACGTCGTTCTCCCTTATCAGGCCGTTCAGCTCCTCCTCGGTGAGCCTCTCTAGGCCCTCGAGGCCCAACCTCTCCTCGAGCAGGTGGTCGGCCCTGAACTTGCGGTGGCACTTGGTGCACTCGACTATGTAGTCGGTGAAGTGCTCGATGTGCCCGGACGCTAGGAATACCCTCTCCGGCATGACCACTGGGGTCTCTATCTCCACGATGAAGTCCTGGTGCCTCCTGACGAACAGCTCCCTCCACTTGTCAACTATCTTGAGCTTCATCTGGAGCCCTAGCGGGCCCAGGTCTATGAAGCCGCCCACGCCGCCGTATATCTCAGAGGAGGGCCAGAAGAAGCCCCTCCTCCGCGCGAGCTTGCTTATCTTCTCGTACTTATCGCTCTTCGCCCGAGGGGTGCTGACCAATCAAAGCTCACCTCAGCTATGAATCTAGCCGACCGTCTATTAACGTTGCCCTCAACGCTTAATTAGGCGCCAGCCGATACGCTCACGGTGGCCCCCTTGAGCTACCTGAAGCTCTACGCGTCCGACTCCCGCTGCTACTTCAGCGGCGACAGGGGCGATGAGCGCGCCCCCCTGGTAGTGCTGGGGGTTCCCTTTGACTCCACCAGCAGCTACCGCACTGGCTCGAGGTTCGCCCCGCAGAGGATCCGCGAGGCATCCCAGAACATAGAGACGTTCAGCCTCAGGGCCAGGGTGGACCTGGAGGACGTTCGCTACTTCGACGCTGGCGACATAGTCACGCTCCCCGACCCCGCTGAGACGCTGAGGAGGGTCGAGAGGGTCGTCAGCGAGCTGGCGCGCGGCGGCAGGGAGGTGCTCATCCTGGGGGGCGAGCACACGATAACCCTGGGGGCCGTGAGGGGGCTCTTGGCCGCCCACCACGACGTCGCCGTGTTGGTGCTAGATGCGCACCTAGACATGAGGGACGAGTACCCCGAGGGGCAGAGGCTGTCGCACGCCACTGTGGTCAGGAGGCTCGTCGAGCTAGTTGGGGGCGAGCGGGTGGTCGTGCTCGGGGCGCGGGCCCTGTCCCGCGAGGAGCTCGAGGCGGCCGAGGAGCTGGGGCTGCGCTACTTGACCCCCAGCGAGCTCTCAGCTAGCAGGGCACGTAAATTGATCGAGGCACTGGCCGAGCGCTCCGCCAGGCTCTACCTGTCGATAGACCTGGACGTCGTGGACCCAGCCTACGCGCCAGCCGTGCAGAACCCTGAGGCAGAGGGGGTGTGCCCCAGCGTAGTCCTAGATGTGGTCTACGAGGTCTCCCGCGCGGCTGACATGGTGGGCGTGGACATAGTGGAGTACGCTCCCCCCTACGACGCCTCGGGCGCCACGGCAGTGCTAGCGGCGAAGCTCGCGACTGAAGCACTGATATACATGTGGACCTCTAGGCACTAGACTGCCTTGATCCTCTTCGCGACGGGCGGGCGCGTCTTCAGTATTATTCTGTAGCCGCAGTATGGGCAGTGAACCCCCGGCAAGAACTCCATGTCCTTCTGGTCGAAGCGCCTGCCACACTTTGGGCAGCTATAGGGCTTCCACTCCAGTGCCAAGCTCGACCCCCACCTGCCCTACTATGTTCGGGGCGGGAAGATATATACCCTCCCCTGGGGGGCGGAGAAAGCTTAATAAGCGCATGCGGCCCTTCATCTACCAAGAAGAGAGCCCCCTCGGGAGAGGATGAAGGAAGACTTTTCAATCATAAGCGGCCTGCCGAAGGAGCTGCTCCAGTACGAGGAGATCTACAAGGAGCAGCAGGTCATCAAGGTCCGCCTGGAGAGGAGGAAGCGCAGGAAGGAGGTCACGATAATCGAGGGCTTCGACGACAGCATAGACATTAGGAAGATAGCAGCTGAGCTTAAGGCCAAGTTCGCCTGCGGCGGCACCGCCAAGAACGGGAGGATCGAGCTCCAGGGCGACCACAGGAGCAGGGTCAGGGAGGAGCTAGTGAGGATGGGCTTCCCAGAGGAGAACATAATAGTGGAGTGATCAGGAGCGCCCAGAGCCCAGCGCCCTGTATATCTCCCTTATCCTCACGTCACCGCGCACTTCTTTTATGAACTCCGCCACCCCAGCGGGGACCAGGTGCTCCCAGGGCTCCCCCCTGGCTATCAGCTCCCTGATCCTTGTGGCGGAGTACTCCTCCCTGTTGAACATGGGTATGGGCCTCACCTCCACGCCAGCCTCTCGGAACAGGAGCTGGGACAGCGGGTCGTTCGTGTAGACCCTGTCGAACGGGGGGGAGTAGTGGAGGACTACGGAGACCCAGAGGGCGTGCCTCCTGTCTGTGTCGGGTATCGTGACTATGACGCAGCGGTCGAGCAGGCCCTCAGCCCTGAGCACCCTCCAGATCATCTCGACCCTCTCGCCAGCCGTGAACGGGTTTCGAGGGTCGTGGGAGTACTGCGCGCTGCCTATGCCTATCACGACCGCGTCCTCCATCCCCAGGATCCACTTGAGGGCAGCTAGGTGCCCTAGGTGGAAGGGTTGGAAGCGCCCTATGAAGAGGGCCCTGCTGAACTTTCGCCCCAAGTCACCCACCCTCAGCTATCGGCGCTATCTCCTCGTAGAACTCGCGCAGCACGTCCTGGTAATTGACCTCGCCCCTCTCTATCTGGTCCATGAGGCGCTCCACGAGCCTCGTCCTGCCCTCGGAGACTAGATCCGAGTAGTTCTCGAGCAGGTACTCTAGCACCTCGATGCCCCTCCTGGTCGGGACGAGCTTCCTGCCCCTGGTCTCCACCACGTACCTCCTGTCCAGGAGGGTCTTGACTATCTTGGCGTAGGTGGACGGCCTGCCTATGCCCTTATCCTTCATCAGCCTGATTATGTCGGCCTGAGTGTACAGGGGCACCGTCGGCGTCTTGCGGTAGCTCACGTCCTTGACCTCGACTCGGCTCCAGTCGTACTCGCGCATTATCTCGAAGGGTAGGTAGACCCTCGTGAAGCCCTCCTCGAGAACCCTAACGTAGCCCTGAACCGTCGTCTCGTAGTCGCCCAGCCTGAGCCTGACCGTCCGCCTGAGCAGAGTGGCGCTGCGCATCTGGCTCGCTATGAACCTCCTGAATATCAGGTCGTACAGCACGTAGTGCCTCCTCGTGAGCGGCCTCGCGAGCACTATGATGCCCTCCCTCACCAACTCCCTCAGCCTCTCGGCGTCTATGGGTCTGGTGGGCCTTATGCACTCGTGAGCCCCCTCCTTAGACCACTCCCTGGGCACGAAGTCCTCCTCCGTGAACCTCTCCCTTATGTATTCGCTGGCCAACGCCCTGCCGACCGCCGAGACCCTGACGCTGTCAGTCCTGTGATATGTTATGAGACCCAGCTCGAAGAGGTCTTGCGCCAGCCTCATGACCTCATCCACCCCCACCCTGAGTATCCTGGCTGCCTCCCTGAGCATCGAGTCCGTTGAGAACGGCGGCGGTGGCTGCACCTCCACGGGCTCGTCCTTGACCTCCAATACCTCGAGGTGGGACTTCAGCAGCTTATCGGCCAGCTCCTCCGCCGACTTCCTGTCCCTGACGTCAAGGTCGCTTATCGTGAGCACATAGCCGTTTGACAGGAGAACCCTGAAGACGTACCTCTTGCTCTTGACGTGCTCCCTGTACCTCTCGACTATCCAGGCGAGCACCGGGGTCTGTACCCTGCCAGCTGAGAGCCACCTGCTGCCGAACACGCTCCAGAGCTTCTGGCTGAGCACGAAGCCGATCCACCTGTCCTCAACCCTCCTCACGATCTGCGCCTCGACCAGCCTCATGTTTATGTCGCGGAGGTTCCTGAGTGCCTGGGTGATAGCCCTCTTGGTTATCTCGTGGAACTCTATCCTCCTGACCTCAGGGGCGTAGGGCGCCAGCGCTACCGCTAGATCCCAGCCTATCTTCTCGCCCTCCGTGTCTGGGTCTGTGCCTATGAGCACCACGTCCACCTCCCTGGCGAGCTCCCTGAGGGCCCTCACGACCCTGAGGCTGTCCACGAACTCGCTGGACTTGCACACGGGGCAGGAGTCCTGGTCTGTGAACTGCGCGCCGCACTTCGCGCACCTCTTTATGGTTGTGTACACGGGGACGAATGTGCCGTTTAGCCGCTCGATGCCGTGGAAGCCGCTCCTCGTCACCAAGTCGAAGACGTGGCCCCCGCTGGCTATGATGCTCAGTATGTAGTCGCCCGTGCTGACCTCGTAGACCACTAGGTCGCCAATGCGCTTCCTCGAAGGCCTTCCGTAGAAGTTAGAGATGGTCCTCGCCTTGTTCGGCGACTCGACGACGAGCAGAGCCGACTTTATGGGCTCCTTGACCACCGCGGCCGCCCTGCCCTCCCTCAGGGCCCTTATCACGCTCCTGTCCCTGTCTATCTCCTCGAGCACCTCCCTGAGGTCTAGCTCGTCGAGCCTCCGCCACTCTATGTCCTCGCTGTACCACCTGCTCTGCCTCATGAGGCCGTTCAGCAGCTTCTCGTCGTCCACGATCACGACGGAGAGGCCCCTCGACACTCCACCAGCGTACATGCGGGACGTCCTCCCCGACGCCTGCAGGTAGGTCATGGTGTCGGGCACGTACAGGTACAGCTCCCCGTCCTCCTCCCTCAGCGACAGGTACTTGGAGGCCATTAGGCTCTCTATGACGGCCTTGTCTGACAGGAGCCTCTGCAGGGACCTCCTGAGGTCCCTCACGACCTCGAGTATGGCTGCGAGGTGGCTCGACTCCCCGGTCAGCTCTCGCTCCCCCCTCATCACCTCAGCTAGCTCCGCTAGCGTCCTCTGGCTCGACGTCGCGAGCAGCCGCCTCAGCCTGACTATGTGCCTGCCCAGCTCGTCCGCCTCGGGCTCCGGTAGGTACTCCCTGATGCTTGAGGCTATGCTCAGCAGCCTGATTGGACTCGCGTCGTCCACGCGCATGGAGAACTTGAACCTTGGGACTCCCGCGAACACGGCGTACCTTATCCTCTCGGGTAAGTCGAGGCCCCTCACCAGCAGCCCATAGTATATGGCCACGCCCACGAGGACGTCGAGGTCGCCCCTAGCGAACTCGTCCACGGGCTCCTTCTCGTCGGCGTGAACCGCCTTGCACCTGATGCCGTGGGAGGTCAGAAAGTCGGCGAGCTTCTTGGCGTACTCCACCCCGTAGTCCACCGGAACGAAGACGAGGCCGCCGCTGCCCAGCTCCCTAACCAGCCTGAGGACCTCCTCCATCAGCCGCCCCTCGCCCTCAGGGATGACGTAAGTGTCGTACACGTTCCTTAGCAGCTCTGGGCGGGAGCCCACCTCGAAGCCCAGTAGCTCCCTGAACACCTTCGACCTGAGGCCGCGCACCCTGCCGGTAGCCGTCGACACGACTAGCGTCCCGAAGCTGCCCTCCCTCAGCCGCTTTGATATCCTGTCGACCAGCTCGTTGTACTCCTCCAGGAGGTCCTCCGGCAGCCGCCTCCTCGACGCCACGTAGGCGGCCATCCTGCGCTTCAGGTAGACGAGCTGCAGGGCGTCATCCACCATGTCCCTCGTGAAGCCCAGCAGCATGAGAACCCTGTCTATATTCCTCGACGACTTGAGCAGGGCGTCCACGTCGTCGACGAATATGAAGTCAAACTTGAAGCCGCTGAGCAGGTCGAAGTTCCTCGCTAGGTACTGGGAGGTCGTCACTAGCACGTCGAAGTCGCCGCTCGAGAGCCTCTCCTGGAACTCCCTCTTCTCAGAGGCACTCATCGAGCCGCGGTAGGCCAGCACCCTGACGCTCTTGAGCCCTAGCCTCTCCCTGTACTCCTCCATCCTCTCGCTGACCTGCTTCACCAGGACGGTGGTCGGCAGCACTATGTAGCACCGCTTGCCCTGAGCGGCTAGATAGAGCGACATTATCATGCCGAAGGCCGTCTTGCCGACCCCCGTTGGCGCTAGAATCGAGAAGCTCTTGCCCTCAAGCACCCTCTTTATCCACGTCCTCTGAGCGCTCCACGGCTCATTGCCTAGCGCCCTCTTGAAGAACTCGCTGACCTTCCTCAGCTCCCTCTCTAAGGCTACGACCTCAGCCTCGTACATCTTATGCGTGCCCTGTCTCTTCAGGGCCTCGAGGACTAGGAGCTTGAACTCCAGCGGATCGGTGACTGAGGCCCTAGCCTTGAGGAGCGGCTCGACGTCGGGGAGGCACTTCGGGCACGGCAAGCCCAGTATGAGCCTGTCATCAGTGTTAGGACCGCCACAATTTGGGCACATCAACTCAAAGGCCGCGTGCATGGTACCACTACTTGCACCTAAGGCTGGAGCGTGAGTTTCTAGCCCACAGCGCCATTATAAGCTTTACTCTAAGAAGCGCCTAGCCAAAAAGCGTTTAATTTAGGCGAGGCCGCAGCGCTTCAGCAAGTCCTCCCAGACGGCGTCGACGTACCTCTGCAGCTCGTCGATGATGCGCCTGTTCTCCGGCTTGAAGAGGTGCCTGAACCTGCCCTGCACCTTGAGGTACTCCTCAACCGGCTTCTTCGTCTCAGGCCTCTTGGCTATCTGCAGGCTCCTGTCAGTTAGCCTCCACTCCCCATTCTCGCACTCCCACAGCGGGAAGAAGCAGGTGTCGACGGCCAGCCTAGCCACCTCCATTGTCCTGTTTTCAGGGAACCTCCAGCCCCTCGGGCACGGGCAAATGGCGTGGATGAAGGCTGGCCCTTCTACTTCAAGGGCCTTGTGCACCTTCCTCATGAGGTCGAGCCAGTGGGCTGGCGAGACCGTCGCCACATAGGGTATCTTGTGGGCCACGGCTATGTCGGCTATCGGCTTCTTGTGCTCCCTCTTGCCCGGTATGACCGTCCCCGACGGCGAGGTGGTGGTCCAGGCGCCCTTGGGCGTGCCGCCGCTCCTCTGTATGCCGGTGTTCATGTAGGCCTCGTTGTCGTAGAGTATGTAGACGAAGTCGTGCCCCCTCTCCAGGGCGCCGCTGAGCGCCTGCAGCCCTATGTCGTAGGTGCCCCCGTCCCCCGCGAACGCTATGACGTTAACCTTCTCGTACTTCAGCCTGCCCTTGCGCTTCAGCGCCTTGAGTGCCGCTTCAATGCCTGAAGCGGTCGCCGCTGCGTTCTCAAAGGCGTTGTGTATCCAGGGCACCTTCCACGATGTGTAAGGGAATATAGTGGTGGCCACCTCGAGGCAGCCCGTGGCCACTGTCACTATCGTCGGCTTGTCAGAGGCGGCTAGCGCTAGCTTGACTATCACTGGCGCGGCGCAGCCAGCGCAGAGCCTGTGGCCGGGCAGCAGCTTAGGGGGCTGCTTAGCCAGCTCCCTCAGGTTGACCCTGAATGAGCTCACTCTCTCACCCCCACGAACTTCAGCACTTTCTCCACCTTCCTCGTCCTCTTCACCTCTAAGAGCTCCTCATATATCTCCCTAATCATGCTCGGCGGGGCGTCCCTGCCCCCGAGCCCGTAGACGTAGTCCAGCACTATCGGCCTCTCCGGCAGGTCGTAGAAGGCGGCGCGGAGCTCGACGAACACCGGCCCTCCGTAGCCGCCGAACGACATGGACCTGTCCATGACTCCCACCACCTCCACGCCCTTGAGCGCCTCGGCCAGCTCCTCGTACGGGAAGGGCCTGAAGGTCCTCAGCCTGACCATCCCCACCTTGGCGCCCTCCTTCCTCATCTGCTTGGCCACGTGCCTGACAGTGCCAGCCGTCGAGCCCAGCACGACTATGGCCACGTCGGCGTCCTCAAGCCCGTAGGCGTCTATGAAGCCGTCGCCGTACTTCCTGCCGCTTATCTTGGCGTACTCCTCGTTAACCTGCTTTATCACCTCCCTCGAGCTCTCAATAGCCTCCTGCTGCTGCATCTTGTGCTCGAAGTAGTAGTCGTATAGGTCTAGCGGGCCCAGGGTTATGGGGTTCTCCGGGTCTAGCACCAGCGGTACCTTGCCTAGGTATGGCACCTCGACCTCGACTGGCTTCCTAACGCCTACGAACTCCCTGACAACGTTGTCAGGGAGT
>CAZCFI010000025.1:0-24098 GCA_964497915.1 uncultured Thermoproteales archaeon
CGCACCCCCTCAGCCTCGCTAGGTGGTGCGAGGTCAGCGTCATGTCGAGACCTAGAGCGCTGGAGAGGACGCACACGCAGTGGGGCCTCTTGAGGAGGGCCACGAGCTTGAGCCTGGTCGGGTTAGCGAGGCACTTAAGCAGCTCCACCAGACGTCTCACCACCTCATCGCTGGGCGGGGTGATTTCCTCCCCGAGCCTGCCGCGGGCCCTATAGTACTCGACCACGTCGTGGGGCATGTGAGCCTCCCTTAACGCGTCCTCGACCTTCATTACTACTCCCTTAAGCAAATCGCTCACCAGCCATAAAAACCCTTGAGCAGCGGGGCTACCTGGACGTAGCGCCAGGCTGCTCAGCGCCAGCCAGCTCCCTGGCCACGGACTCAACTAGCCTCTCGACTCTGCTCAGGGCCGCCCTAACGCTCGCTGCGTCCGCCCACCCCTCGTAGAAGTTGACGTGCATGCTCACGGCGGCGCTCCACGAGTCGTGGACCCACGCGCCCAGCCTCCCAGCCAACTTTGACTTGTACTCCCACAGCTCCCCGTGGCTGGCTAGCCTCCTACCCTCTGCCGCGTAAGCGTGCGCCTTCACTGCTAGGGCTGCCGCCCCCCATATCTTCTCGCTAGCCTGCCTGAGGTCCCCCCTCTCTAGCTCGCCGCGCGCCTGCGCTAAGAGCCACCTTGCCGCCCTGGCGCACTCCCGAGCCCTGCTCTCTGGGTCCAGCCCCTCAGTCGCCACCTCAACCACGAGCTCGTCCACCGTCATGCCGCGCTCCTCAGCCCTTACCCTGAGGAGCTTGAGGATTTCCTCTGGGACTGCTAGCGTCGGCAAGGCTCTCGTTTAAGATGCCCCCAGCGGGCATAAAAAGCTCGCTCCCTCACTCAGCGGTGGCTGGAGCGAGTAGAGCTTGGCGTCCCTCATCTTGAAGTGCAGCCTGACGGGCCCTCCTGAGGGCTCCGAGACGTCGCCCTCGCGCGCCACGTCGCGACCATGCTTAGGCAGTTGCCGTTCACCGGGCCGCAGCCGCTAATCGAGCGATCCATGATCAGGCCGCTATTGAGCTCCAGGAAGCCCACCCTCACGTGCCCGCCAGCGCTGGTCTCGACGTTTAGGACGAGGCGCGAGCCCTCGAACGCAATTGGGGAGCGCGACGAACTCGCCGCCCTCGTAGCCAGCGTCGATCGAGGTGAGGCCGTCGAGCCTGAGCGCAGCCCTGCTTACCACGCCTTTGAACCTGCCCTCCGATGTCATTCATGCCGTAGCTCATGTAGAGGGGGCCGCCCATCCACTCCCCGGTCTCGCCGAGGGGTACGGAGGGCCTCCTATCCAGCCTCAGCCAGCGCGCTCCACCGCGGCCACGGCCAGCTATATGTCCACAGCTCCCTCGTCCTCCGGGTGTGCCGACCCCACGAACCTGCCACCCCGGGCCCGTAGCGGTAGCAGGCGGACGGGAACGTGAAGCACGCGTCGTCGGCCAGCAGGTGCTTGACCGCGGACGAGTTGTAGAGGTCCGTCTCGCTGAAGAGCTCCCCGTCCAGCCCACTCCAGTCCTCGCCATATGAGAGGACCTCGACCTCTTGCCCCCAGCCCCTCAGGTCGTCGAACTGGCCTCCCGATCCTCCCGTCGTAGAGGCAGGCGTTGTTGGCGTCGCTGGGCCCGAATGACGACCTGTCGCTGATGGGCTCCCAGTCGATGCCATTGGGGGAGGCGAAGACCCACGCACCTCTCTCGCCGCCGGGCGGCTCGTAGCTGCACACCATCTTGTACCTCTCACTCCTCGGACACTTTGGGTTCACATCAATGAAGACGCAGCCAGGCTCGAAGGGCGCTCTCTCCGGGGGGAACGCTATGTTCATACCGCTTGCGCCCTCGAAGAGCGCCACCCCCAGCTCCGGCTTCTCTCAGCGACCTCGTCCTCAGGCTCAGCGTAGCACAGCCACCTGCTCCCGTCGCTCGCTATCGCGTCGTGTCACATCCTGCATGGGCCGCTGCCCTCCAGCACGCTGTTGTACGGCCCGACCCGCGCCCCTCCCACAGCCCATCGGCACAGTGACCCCTCCCCCGTGAGGCGAGGCCTGCTGACCACCATCCTAGCCCCCTCGCCGCTCGACCAGCGAGTAGCCCATGCCATGAAGAGCTGCCTACGCGACCCCAGGTGCACGACCCGCATGGGTCGTGCACCTGGGGTCGTCTGAAAATGAATTCTGGCTCGAGGGTTAAGCTCTAATAGCGCACGCTTCACTCAGGCCACATGAGGCTGGCCCTAGCTCGGCGGCTGACAGCAACAGTGGGGCTCCTAGCGCTCCTCGCAGCCAGCGCGACCCCCACCCAGTGGTCTCGCCATAGCGCAGCGAGAGGCGGTGATGGCCTCCCGTGGCTCGGCGTGAGGGATGGGCGCGTAGTCGACAGCGAGGGCTACTACGTCGTCCTCAGAGGCGCTAACTACATGGGCATGGAGTTCGGCTGGCTGAGGCACTCTGAGGCAGACTTCGAGCGAATGGCCTCGTGGGGCTTCAACGTCGTGAGGGTGCCGATAGGGTGGGCCTATATAGAGCCCAAGCCCGGCGTCATAGACGAGAACTACCTAAAGCACCTCGACCAAGTCGTCGGGTGGGCCAAGAGGCACGGGCTCTACGTGGTACTGGACATGCACCAGTGGAGGTGGAGCCGTAGGTACGGCGGCTGCGGGATGCCCGACTGGCTAGTGCCGGGCGCTAAGAGCTACGCTGAGGCCTCCGTCGCGTTCTTCACCAATAGGACCCTGTGGGAGAGATTTGCGGGGGTCTGGAGGCTCCTAGCCGAGAGGTACAGGAACGAGCCAGCCATCGCCGCTTACGACATACTCAACGAGCCCGTGCCGAAGTACGACCTAGTGCCCAAGAGCGAGTTCCTCAGGCTGGTCGAGGAGTTCTACGAGTACGTGATTAGCGAGATCAGGAGGGTCGACAGCAGGCACATAGTGATGTACATGCCGGTGTGGGGCGGGAACCTTAACGCCGCCCCCCGAATTAGTGGGCCGAACGTGGTGCTCACCGTTCACTACTACGTCGGGGGCACGTGGGACGGCAGGACGGGGTACGAGAGAGTTGGGCCAGACGACCTCAGGAGAGCCGTCGAGATGGCCGTTCAGCTAGCTGAGGACAGGGGCGTGCCGCTCTGGGTGGGCGAGTTTGGCGTTGGGAGCGCGGCTTACAGGGCGCGGGACTGGGTCAGGGACGCCGTGAGGTTCTTCGACGAGCACGGCCTGGGCTACGCGTGGTGGACGTACTGGAGGGACGAAGGCGGCTTCGGCCTACTGCGCAGGGACGGCAGCGAGAAGGAGCACATAGTGTCAGTGCTAGACAGGCCTTACGTGAGGAGGTCAACCGCGCCCGTGCTCAGAACGAGGTTCGACTTGGAGGCCAAAGTGTTTGAGGCCACGCTCCTCACCAGCTCAGGCGGCACAGTCGTAGCGGAAGTGTACGTGCCGAGGAGACATTACCCCAACTTCCCGAGTGGCTACTCCCTCAGCGCCTCTAGCGGCGTAGTGGAGCTCTCGTTTGACGAAAAGTCGAGGGTCCTGCGCTTAGTGGTCAGGGGGGCTAAGCCTGGCGAGCTGAAGATAGCGATGGCCCCAGCGACGGCTAGCGGGGCCCCCGAGGGGCTAACGGGCCAGCGGCTAAGTACCGCGCTCGCCTGCGCGGGGGCGCTAGGCGCTGCGCTAATCCTACACGTGCTCAAGCGCAGGGCCCACCTGAGGAGCAAGCCATATATCCGTTGTCCTCGACCTTACGAAGCATGACGATAAGGCTGGCGCGGTTCCTGGAGGAGGGCGTCGACGCGCTCTTCTACTGCTGGACCAGGCGCGTGATCGGTGGCGAGCACGACGAGGAGTTCCACCCCGACAAGGCGTCGAAGTACTGGCAGTACGACGAGTACGAGAGGAGGTACACAGAGTTCTCAGTGGCCAGGTACGTGAAGCCCAAGGGCTTCGCGACGGTGTCGCTGAGGTCGCGCGAGGTCTTCCCCTACGGCTTCTTCGAGCTCAACGCGAGGCTGCCAGCGTGGGAGAGGGGGCCCACGCTCTGGTTTGGCTTCGAGATCGAGGACCTCTTCGGCGGCGGGGTCATACACTTCAGGTTCGTGCCCGGGAGGCCAGGGACTCTGTCGGCGTGCGCTGGCGCCTTCCCCAAGCCCCTCTGCGTGGAGCTGCCCGGCTTCCCCTCAGACTACGCCGAGAGCAGGCACGTCTACTCCATCAGGGTGCACAGGTCGATGGCCGTCTGGTCGATAGACGGCGTCCCGAGGTGCTTCGTCATCTACCCCGACAGCGTCGAGGGCGGCGGGGTCGTCGCGAGCGGCCCGCCCTACGCCGTCGCCATAGCCCCCGTCAGGCCGTCGACGTGCCTAGCCGTGCTCCTGGACATAGACGGGTGCCCCGAGGACGAGTACGTGTGGGAGGACCTCCACCCGTGGGGCCTCAGGGTTCTGCCGGGAGACCCGGAGGCTAAGCTCGCCACGCCCCTCTACGTGGCTGGCAGCGGCGAGAGGCTCGCGGGCGCCACGGTGAGCGGCGAGGTCGTCAGCCACCCGGTGCCAGCCTACGACCTCAGGAGGAAGACGGTGTACTTCGAGGCGGACGCGCCTGGCACGCTGAGGCTCGAGGCCTACACCCTCAGCAGCGGCTGGGAGGAGTACGACTCATGGGAGGTGCCCAGGAGCAGGCTGCTCAAGCTAAGCGTGGCGGACGAGGTGCTGGCCCTCAGAGTGGCCTACGCGCCCAGTGGCAGCGGCAGGGTCAGGGTTGCTGAGTTCCTAGGAGCCTGAAGCACCTAGCAGACCTCACTCAGTGCGGCTATGGCACCAGACAGCGCCTGGTAAGTTTACCCCAAGGCTAGGCGCTGGCCCTGCCTCACTCGGCTTTTTCTGGGAAGCATCGCCTTCCTCGGAGCGCGAGCTCCCGCGCCGTGCGTGAGACCGTGTGGGATCCGTGACGCTAGGTTCTCCGCGGGGCATGATCGCCGCGGGGCGCTGCTGGGCCTTCACCTTCATCGCGCTGTAGAACCTCTCTACGAGCTCCAGTATGTCGCCTACCCTGGCCAGGCGCTGAACCCACTCCCCCAACATCTGGCTGAACCCGTAGTACGTCCCAGCCAGCCCGCCACCTCCCCGACCAGACATAAGCGCGTTGGCGCCCTAGCGCTAGCCGCCCGGGGAACCTTTTTCACTGGGGGCGGCGTCATTACACCGTGGCCGTGCGCAGGGAGGCGCTGGACTGGTACGAGGGCTCGCTGGTGGACCTCGAGGAGGCTAGGTCGGCCCTGCGGGAGGGCAGGTACAATTGGTGCCTGTTCGCCGCCCACCAGGCCGTGGAGAAGGCCCTCAAGGCCGCCTACATAGCCCTCAAGCGCGCCCTGCCGCCGCGGACCCACGACCTGGTCAGGCTGGTGAGGGAGGTCGGCGTGGAGCTGCCGGAGGACCTGAGGAGGAGCGTGGCCGAGCTATCGCCGTACTACACGGTGGCCAGGTATCCGAACGCGGGCATGGAGAGGCCGTGGGAGAGCATAGAGAGGGGCACGGCTGAGAGGCTGCTGAGGGCCGCTGAGAGGGTCGTGCGGGAGGTGGGCCGACTTGCGGGACTTGAGCGAGCTGGAGGTGCCGGAGAGGATTAAGAGGGCGCTTAGGGACTTCGCGTCCAAGCTGAGGGCCGCGCTGCCCGACGCTGAGGCGTACCTCTTCGGCAGCTACGCGCGGGGCGACTGGCTCCACGACAGCGACCTCGACATAGTCGTGGTCAGCAGGGCCTTCGAGGGGATGGACGTCGGCAGGAGGTACGCGCTCGTCAGGGCCCTACTGCCCCCCGACGTCTCAGTGGAGCTGCTGCTGTACACGCCTGAGGAGTTCGAGAGGGCGAGGAGCAGGAGCGTGGTCCTGAGGGACGCTGAGAGGTACTGGGCGAGGATTTGCTGACCCGCCGCTGGCCTCTGAGCCCGAGGCCCCACCCCGAGCCTCAAGCGCTGCTCGACGGCACTGCATTTGAGTCAGGTGCGGCGATATGCGCCCGGTGGGAGCGTGAGGGCGCTGGGCGTCTGCGGGAGCCCCAGGGCTGGCGGGAACACCGAGCTGATCCTGGGGGTGGTGATGGGCGAGCTGAGGGCGCTTGGCGCCGAGGTCGAGGTGGTGAACGTCTGCAGGATGGACGTCAGGCCGTGCACCAGCTGCCGCACCTGCGTCGAGACGGGCAGGTGCAGCATCGACGACGACATGGCGCGCGTGATCACGCCGAAGCTGCTGTCGGCGGACATACTGGTCGTCGCCAGCCCCGTGTACTTCAACAACGTCTCGGCGTGCACCAAGGCGTTCATCGACCGGACGTGGTGCCTGCGGGGCAGGCTGAGGGACAAGGTCGGCGGCGGCGTAGTGGTCGGCAGGGGCTACGGACTCGAGCTAGCCCTAGCCGCGATACACTCATTCATGCTCAAGCACGAGATGGTGCTCTGCCACAGGGGGGTCTCGTGCAGGGCTTACGAGGCCGGTGAGGCGCTGTCTGACGCGAGAGCCGTTAGCGACGCGAGGAGGCTGGCGCGGCGCCTCTACGAAGTGGCGTCGGCACTCAGGGGTGAAGAGCGATAACTCGCACCTCAGCGGGGCTCAGGGTCGGCGCACCTGCACCGGTCCCGAGGCCGCGCCTCAGCGCGTGGCTGGGTAGCGCTCGGGCAGCAGGCTCACGCCGAGCCTAACGGCCTGTGCCCTCATCCTCCTGTCGAATGTGAGGAGCGGGCACTTCCGCTGCCTGGCCACCACTAACACTACCTTGTCGTTAAACCTAGCTAGGCTCAGCCGCTCGCGCTTGACCATCGACAGCGCGGCTAGGAGGCCAGCCGCCCCCTCGAAGACTAGCTCCGCCTTCGGGCTGCAGACGTACTCCCTGACCTTGTATGCGACGTCGTCGACGGCAACCCCCAGCTCTTTGAGCGCCCAGACGTACTCGTACACGACTATGGCTGGCACGACCCAGCGCTCGAGCTCGTCCAGGAGGCTCCTGGCCTCCTCGTGGAACACGGAGTCCTCAAATGTGTCGTAGATCAGCGCGTTGGTGTCCAGGACGGCGCTCATAGGCTGCGCCTCAGCCCCCTCTTAATGATCTCCTCGATCTCCTCTGGAGTCAGCCTCCTGCCCAGCCTGAGGGTCCTCCTCGCGGAGCGCACTCTCTCCATCACTATCCTGCCCTCCTCGTCGACGTACACCTCGACATACTCCCCGATTTTGAGGCCAACCGCCTCGCGGACGGGAGCGGGGATCGTCACCTGGTAGTTCCTAGTCACCTTGACCCTCACCATGGCCAATTTACTATTAAAATTTACTAGTATATATTAATTGCTCCTAGAAATTTAAAGTTAGCTGGCAGCCCCAAGCCGAGGACGCAGTCCCCCCTAGCGAGACCAAGCACCTGCGATGGCGCTGCAGGTCTAACGGGCCGAGAGGCACGTTCCGCTGCCGCCTCGGCGCGCGGCTTAAGGCTAAAATATCGCGCGGGCACGGCGTGTAAGTGGTGGTGCCCATGATGCTGGTCGCCTCCTACTACGACTTCGGCGTGAGGGTCGTCGAGAGAGCCAGGGCGACCCTGCTCGAGGGGGGCAGCATCCTAGACGCCGTTGAGGAGGGGATCAAGGTTATAGAGGCCGACAGGAGCAATAGGAGCGTCGGGATCGGCGGGCTTCCCAACTTCGAGGGCGAGGTCGAGCTAGACGCCGCGATCATGGAGGGCAGGCTCCTGAGGTGCGGCTCGGTCGCAGCCGTCAAGAACGTGGAGCACCCGATATCGCTGGCTAGGAAGGTCATGGAGCTGACGCCGCACGTGATGATAGTCGGCGAGGGTGCCCTCAAGCTCGCCAGGCTCCTGGGCTTCAGGGAGGTGCGGCTGCCGATAGAGGAGGCGCGCGCCGAGTACCTGAGGAGGCTGCGTGAGATCGAGGAGAGGCTGAGCAGGGGCGAGGAGTTGCCGCTGTACCGCAGGATATACGAGCTCCTCCGCGGCCGAGGCCACGACACGACTGGGGTAGTGGTCTTCAAGGACGGCGACTTTGCCGCGGGGGTCTCGACGAGCGGCCTGGCGCTCAAGTTCCCGGGGAGGGTCGGCGACTCCCCCATCATAGGGGCTGGCCTGTACGCCGACAACAGGGTCGGCGCCGCGATCTGCACGGGCCTAGGCGAGATCGCCATAAGGCTAGTGGCCGCGAAGTCCGCCCTCGACCTAGTCGACAGGGGGTGCTCCGCTCAGGAGGCTGCTGAGGCAATAGTGTCCAGGGTTAATGATATATCAGCGGAGGAGGGCGTCCTCTACCGTCTCGGGGTGCTAGTTGTTGATAGGAGGCTAGAGATAGGGGCCGCCGCCAACTACAAGTTCTCCTACGCCTATTGGACCGAGGAACTCGGAGAGGAGATCGCACTAAGGGAAGCTGCACTCCTCAAGGCCGAGCTATAGGGCCCCCTCACGCCCCTCGGTGCTGGGGGATCCTGTAGACCTTGGGAGGCCTCCTTGACTAGTCTTAGTGGGCGCGGTGGCGCTAGTGAGAGCCGCCCGCGTACGTCCCATCGGCGTCGCCGCGATCCGCGTTGAGTAGCGGTGGCGAGAGGCGCATGGAACCCTCATTGCTCGCGGCTGAGGGCATAGTTGGCAGCTGTTCCCGTTAGGTGGAGCTGGGCACCTCAACTTCTGAGAGTGATTAGCCTGACGACGCAGGCCACCATGCGTGTGGGAAGCCATGGTGGCTCGCTAGAGCGTCAGCAGGCCTATCGAGTTGAGCGGAATCTAGCCCCCCGCTGCGCTCGGCGGTGCTGCCGCAGGGAAGTGTGCGCCCTCGCTGGCACGTGAAGCATGCGCGTGTGGTCAATAGTTAACTTATGAGAGCTGATAATCGGGAGCTTAGCAGGGGCGCGAGTCTACCCTTGAGCGACGTTCACGGTGAACTTGCGCACAGCTATCGTCGACAGGTGTTAGGGGCGTTTAATGCCTGCCAACCCTCTAAAGGGTGGGAGGCCTGAAAGGCTTAAATAGGAGGTGCCAGTCAGTGCCCCCTAAGGCCGCGTCCGGGTGCCGAGGGATGATCTTTAATATGCCTTGAGCGACAGCGCCGCCGAACGCACTACTTGTCCGAGCTTAGGGAGGGAGTCGAGGCGACCATCGTCGCGTGGCTCGCGGACAAGGACGAGAGGTCAGGAGCGGTGGTGCTTAGGGACGCGAGCGGGCTCAGGGAGCTGACGGTTCGCGGTGGCAGGGGGGAGGAGCTGCTCAGGCTACCGAGGGAAACCCTGCTGCGCATAAGGGGGCTCTACGGCGGGGGCGGGCTCACAGTAAAAGATTACGAAGTTCTGCTTAGGCCAGCCGAGGAGCCCCCTGTGAGGTACACGAGGCTCAGCGACGACCTGAGGGAGCTGGTTAAGCACAGCCCTTGGTACCTTAGGAGCGCTTACTGGTCCAGCGTGATCAAGCTGCAGCACTACATGCTGTGGCATGCTAGGGAGTTCCTGTACGCTAGGGGCTTTGTAGAGCTACTCCCGCCGATGGTCTCGGTGGCGAGCGACCCGGGGCTACGCGGGGCTAAGAAGCTGAGGACGACGCTCTACGGCGAGGAGTACGAGCTCACCAGCAGCGTCATAATGTACAAGCAGGCGACTGCCGCTGTGTACGAGAGGGTGTTCTTCGTCGCGAGGAACATCAGGGAGGAGCCTGTGGAGAGCGCCGAGACCGGCAGGCACTTGGTCGAGTTCACTCAGCTGGACGTGGAGTGGGCCTTGGCGTCCTTAGATGATGTGATTAGGCTTGCCGAGGGACTGCTGAGATACGTGAGCCGCAAGCTCCTCGACGAACACCAGGACTTGGTGCTGAGCCTGAACAGGGACTTCGCGGAGTTTGAGCCGCCGTTCCCAAGGGTGAGCTACGACGAAGCGCTGGAGGTGGCCAGGAGGCTCGGCTACGACGAGAAGTGGGGTCGGGAGCTGAGCCAGCAGGCGGAGACGGCCCTAGCCGAGTACTACGCCTCGCCAGTGTGGGTGGTGAGGTTTCCCGCTGAGAGCAGGGGGTTCTACTACTTACCCGACCCGAGCGACCCCAAGTACAACCTCGACTTCAACCTGATACTGCCCAAGGGCTATGGTGAGGTCATCGACGGCGGCGCTAGGGAGTACAGGTACAGCGAGCTGGCCAAGAGGATAAGGCTGCTGGGGGAGCCCCCAGAGAGGTACAGCTGGTTCCTCGACCTCGCTAGGAGAGGGGGGGTGCCGCCGAGCTCTGGGTGGGGGCTGGGCGTGGAGAGGCTGACGAGGTACGTGGCGGGAACTAGGCACATAGCGCTGGCAACAATATTCCCGAAGCTGCCGGGGCTCGTAGGGACGCCATAAGCGAGCGCATCAAGGTTTTTCTGATCTCCCAACACTTTATTTACTCAGCGCAGGGCGTGGCCGCCCCATAATTGGCTAAGGGCCACCATGCGGCCTTAGTGCGTAGGCCGAGGCTCCTGCGAGAGGGTGAACGTTTTTAAGAATGTGGCGGGAGGGGGGCACTTGAGGCAGTGGGCGAGCTAGGGAGGTTGGGGCTCAGGGTCGTCATGCTAGCGGGGCGACGCTAGGGGGGTGGCCGAGGAGGTCGCTAAAGAGCCGAGCGTTGACGAGCATCCCGCCAAGCTGGCTCGGAGGGCAGGGTCAGGGTAGTTGTAGCTTCAGAGCGAGGGACACGTGGTGGTTACCGGAGACAGGGTAAGCGGCCGCCTACTCTCACCAAGGCCGACGTCGGTGTGGTGATTGGTGCGGGAACCCCCTGAGCGGCCATCGAGTCAGCTAACGCGGTTTTGATGAGAGCGACCTAGGGGACGTGGCTAAGGCCGTCGCGTGGGCTCTTAGCTACGATCTCGCAGCAATGACTGCCGCCTGTAGGAGGTCACCGTAAAGAAGTTCTATGCAATTGCGCAGCCTCTGACTTCAGGGCCTAGGTCCCGCTGGGCCGCACTCGCTGAGCATTAAGAGCCGCTCGCTTCGCGCTCCTCACCCCTGAGTCTCTTAGCCCATGTGAACAAGTCGCAGCCCTCCCGCTCTGCGCCCCTGTACCCAAATAGCGCCGCCCTCTCTAGGGCGAGGGCAACTCTAGCCCCCTCCTCCACTAGCTCCTCCTCCACACCGATCGAGATCGCGGAGAGCACAGTATATCTTAGCGCTATTGACTCGAACATGAGCTGCTGAGGGCACCAGTAGCCCCTGGGCTCGCTCCCCATCAAGCCTTCAAGTCCGCTCTCCTCAAGCTTGCGGCATACGGGCTTGAGGAACTCTATGTACAGCCTCAGCAGGGTCCTCGTGACCTCCCTCCACGAGTCGACTACGTCACTCGGCCTGCGCTCAGACCTCAGCAGGAGGAGGGCGCACAGCGCCCCCACCACGCCAGGCAGCGCGTAGGGGATGTGGGCGAGCGGCTCAGCGCCCCTCAGGCCGCCCTCCTCTATGCGCCTCCTGGACAGGTGGAGCTCGAGGGGCGTGGGCAGCATGGTGAGGCGCACGAACGGCAGGTTGAGGAGCCTCCCGCCGACGCGAGCGACGGCGTCCTCCATCCCGTACTCCCTAATTATGGACAGCGTCCTCTCCACCCTCTGGGGGCTGAGGAGCTCGTCGGCGAGATGCCCGTACTTCGACCTCCTCAGGTACCCGGCGACCTCCTCGAGGTTGGCCTTGGCCCTCCTCAGCCTCTCCTTCAGCCTCTCCGCCTCGCCCTCGCTGCAGGCCCTCAGGCGCTCTTCTACGGATCTTATCACCACCAGAGACGCGTAGGCGTACGACACGAGCTGGACCAGGAAGGCCACCTCGAGGAGGTCGCTCAGCTGGGGCAGCGTCAGGGGGACCTTGGGCATGGACCTCAGGAGCTGCTCGGTCGGGGTGTAGCCCTCGACCCTGCAGAGCGGGGGGATCGAAAGTATCACGTAGGTCAGCATCTCCTCGCTGGAGGGCCTCAGGTAGCCCTTGATGAACGCCCTCTCGAGGTCGGCCACCCTGAGCATGTGGGATCTGCCGAGGGCCACCTCCTCCAAGACCCCCTCCTCGACGAGCCTCCTCACGACCCTCCTCACGCGAGAGTAGGGTATCCCGAGGCGCCTCTCGATGGCCCTGAGAGTGCACTCGCTTGGCCTGGCGCTGTTGAACATCAGGTGCTTGAGGATGAGCTCAGCGACCTTCTCGTCAACCTCTGGGACCTTCCTCCTCCTGAGGAGCGAGCCGTAGTAAGCCGCCTCCTCGTAAGCCCTCGCGATCAGCTCTTCCGCCAGGCTATCTGCTTCTCTTGACATCACGCTATTTTTGTATCATATGATATATAAACTTTGTGATTTAAACAAAGGCGAGGGGAGCCGCGACCTTTATATTCACTCCGCCAATTACCCATCCGGTGGCCTCAGTTGGCGCTGACCCCAGAGCTCTACGACCTGATAGTCAGGATAGTGGACGACAGGGTCAGGGACATAAAGGTCGCCAGGGAGGAGTACGAGAGGCTGAGAGAGTCCATAGCTAAATTGGCCGAGGCTCAGCGCAGGACTGAGGAGAGGCTCGAGAGGCTGGCTGAGAGGGTGGAGGAGCTAGCGGAGGCTCAGAGGAGGACTGAGGAGAGGCTCGAGAAGCTCATAGCCGCCCTAGACAGCCTCAGGGTGGAGGTCGGCAGGCTGAGCGACGCCGTGGGGTTCGGCCTCGAGGACATCGCCAGGGTCGTCCTGCCGGGGTGGCTTCACAAGAACCTGGGAGTGGAGGTCGACGAGCTGAGGAGGGAGTTCATCACCATAGGGGGGAGGGAGGTGGAGGTGGACCTCTACGGCGAGGGCAGGCTGAGGGGCGAGAGGGTGGTCGTGGTCGGCGAGGTCAAGTCTAGGATCAGCGAGTCAGACGTGAGGAGGTTTTACGAGAGGGTATACGCCCCCGCGTCTGAGGACCTGGGGGTCAGGGTCGTCGGGGTCCTGTTCGGCTACCTAGTCCACCCCTCGGCGAGGAGGCGCGCGAGGGAGCTCGGGCTCCACGTGGTAGCGTCGTACGGGGCCTAGCCCTCAGCAGGCCCGTGGGGCTAGCGGGCTGGGCTGGGGAGGTGCGCTTGCGCTCCGAGAGCTCGAGGCGGCTCGGCGAAGCTGTCGCGTTCTCAGCCTTCTACGCGGCCTTCTACCTGTGCAGGTACAGCGTACTGCCGATGGCGCCGTTGATGGCCCGCGAGTGGGGAGTCGGCTACGGCGAGCTGGGCGCCTCGATCTCCCTGATGTACGCTGGGTACCTCGCATCACTCGTGGCGGCCGGGCTAGTAGTGCCAGCCCTCGGGGCAGCGCGAGTGCTAGCATTGAGCTCCTCCCTCACGGCCGCCGTCAACGCCACCCTCGCCCTAGCTAGAGGGCGCTGCCTGCCCCAGCTCTTACTGGTTAACGGGCTGGCTCAGGGCTTAGCCTGGCCCTCCCTGACTCAGCTGGCAGCGTCGAGGAAGGGGCGCGCGTATTACTTAGTCGGCTCAATGCTGACAGCCGCTGCCCTAGCCCCCACGTTAGTGTTCGGAGCTGCCAGCGCGTTCATGAGGTTTGCCGACTGGCCCCTGTTCTTCCCTACGTCAGCCGCGCTCATGGCGGCGGCCGCGCTGCTATTCCTCCCCACCCACGCCAGGGCCTGTGCCAGCGGCGGCCGCGCTGGCTGGAGGGGGGCGCGCGACGCGCTGAGGAGCTTGGACGTGTGGATGCTGGGGCTCGCCTACTTCTCCTGCTACGCCCTGGTGAGGGGGCTCCTGAGCTGGCTCCCGTCCCTGCTGGTCGAGCTAGAGGGAGTGGCGCCGCCCTCCGCGGCCGCCGCGTGCGGGCTAGTGTCGGCGGCCATGGCTGCCTCTGAAGTGGTCGGCGCGGTCGTGGCCAGGCGCGCCGCTAGCCCCTGGGCGCTGATAACGACGTCGTTCGCGCTGTCGCTGGCCGCGCTAACTGCGGGCGCTGCGCTGGGGCCGAGCCCTGCCTTAGTCGCCCTGTGCCTCGTCGCCCTCAGCCTGTCGGAGTGGATGTACTTCACGACGCCAGCTGAGGCCCTGCCTCAGAGCGCGGTGCCAGCGGCCTCAGGCCTCGTGGACGCCCTGGGGTACCTCGGCGGCTCCATCGCCACGTGGCTTCTCTCAGCCAGCGTGACGCTGGGCTACGGGTACCTGCTCGCGGTCGCGTCCGCGTTCTCGGGGCTGGGCTTAGCATTGTCGCTGACCCGCCTCTGGCTGGCGCGAGCCCCGGCCCTCAAGCTGGGGTGAGCCGCTTAAGCTAGCCGCGCCCGACGAACCTGCCATCGTCCCTAGCCGCTCGCAGCCCCCCTATCCTGCCCGCCAGCCAGCCTATCCTCGCCTGAGGCCTGCAGTCGAACTGCGGGACGTACGGCTTGATGTCGAGGAGCGGCGTCCCGTCGACTATGTCGACGTCCTCGACGTGGAGCAAGTTCCCCTCGACCCTGACGAGCCTGACGACCGATATGCCAATTGGGTTTGGCCTGGCGGGAGCCCTCGTCGCGAAGACGCCCCTAGCCGCGCTGTCCAGGTAAGGAACCACCAGGAGCCTGTACCCCCTGACCAGGTGGAAGTGGTATATGAGGATCACGTGGGAGAAGCCCTCTAGGTCCTTCAGGCCGTCGGCGTACTCCGGGTACACCTCGACGACCCCTCTGACGCCCTCAGCCGCTGTCGGCTGAATGGGCACGCCTCTCACGTCCTTGAACGGCGTCCTTATCACGCCTATGGGCCTGTAGACTATCTCGCTGCGCGCTGAGCCCATGCCGGTCCCTCACGTTAACTGTCGCGCCCTAGCTGACTTAATAGTGGCGCGGCGAGCCGCGACGAGTCCATCGGCAGAGCTCCGGGGCGCTCCCACACAGTCGAAGGTCCCGTCGGCCTGTTCGCCTACACGGGGCGAGGAGTCGAGGAGGCGTTCGAGAGCGGAGGCGTGACGATGCTCGACGCCCTGCGAGGCGGGGTGGTGCTTCAGCAGGGGATCCCAGTCGGCGCTGGGGAGGAGGTTCGCTGAGCAGCTGAGGTCGGGGGCATCAGGCCTACGAGGGTTGGGTAGGGGCGAGGAGCTGCGAGACAGAGATGATTCATGAAATGGCATTCTCCCCGCAGGAATGGTAGCCCGCCCAACGCGAGACTCCTCACACGCCTTGAGCAGCCAGACCTAAGCTTTAAGTCCGACCAGGCCAGAGGGGCGCAGACTCCCACCGACGTGTCACTAGCCGGAAACGGTACGCCGCGGTAAACCTAATATATTACCCTAAGGTATACCATCTGTACACCATGAGCGAGGTTGTGAGCTTTAAGGTCAAGAGGGAGATCAAGGAGAAGATGATGAGGTACAAGGGCGTCGTCAATTGGAGCGAGGAGCTCAGGAGATTCGTTGAGGAGAAGCTAAGGGAGCTCGAGGCCAGGGAGAACTTTGAGGCCGTCATGAAGGAGCTAAGCAGCGCGACCTGGAGCGTCCCCAAAGGCTTCTCAGCTGGGTCGGTGAGGGAGGACCGTGATAGTGGTTGACGCCTCCGCGCTAGCCGCGTTCGTTCTCAGGGAGGAGGGCTGGGAGGCTCTGGGCAAGCACCTGGTCTACGCCGTGTCCCTGGACCACGTAGTCAAGGAGGTGGCGAACGCCATATGGAGGGCAGCGTGCTTAAGGGGGTTCCTGAGCAGGGAGGAGGCGCGCAGGGCGTACGACCTGCTGAGGAGAATGCTCGGGAAGAACATCATGCTCGAGCCTGAGCTAAGTTACGTGGAGCCCGCGCTCGAGATCTCCATGTCCTGGGGCATTCCCCTGTACGACGCCCTCTACTTAGCGCTGGCCTCCGAGAAGAGCTTACCGCTGCTCACCCTAGACGCTAGGCAGAGAGAAGTCGCGGTCAAGCTAGGCTTGGCCGTTAAGCCTTGAGGCTCCCCAGACCATAGGCTTAGCGCGCGCCCACCGCCGCAGGATCGACGTGTAGGCACTCCGTGGGTCACAGCCGCCGTCGGGTTGCCTGACTCAGAGCTGACCCCGACATTAGTGAGTGCGGGAGCCGCGCTGCCCCGGCGCGAGTACGTCGACGGAATGGGGCGGGGTGGCGCGGGTCGCCTGGCTCCGTCGCCAACTCCCACTTAAACCCTGCCGGATCGTCGGGAGCGCTTCGGTCGTCGATTGAGCCGCTGGGGGCCTCGGCCACTCAACCGACAGCGGCTGGAAGCCCCTCAGCGAGACCTCACACTCGAACGGCTCCTCCCCTGCCTGTTGACCACGTAGACGCGTGCCACCCTCCCGTCCCGAGAGGCTACGGCAGCGGCGCTGATGAATGCCTCAGCTGACAACACCGTGGTGACGGCAAGCTAGCTGAGCACACGTACATCCATCGGCTAGTCGGTGCCGAGGGGCCATCGCGACCTGCACCGCCTTAGGGGGAGGTGTGCTGGAGAAGCTCTGCGCCCACTCCCAGCGACCCTCAGTCGACGCCAGGCGCCCGGGTAGCATGGGTAGGTTAATATCAGCCTATCGCACTACCTCTACGGGGGCTAAGTTGGAGGAGGCCCTGCTGACCCTGATCGAGGGCGAGGAGCTACTCCTGACGCTCATCGACCTGGAGGTCGCTGAGCGTGCTGAGGCTGAGGGTAAGGATAGAGAGAGTCGACGGTTTGAGGTCCGTGGACGTGGTGGCCATAGCCAGTAGCGGGTTCGCGGGGCTCGAGCCGGAGGTCCTGCTGCCCCTTAGCGTGGCTGAGCGCCTCAGGCTTCACGAGGTCGCAGAGCCCGAGGCTCGCACCAAGGTGACGGGAGACGGCAGGGAGGTCTCGCTCCTCAGGTACGGGGGCTCAGTCAGGGTCTACGTCTTGGCCAGCGATAGAGTCGAGGGGCCCGTCACCAGCGCCGCCGTAGTGGCCCCAGGAGCTAGGTACGTGCTCCTAAACGACAAGCTGCTGGGGAGGCTGAGAGTGGTCCTGCTGGACTTCGGGGACGGCACCTGGTGCTTCAGGGACGAGCTGGGCAGGAGGGAGAGGAGGAGCCTGTGAGCTAGCGCTCCCTCTCGGAGGCGCTGCTCAACCGTTAGCGCTTTTACCACCGCGCGGGTAGCAGGCAGGGGGTGTAGCACGTGCCCCTAGGGGCGTTCTACGCTAGGCTTGAGCTCCTGCCTAGGGAGAGCGTCCAGGCGATAGTGGACGGAGCCCTCGAGGTGCTGGAGACCGTCGGGTTCTCTTACAAGCACCCCGAGGCCCTGGGGCTCCTAAGCGGAGCTGGGGCTGACGTCGACTTCAAGAGGGGGGTGGCGAGGCTGCCGAGGGAGCTGGTCCTAGAGGCCGTGAAGAGGGCTCCCAAGGCTTACGCCGTGGAGGGGCCTGAGGGCAGGGTCAGCGTGGGCGACGGGAGGCTCAAGGTCGCGATGGGCTCCGAGGTGTACCTGGTCGACTACACTAAGACGGAGAGGAGGCCTGGCGTCAGTGAGGACTGCGTGAAGTCGATAGCGCTCGGCAATGCGCTCGAGAACATATCGGTGGTCACCCCGTTCGTCATACCATCGGACGTCCCGATCTGGGCCGCCGACGTGAGGGGCTACAGGCTCCTCTTCACGTACTCGAGGAAGCCGTGCTCTGCCTGGATCTACTCGCCGGAGAGCGCGAGGTGCGTCATTGAGATGGCCAAGGTCGCTGTAGGCGGCGAGGATGAGCTTAGGAGGAGGAAAGTCGTCGGGTACAGCGCTGAGCCGACGAGCCCCCTCCAGCTCTCGCGCCACGCGATAGAGATAATGAAGGTGATGGCCGAGCACGGCCTCCCGGTCAGCGCGACCGGCTCGATGGTCATGATGGGGGCCACTGGCCCGATGAGCGTCGCCGGCTCGCTGTGCCTCATGACTGCTGAGGTGCTGGCGGGGATAGTCTTGACTCACCTCATGAGCCCCGAGTCCCCCGTGTCGTTCTCAACCTCCGTCCACGTGTTCGACCAGAGGACCGCCCTCTGCTCCTTCGGCGCCCCCGAGAACGTGCTGGCCAGCCTGGCGGGCGTGCAGGTCGCCAGGAGCTTGGGCCTGCCCTGCTTCTGCAACGTGGGCCTCTCAGACTCGCTAGTGCCCGACTTCCAGTGCGGCTTCGAGAAGGCCCTTGGGGCGGCGCTCGCGGTGGCGGCTGGCGCTGAGTGGGTGGGGTCGCAGGGGATAGTCGGGGCGGACCAGGGGGCCAGCTGGGAGCAGCTAGTCATAGACGACGAGTGGGTGAGCGCCATTAACAGGATCCTGGAGGGCTTCGAGGTGGACGAGGAGGCGCTGGCGCTAGACGTCATAAGGAGCGTCGGGGTCGGCGGCACGTTCTTGGGGCACAGGCACACGCTAAGGCGCGTGAGGAGCGAGGTCTGGTACCCGGTGCTCTTCGAGAGGAGGCCGTGGGGGCAGTGGGCGGAGCTCGGGGGCAAGGACATCCTGCGGAGGGCGCGGGAGAGGGTGGAGGAGGTGCTGCGCGAGGAGTACCCGCCAGAGCCAGTTGTGGATGGAGACGTGGCTAGGGAGCTGGAGGCGATTGAGAGGAGGTACCTGAAGAGGGGCAGTAGCCAGAGCGCCTGAGGTCTCGCGCTCACCGATCACCCAGCTCGCTTGGACTGCGAGGCGCGCTCCACCTCGCTCTCTAGGCTCGAATTACCTCCTCGACCTTCCTCACTGCGTACTCTACCTCGTCAGGCTGAAAGACCCCCTCGTGGAGGGCCTCCTCGTGAAGCGTCCTCACGAGGTCGCTATACAGGGCTCTCAGGTCCTCCCTCCCCATCCTGCGCAGCACTCTCCTCATATCCGAGTGCGACTTGGGCACTATGCCCTCCTTGGCCTCGACATAAGCGTTCACGGCGACTACTAAGGCTAGGAAGGCCTTGTCGGCAGCATTGCGGTACAGGAGGATGTCGCCGAGCCTCGGGGCTCTCTCCAGCTCCTCCTTAGCGTAACCAAGGATCTCCTTTGCCGTCTCAAGAACCATTGGCCGCCCCGCAGAACTCTCCTAGCACGGCTATAATAGGGTTTCGTCTGAGCTGCAACTCCTTGCGACCAGTAGTGGAGGGCTCTCTCAGGCTATTGGGGCGCGTGCATGAGGCTGAGCCGGGCCGCTCAGCGCCAGCGGCTACGGTGAGTGAAGAGGCGAGACCCCACGCTAGGACCAGCGCCTCGAGCAGGAGCAGGCAGAGGCCCCTCCAACCCGCGGCCGCCACCCCCACTACGAGTTAGCGGGCCGGCGCTTGCATGCTTGCCTACCTCACTTGAGGCGGGACTCGCACTTCGCACGCGTGGGCCTAGCCGCTGAGAGCGCTGCGGATATGTGCCGCTGCCTCCTACCACTACTGGGGGTAGGCGTGTCGTCCCCGAGCGCCAGGTACGGCAGGCTGCCCAGGGTCTCGAGCCGTGCGACTGGCAGGGTGCTGTCGGAGGTCTCAGCGTTCGCCGGCTTCCTGGAGCACGACCCTGAGGGCGCCGAGAGGCTCGTTAAGGAGGACTTGGAGTGGCTCGAGGAGAACAACCCGTACCTGGCCGCGGCCGTGAGGGCCTCGGTGGACTCAGCGCTCGACCTCTTCGCCGACAGGCTGAGCCACGCTGACTGGGTCAGGCTGGAGCTGCTGCTACTGAAGGGCGCGCTGCTGGTGCTGCAACTGCTGAACGAGGCCGTAGGAGAGAGCCTCTAGCCGCCGCTCGGCCTCACCACACCCTGACCCCGAACAGGACGGACTCCCCGCGCTCCCTCACCCCGCCGTACTCGACGTCGACCTCCAGCCTCAGGTCGTAAGTCCCGGGGGGCATGTCCCTCGGTATGAGGGCCTCGAGGACGTATGCGGGGGCCCTCCAGTCCGCTGCCCCCCTGTCCATCAGGACGACGCTGGCGTACCTCCTCCTGCTGAGGTCGAGCACCTCTAGCTCGCGGCCGCCCAGGAGGACCCTCAGGTCACGCCTCTCCAGGGGCGGTATGAGCTCGTCTAGGGGTATCCTGCTCAGGGCCTCGCGCCCGCCCTCCCTGTAGGCCCTCTCCAGCCTCCTAGTGGTGTGAGCGATGTCCATGGGCACGAACTCCACCACCAGCGTCCTCTCGGGGGTCTCCATGGCCGACAGCCTGTATATCTCCACCCTGTCGAACCTGGCGTCCAGCCTCAGGCCGGGTGGCTCCACGGGAACCCACCAGGCGTAGAACTCGAGCGTCTCGGTGCCGTAGCCCCCGTCGCACACGAAGGCGTGGTGGTAGACGGCTGAGGGGGCGTGCATCTCGTAGTAGCCATCCCTGCCAGTCTTCGCTATCGCCACGCCCGCCGGCAGCCCGTAGGGCATCACTAGCTCCACGTAGGCCTCCCTCGGGTTCCCCTCGAAGTCCGTCACCCTCCCGTGAACCCTCACCTGAGGCTGGGGCCTGACCCAGGCCTCGCGCCCAGCGACCTCGACCCTGACGCGATCCACGTCAGGCAGCTTCTCCGCCAGCTCGATCTCGGAGAGCAGGGCGTCCGGGATCCACGAGCCCTTGGACCTCCTCAGCTCCGCCTCCTCCCTCAGGACCAGCCTGCCGCTCGAGTCGTACGCCTCCACGACGACTCTCTCGCCGCGCAGCTCGTCCAGGGCGGCTGACCCCCCTCTCACCGGCCTGAGGTAGAGCACTAGGTGGGGGTAGCCCTCGTAGCGCACCTCTGGCTCCGTCGCCCAGGGCACGACGCCGTAGTAGTCCCTGAAGGTGTCGTTGTTGAACACGAGCACGAGGGGCTCGAGGCCTAGCGCCTCCAGCCGGGCCATAGTTTCATCGTACTGCCACGAACTAATTAGGCTTGGGCCGCCCTGTTCACGCTCAAGAGAACGCGCAAGCTCTAGGGACTGGAATTTTTACGACTTCTCACGCAGCGCCGGTCGGGCGTGGCAGCGCGCATCATGGCGGAGCAGCGATACACTAGTCACCGCGGGCGACGCCCTCTGCAGGCTGGCAAGCCCCATCGCGAGCCTAGCTGGCGCCCTGCTTAGTGTTCCCGTTTAAGAGCGCTCTCATAGCCCTAATCACTCTGCTCGAAGGGCACCTCTCAACCCCCTCTGAGAGAAACGGGTCCCTTACCCTACCACCCCCCGCTCGACGTCGCCCACGAGTGCTAGCCTAGCGTCAGGTATGTCCCAGCGGACGCAGCAGGTCACTACGTCGACAGGAGGTACCCAGCCATAGCCGACTTCAACCCCCTCAGCAGTTGGGTTGGCGACGCGCTCAGGGCTGCCTGCGGAACCATCCCTAAGGTGGCTAAGTAGCGCGAGGGCGGTCACGGCCTGGGGCGGCGCGACTCGGCCGAGTCGCGCCACGCCACCCTGGCCTTGGCTAGCAGCGGCACGGTGGAGGCCATCAGCACGAAGCCAGCTAAGTACGGCAGGCTCGGGGACAGCGAGGCTAGGGCCCCCGAGACCAGGGGCGTTGCCAAGAGCGCCGTGGAGCTGAGCGCTGACACGCCAGCGGAGACCAGGGCGGCCTCCTCCCTAGATATCGTCCTGAAGAGCCAGCTCCTGTTGAAGACGAGCCACGCTGAGTCGAAGGCCCTGGCGGCGAAGGCGAGGAGCAGGAGCGCCTCGAACGGCGGCTTGGCGTAGAAGGCGAGCGTGGCGGCCGCCACGCCGACCGTGGAAGCCATCATCGCCTCGAACCCGCGGCGCTCTGGCACCCTGCTCACGGCGAGCATCGAGGCCACGGCGGCCAGGCTCATCGACGCCTCGAGTAGGGCTACGTGGAACAGGCTCCCGCCGTACTCCTCGACCACGTAGTTCACGATCACGAATGTCGGGAGTAGGCGCCAGGCCAGCAGGTACAGCACGTTGACGGCCAGGTACAGCCTGAGCCTGCCCCTGAGCACCTCAGCCAGGGCTTTGAGGTCTTCCAGTATGGACTCCTCCCCTTCCTCCTTCAGGATCACCGGCTGGAAGAAGCGCAGGACGTATAAGGCCAGCATCGCGTCAGCCACCGCGAAGGCCAGGAAGCCCTTCCTAATGCAGTCCAGGCTCGGGCACAGCGCGCCGAAGACGTAGCCCAGGAGGGGGTAGCTGATGGCCGTCGCCACCTCAGGCAGCGCCATGTGCCACACGAGCGCCTCCTTCATCCTGTCCTCGGGGTACACGGCCCTCTCGTACGCCTGGTAGAGCGGGTATAGCGCCCCAGCGACCTCTGACATTAGGAGCGCCGCCCCCACGAGGAGCGGGGCCGCGCCTCCCGCGGCAAAGTAGAGGAGGAGCAGCGACGCCGACTCCAGGGCGTCGATGAGCAGCAGCCCCTTCTTTACGTCGTGGAACGTGAAGTGCCTGCCGACCAGGAGCTTCGCTGGCACCGAGAGGACGTCTATGGCCGTGAAGAGCGCCCCCAGCTCCAGCACCGTGTAGCCCTCCTCGAGGAGGTCGTATGGCACCATGTACCACGCGAAGAGGAGCGGCGCCACCATGGCGTGGTAGAGGATGTAGCGCCTCGCTGGCCTCGGCAGCTCGCTCCACCTCACGGCAGTCGCCCCAGAGGGGTGAAGGGGCCGCGTATTTAACGCTAGCGCGCTCAGGGCGGAGGGGGCGCCATCCCGAGCGCAGCCATGGTGCCGGCGCGAGTGCCACGTGAGGGGGACCTGTGAAGCTCGCGAGAGCGAGCGGCTGGGAGCGGCGAGGAGGTGAGGGAGCTTAGTGGGGCGCAGGCTTACAGAGGGCGTCAGCGCGATGCAATGAGCTGCGATCCCCTAGGCCCCGATAAGAGGCGCGACGCTAGGCGACCTGAGCCTGCTCAAGGGCAGCGATTCCTGCCGTGGGTCAGCGCGGGAGCTCAGAGCTCGACCTCGACCCACCGCCCGTCGAGCCTGACCTTGAGCCTGTTCAGCACCTCCCTACCCACCAGGACCTCCTCTGAGAGGAACTCAGGCTCGGTTGGCGTGTACACGTTGACCTCGCCCAGGGGCGCTACGCTCGTGAAGTCCGGGCTCGCGAGGCTCGCCCTGACTCTGTAGACCTCGCACTCCACGAAGCCCCAGAGGGGGTGCTCGAGGTGCCTCACGGCCGCTGGCCTCATCCCCCTCAGTATGCGCACCACCTCTATGCTCGGGTACAGCCCCCCGTCGAAGCCCGTGTCGAGGACAGCTGGGCCTCGAGCCCTGCCCCTGTCCGCCTCCAGCACTAGGTAGACCACGGGCACGTCAGGTATCCTCTCCCCCTGCTCGTCCAGCCCGTCAACCTCATATGCGTACCTAAACTTCCTCGACAACCCACTCCCCCCTAAGCCTCCTCCTGACCCTCTTAGGCGAGCGCAGCCTCACGCACCCAGAGGCCTTGAGCTTCCAGAGCACCGTGGGGTACTCCCTCGCCCCCACGGCGGCCCGCCGGCGCAGGTATAGGCTCAGGGCCTCGGCCACGATCCTGCTCCTCGGGACGCCCTCCTCCCTCGCCACCGCGTCCAGGGCCTCTAGGATCTCCTCAGGGAGGCTCACGCTCACCTTCCTAGAGCCCATGTTCCCACCATTTGCTACCTAGTGGTAATGAGTGATAAGCCTTCCGTTCGCTGAGCGCAGTACGGTGAGAGCTGCGTGGCTGGCGTGCATAACCGGGACTACTGGCTCGACGATCCTCAGCTAAATCTATGAGGGGTGGATGGTCGACCGGCGCAGGAAAATTGCACCATTAAGGTGAGGGCCGACTTTCTCAGGCCGTCACCGCTCGCCTCCAGCCCCCAAGCTGTAGGGTCAGATGATTCCTGGTCGCCAGAGGAGCAGGAGAGCGGAGCAGGCCTAGAGAAGTCGCGCGAGGCTGCAGCAGGGGGGCGTGGGGAACCTAAGGCACCTAGGGAGCGCTTCGACCGGGCCAGGAGGCCTGTCAGACCTCGGTGCGTAAGGATTAAAGGCGCGAGGCTGGCTGCACTAGTGGTGGTGTTGATGCCCGTCATCGTGATACCTGAGGCCGTCGCTGAGAGGTTGAGGAGGGAGGCTGAGAGGCTAGGCGTCAGCCCCGAAGAGTACCTGCTGGAGCTCATCTCGCAGGGCCTAGACCCTAAGAGCAAGGCCGTGGAGTTCGTTGAAGTCGCCACTGACCTCTTGGAGCGAGCTAGGGAGGAGCTGAGGAGGGGCAGCGTCAGGCAGGCGGCTGAGAAGGTCTGGGGCGCA
>CAZCFI010000026.1:0-23984 GCA_964497915.1 uncultured Thermoproteales archaeon
GGGTCGAGAGGGTGTCAAGCCTAGTCTGGCTCAGCGAGTCCCTGGCCGTCCTGCCCCCTGTCGGCCACAGGCGCGAGCTAGCCCTAGTCGCGCTCGGGCAGCGGGGGCCAGTGCTACTGCTGGCCTGCTCGCACGTGGGATCTCCGGCGATGATCAGGCGTGCAGCGGGGGAGCTAGGCCTCAGCGAGGTGTACGGGGTCGCGGGAGGGCTCCACCTCTCAGCGTACGACTTGCTGACCCTGGCCGACCTGGAGGCAGCGCTCGCCCGCTACCGAGTCAAGGTCGTGGTGCCGCTCTTCTGCACGGGCCTCGAGGCCCGAGAGAAAATAATTAAGTCACTCAGGGCGTCAGGTATTTCCAGTGACGACCTTGGGTGCGGGCTTGAGTGTGAATTTTAACGTCCCCGAGGAGGTCAGGGCGCTGGTAGTCCTGCTAGTGGCGTACCTGGCGGTCGGCTACCTGCTCTCGAGGTGGGGCAGCAAGAGGCTAGACGTAGGGTTTGACGGGTTAGTGCTGGTCATCAGGACCAGGAGGTTCAATGCGCTCATCGAGAGGCTGGGCTCGAGGTACCGGAAGGCGCTCAAGGTCTTCTCCATGGTGAGCGTCGCCGCCATAGTGGCGCTCATGGCCTTCGGTGTCTACGTGCTCCACGACAACCTGTACAAGCTCATGTTCAGGAGGGGCGAGGCATCGCCGTTCATGCCGGTGATACCTGGAGTCACCTTAGGGCTGGAGGCGCTCCCGTACTTCGCGGTAGGGGCCTTCGTTGTGCTCGTGACCCATGAGCTCGCCCACGGCGTCGTGGCAGTCTCCGAGGGCATACCGGTGCGGTCGTCGGGCCTCTTCGCCGCGTTCGTCCTGTTCGGAGGCTTCGTGGAGCCGAGCGAGGAGGACATGGCTAAGTCCAGCCTGCTGTCAAAGCTCAGGGTGCTGTCCGTAGGCTCGGTGGCCAACTACCTAGCAGCCCTGCTAGCGGCCGCCACGTTCTCACTCCTCTTCGCCCCCGCGCCAGGCGTCATGGTGGAGGGGACGGTCGAGGGTTACCCAGCCCACGGCGTTCTCGCAACTCACGACGTGATCGTCTCGATAAATGGGACGCCAGTGAGGGGAGTCGACGACCTCTCGGCGTTCATGGCGCGCACGAGGCCTGGGGACGTCGTGGAGCTCGTGGTCCTTAGAGGGAGCGGAGAAGCTAAGGTCAGCATCAGGCTAGCCCCAGACCCGAGGAACTCCAGTAAGGGCTTCATGGGGGTCAAGCTGGCCCAGCGCTTCACGACGAGGATCCCCCTGCCGCCTCACTCCGCCGCCGTCCTGTCCTACTACGCCTACAGGGCGTTCAACTGGGTTGTCATCCTCTGCGCAAGCGCCGCAGTGATAAACGCGCTCCCCGTCTACCCCTTCGACGGCGGTCAGATGCTACTGTGGATCCTGAGGGAGCGTAGCAGGAGCGAGGGGCTGGCCAAGGCTGTGTGCGGGACCATCAGCGCGTACTTCACAGCGCTGCTGGTAGCCAACGTGGCGCTCACCTTCAAGCTGTGGGGGGTGAGGCTGTGGCTGCCGTGAGGGAGCTCAGGAGAGCTGCGGCCATCACCCTGAGCCTGCTAGTGGTCCTGTCCGCCAGCTGCGTCGCCATCGGCGTCCCCCTGGAGAAGATGCTGAGCCACTGGGGCTACGCCTGGACTCGCGAGTACCCCTGGTACCCCTACTGGAGGGGGGCGCTAGTGAACCTGCTCATCTGGCTCAGCGGGCTCATCCTAGAGTCGCTGGACCTGAGGGAGGCCAAGTACCTGATAGTCGCGTCGGCTGTGGCATTCATCGCGTTCCACTACGCCTCAGTAGTCGCTTGCGCTCAGGCAGGGTACTCGGTCAGGGTACTGCCCCTGGCCTACGTGATCGAGTCCAAGAAGGTGCCAGGTAGCGCCTACCACCTGGATTTAGGGCAGGTGGTAGCCTTGGTGAGCGCCGCCGAGGCCCTAGAGTGGGGGCGGGTGGTGAGGCGCGCTAGGCGCTCCAAGCCTACTTGAGAAACGACTCCTCGTACTCCCTCAGGTACCTAGCCGACTCCTTGACGTCAGCGAAGAGTTCCTGGGCCCTCCTCACGTCCTGAACCTCGACTATCTTGGAGCCCCTCCCTGACGCTATTATGGCGGCTGGAGCGAGTAGCTGGACGGCGTACCTGAGGCTCCGCTCAGCCCCTATCTTGGTCAGCTCCTCCAGGGCCTCATCCGAGAGCTCGACCTCCTCCTCGCAGGCCCTTATCTTTATGATCTCGCGGATCTCACCTGGCGAGTAGGGCTTGGTCTCTATTATCAGGAGCCTGTCCAGCAGGTCGAGCGGTACCCCATGGGGGGCCACAACGTCGGTGCCCCTGATCCTGGTGAAGCCCCTGTTGCTGGCCAGGATTATGATGGGGGAGAGCTCGCTCTCCATGGCCCTCGAGAGGAAGCTGAAGGCCTCTATGTCGAGCATGTGGACGTCGTCTATAAATAGGACGCCAGGTATTATCTCGGCGCGCCCCTCGTCGACCCAGCGCTTCACCATCTCGTCCACCCTCTGTCTGGTCTCAGGCGGTATCTCCCTCTCCTCCCTCCCGCCAAATAGCAAGCTGAATATGCTGCCGCTCCTGGCGTGCATCGCATCCAGGTCGTGGAGCGTGACGGTGTGCACGAATTCCTTTTCCTTCAGTATGGGGCCCTTGGGCACGGGAACCCTCCTACCGCTCTCTATGTCGTACTTGACCTCGGCCTCCTCCGCCCTGCCAACCCTGGCGACCCTGCCGGTCTCTGCGTCTATCCAGATGACATCGCCCACGGAGACGCCCTTGCTTATGAGCTCCATGGTTACCGTCTCGTCGACCTCGAATGTCCTCTCCTCGCCAGCGGTCTTGAGGGTTATCGTCGCCCCCACGGGCACCTGCTGGTACGGGTTGTACGGGTGGCGGCCGAACTTCACGTTGAGGTCCTTCACCATGCCCTCGTAGACCTTCCTGAACTCCCTTACCCTGATCCCTATCGCCTTCCTCATCGCCTGCATGAGGACCTCCGTCTTCTTCATCTCGGAAGAGTATATCTCGGAGCCCGAGAGCGCCATGAAGGGCGTGTCCTCGCCGAGCTCCTTGGCTATGGCCACGGCCAGCGCCGTCTTGCCAGTCCCGGGGGGGCCAGCTAGCAGTATCCCCTTGCCAGCCATCTTGCCCTCCTTTATCATCCTGACGACTATCCCAGCAGCCTCCCTCGCCTTCACCTGGCCAACGAAGCCGTCGGCGACGGGCAGGGCGCGGCCGTCCTTGAGGCCCAATCCCTTTATGTGAGAGTGGAGGCCGACCCTCTTGAAGCCCGGCCTAGCCAGGGTCACGTGGGACGACAGGGGCACCACCCCCGTTGCGCCACGGGCCGAGCATAGTTACACGCAGAACCCCCTTATATCGGTTCAGCCACGGTAACCGCTTATTAGGGCCTCGGGGAGTAGTAGACTGGGTGCCTTGAGATGGATGTCTTAGCCAAGCTGAGCGAGGTGGGCAGGAAGGTCGACCCAGTGATGGAGAGGTACCTGAGGAGGAATCTGTCTGACGAGTTCGCCGACGTCGTGCTGCACCAGGTTAAGACTGGGGGGAAGAGGATCAGGCCAGCGCTGACCATAACCTGCTGCAGGGCGGTGGGCGGCGATGAGGGCGACGCCCTGCCCGCTGCCGCGGCGATCGAGCTCATCCATAACTACTCGCTGATCTTCGACGACATAATAGACCACGGCGAGTTCAGGAGGGGCAGGCCAACAGTCCGCAAGGCGTACGGCGACGTCATGGCGATGCTCGCTGGCCTCCACTACAGGGAGGCGATAGCTGAGGCCATAAACGACTGCAGGAATCCGCTCAAGCTCCACGAGCTAATCGCCAGGACCATCAAGGACGTAATAGAGGGGGAGAGGCTGGACGTGCTCTTCGAGCAGGCTGGGAGGGCTGGCGAGCCCTACGTTGTGCGCCACAGGAGGCTCGAGGTCAGCATGGACGACTACCTCAGGATGATAAGGCTGAAGACGGCCTCCCTCATAAGCGCCGCGTGCGTCGCTGGCGGCTTGGTGGCCGACGCCAGCCCCGAGCAGCTCAGGGCCTTAGAGGAGTACGGCACCTCGGTCGGCATGGCGTTCCAGATAGCGGACGACATACTGGACATCTTCGGGGAGGAGAGGGAGATAGGCAAGAAGAGGGGGAAGGACATCGTCGAGCACAAGCTGGGCAACGTGGTCGTCCTCCTGTCGCTCGAGGAGCTGGCGGAGGAGCTGAGAGGGGAGCTGCTCTCGATACTGCGCAGCGAGTCCGTGAGCGAGGAGGGTGTCGAGAGGGCCATCGAGCTGATAGCCTCGACCAAGGCTAGGGAGAGAGCTTACTCGCTGGGCGAGGGCTACGTCAGGAGGGCGGTTGAGGCTCTGCGCGCGCTCCCCGAGAGCGACGACAGGAGGCTGCTCGAGGAGCTAGCCGAGTTCGTCATACGCAGGAGGTTCTGAGGTGGCGCCTTGCCCCCCGTCACCGTGATCAAGCTGGGCGGCTCCGCCATAACCGACAAGTCTGGGGTGTTCAGGGCTAGGTGGGATGTCCTCGACAGGGTGGCCGCGCAGCTGAGGGAGCTCGTGGAGGTGGACGGGGAGAGGCTGGTCGTGGTGCACGGCGGGGGCTCCTTCGGCCACCCGGTGGCCGTGGCTTACGGAGTCGGGCTCAGGCCGGGTGCGCCAGGGATAGGCTTCAGCTACGTCAGGAGGGCGATGATGCTGCTTCACCTGGCGGTCGTCGAGTCGATGCTGGAGCACGGGATCCCCGCAGCTCCGATGAGCCCCTCCAGCATGATGACAACGCGAGGCGGCGAGGTAGACTCAGCCAGCTTCGAGCCCGTGAGGAGGGCCGTCGAGGCCGGCTTAGTCCCGGTGCTCCACGGCGATGTGGTCCTCGACAGCGAGCTGGGCTTCTACATAGTGTCCGGGGACAAGCTGGCCCTCGAGCTGGCGCGCAGGCTGAACGTTAGGTTGGTCGTCTTCGGGTCTGACGTCAGCGGCGTGTACACCAGAGACCCCAAGCTAGACGAGCGGGCGAGGCTCATAAGGGTCGTCAGGGCTAGCCAGGGGCTCCCGCAGATAGCCTGCTGCTCGCGGGACGCGACGGGCGGCATAGCCGCGAAGCTCGAGCACGCCATCAGGATAGCTGAGATGGGCGTCCCAGTGGTCATAGGGGACATAACGAGGGAGGGTGGGCTGCTGAGGCTCGTGAGGGGCGTCGAGAAAGAGTGCACGTGGGTGCTGCCCTAGCTCAGCAGGCGCGACGTAGAGCTGAGGAAGTCGAGCTCCCTCCTAACGAAGCTCGAGTGGTAGTCGCTCAGCGCCAGCGGGGTCACGGTTAGGCCGTCGACGTCGATGACGTAGACTACGTCGACCTTGCCCCGCAGTATGTGCTCCTCAGGGATAGGCGGCCTCCTGTAGTATCGGTCGCACAACTCCTTGAGCTTGCGCAGCTCCTCGGGGCTCCTCTCACTCACGGGCCTGGCGAAGAATCCGGGTATCTGGAGTATGTGGTAGGGCGGCGTGGCGAGCGCGAAGCGGTCGGAGTACCTGCTGTACCTGGCTATCTTGCTCACAACTCTCGACACCCTGTAGGCCAGCGGGTCAAACGATGCCTCTGGGGGCACGAAGCCCGTCTCAATCTCAACTATGAGGGTCTCGCCGTCTCGGCTCGCCCGTATGTCGCAGACCAGTGAGTCCCCTAGCTCGTGCTCCACGGCGACCTCAAAGCCCTGACCTATCAGGTAGCTGGCGCAGATCAGCTCCATCACCGTGTGATTGGCCTTGACCAGCCTCCTCGTCCACATGTCAGCCAGCTTCGCGGCCAGGCAGCGTATGCTTCCGTTGGGGTCGTCGACCCTCCTAGCCAGCAGCTCCGAGAGCCTCAGGAGCTCGCTGACGAAGTTGCCCATGGGAGATGGTCTCCCAGCGCGGGAGAAGTAACCTACCCGGGGCTTAAGCGGCGTACACCGAAGGGATACGCGAGCCTTACCAGCGTATTACCAGCTCAGCGCGAGGCCGCGATCGTCGCTAGGGCCTCTACGCTGGCTGAGATCAGAAGGAGGGCTGACGACACTATGAGGGCTACCGCCATGTAGAAGGCCTCGTCCCTCAGCGAACCCTTCCTCAGCATTTGGACTGAGAGCAGGATCGACTCGCTAGTCACGATGGAGAAGGCGAGCAGCTCCAACCACGTGGAGGGCGCGGTCAAGCTGGCCACCAGGACCTGGAGGTGCGTGACCCTGCCCGAGCTCGTCGTGGCCAGGGCGTTGAGGACCATTCCAGCGCTCAGCGCCGTGTAGTACATGAAGACCGGGCCCATCACGGGCACTGAGGACAGGATCAGCACCTTCATGTTGTTGAATAGTATGAATAGGGTCTTGTTGACGAAGCCCCTGAGCGCCAAGTACTCCCTGGCTATGGTCCTGTTGTAGAGGTCGGCTAGGTACTCGGCGTAGCCTAGTGGCAGCGGCACGAACACTCCCACCGCGAGCGACGCCAGCAAGGTGACGTAGACGAGGGCTATCAGCCTCAGCCTCTGCGACTTTATGTAACCAACAACCCTCGACCCCCTCTCCTCGATGGCTAGCGCTTCGCTGCCCCCCATGGCCACCACTCTTGTGCCAATAGGTATTAACGCCGGGCTTACCTTAAAATCTGTAGGTGGTCCCTTGGAGCTCCTAGACCTGATCCGCAGCCTAGCCTCGAAGCTGACTGAGGAGGGCCTCGCCAAGGCCATAGATCACACCATGCTCAGGCCCGGGGCCACCTATGAGGACCTCGAGAGGGCGTGCAGGGAGGCGGCAGAGCGAGGCTTCGCCGCGTGCTACGTGAGCCCCTGGTTCGTCAGGAGGGCCAGCGAGCTCCTCGAGGGCAGCGGGGTCAAGGTTGGGAGCGTCGTCTCCTTCCCCCACGGCAACTCGCCCATCGACGTCAAGGTTCGCGAGGCCTCCCTGCTGATCGAGATGGGAGCCGATGAGGTCGACATGGTAGCTAACCTGGGCGCCATAAGGGGGCACGCGTGGGAGTACCTGCGAGAGGAGGTCTCGCGGGTCGCAGAGGTCGTCCACGACGCTGGCTGCGTCCTCAAGGTGATAATCGAGACGGGGCTCCTCAGCGACGAGGAGAAGGCCAAGGCCGCTGAAGTCGTGGCCGAGGCCGGGGGCGACTACGTCAAGACCTGCACGGGCTTCGTCGGGAGGGGCGTCACTGTGCACGACGTCCTGGTCCTGAGGAGGGCCCTGAGGGGAGGGGCCAAAATAAAGGCCTCAGGCGGAATTAGGCACGCAGCGGACGCCCTGCTGCTGATAGCGGCTGGCGCTGACAGGATAGGCACGAGCGCTGGCATCGCGATACACGACGAGTTCAAGAGGCTCAGTGAGCTCTTAGCCTAGGCTCTCAGTTGAAGGCTTTTATATCATGAGGCATTTTTTAGCTACGCCCCATGGGTGAGCGTCTTGAGGCCGAAGGCCTCCGTCGGCATAGTCGGCTACGGGGCTTACATCCCGATGTACAGGATCAAGGGCTCTGAGATAGCCAGGGTGTGGGGCAAGGCCAGGGCCCCCGTCGAGGAGAAGGCGGTGGCCGGCCCAGACGAGGACACCGCGACGATGTCAGTCGAGGCGGCCAGGTACGCCCTGAGGAGGGCTGGGATAGACCCGAGGGACATAGGCGCGATCTACGTCGGGACCGAGAGCCCGCCGTACGCAGTCAAGCCGACGGCCACGATAGTCGCTGAGGCCATCGGGGCCTCCGGGGAGACCATAGCGGTCGACATGGAGTTCGCCTGCAGGGCTGGGACCACGGCGATGCAGAACGTGATAGGCCTCGTCGCGAGTGGCATGATAAAGTACGGCCTAGCCATAGGCGCTGACGTGGCTCAGGGGAGGCCCGGCGACGAGCTGGAGTTCACCGCTGCCTCAGGGGCCGCAGCCTACATAGTCGGGCCGGCTGGCGAGTCGCTAGCGGTCTTAGAGGGGTCCAGCTCGTACGTCAGCGACACCCCCGACTTCTGGAGGAGGGAGGGGCAGTTCTACCCCAGGCACTTCTTCAGGTTCACCGGGGAGCCAGCCTACTTCAGGCACATAGTCACGGCAGCGAGGCTCCTGATGGAGGAGCTCGGGCTCAAGCCTTCTGACTTCAGCCACGTGGTCTTCCACCAGCCCAACGTGAAGTTCCCGCTGAGGGCCTGCAAGATGCTGGGGTTCACCGCGGAGCAGGTCAGGCACGGGCTCGTGGTGAACGAGATAGGGAATACTTACGCTGGCTCCTCGATGATAGGCCTAGCGGCGGCACTGGACGCGGCTAAGCCGGGCGAGAGGGTCCTCGTGGTGTCCTTCGGCAGCGGAGCTGGCTCCGACGCCTTTAGCATCGTGGTGACCGACCTGATAGAGGAGAGGAGGGGGCGCGCCCCGCTCGTGAGAGACCTGATAAGCAGGAAGGCCTACCTCGACTACGCCCAGTACGCCAAGTTCAGGGGGAAGATAAGGGTGAGGTGACCGCGTTGAGGAGGGTGCTAGTCGCCGGGACGGGGATGACGAAGATCGGCGAGCACTGGGAGAGGTCCCTCAGGGACCTCCTAGCTGAGGCCATATTTAGCGCTGCCGACGACGCTGGCATCGACCTGAGGGAGGTGGGGGCCATCTACGTGGGCAACATGTCGTCGGGCTACCTCCAGGGGCAGGAGCACCTGGGCGCGCTGGCCGCGACGTGGCTGGGCGTGCCCGGCGTGGCGGCCTTCAAGGTGGAGGCTGCGTGCGCCAGCGGCGGCGCTGCTGTCCACCAGGCCTACCTGGCTGTGGCCTCAGGGCTCTACGAGTGCGCCGTCGCCTCTGGGGTGGAGAAGATGACCGACGCCGTTACAAGCGACGTGACGGCCGCCCTGATAATGGCCGACGACCAGGAGTACGTGGCCTACGTAGGAGCCACGTTCGTCGGTCTCAACGCCCTGGTCTACAGGCGGTACATGGAGAAGTACGGCGTCGAGCAGGAGAGGATAGCCGCGTTCTCAGTCCACTGCCACAAGTACGCCAAGCTGAACCCCTACGCTCAGTTCAGGAGGGAGGTGTCGCTGGAGGACGTCATGAAGTCCCCCCTGATAGCCGACCCCATCCACCTCCTGGAGGCGGCCCCCATTGGCGATGGAGCCGCGGCCGTGATCCTGTGCAGCGAGGACTTCGCCAAGAGGCACGGCATCGAGTGTGAGGTCGAGGTCGCCGCGTCAGCGGCCGCCACCGACGCCATGAGCCTCCACGACAGGGAGGACCTGACCACGCTCAGCGCCACGGTCGAGGCCGCTAAGAGGGCCTACTCCGCGGCTGGCGTGGGGCCTGAGGACATCGACGTGATGGAGGTCCACGACGCGTTCAGCATACTGGGCGTCATACACCTGGAGGACCTCGGCTTCGCAAAGAAGGGCGAGGGCTGGAGGCTGGTTGAGGAGGGAGAGCTGGAGCCCGGGGGCAGGATACCAACGAACCTCTCCGGCGGGCTGAAGGCCAGGGGGCACCCGGTTGGGGCGACCGGCGTCTACCAGGTGGTCGAGGTGGCCAGGCAGCTCCAGGGCCGCGCCGTCGGAGCCCAGGTCGACGGGGCCGAGGTCGGCCTAGCCCAGAGCGTCGGGGGCGTTGGGGGGACTGTCGTGGTGACGATACTCAGGAGGGTGAGATGATGGGTGTGGAGAGCGTCCCCCGGTACTGGAGGGAGAGGAGGTACAAGTACCTGCTGATAGGCTCCGAGTGCCTCAAGTGCGGCAGCAGGCACTACCCGCCCAGGCCAGCCTGCCCGAGGTGCGGCTCCAGGGAGCTCAGGGAGGTGAAGCTCGCTGACGAGGGTAGAGTCGTGTCGTACACGGTCGTGAGGGCGGCGCCGAGGGGCTTCGAGCACCTCACGCCCTACGTGGTGGCGCTGATAGAGCTGGACGACGGCACCAGGCTCATCTCTCAGCTCACCGACGTGAGGCCCGAGGATGTCAGGGTTGGCATGAGGGTGGTGGCAACCTTCAGGAAGCTCAGGGAGCAGTCTGAGAGCGGCATCATAGAATACGGCACCAAGTTCAGGCCTGCGTGACCCCGCGCCCTCTGCCGCGCCTCGGCATCAGCCCGCTCTCCTCGAGAACCGTGACGAGGGCTATCACGGCGGCAGTGCAGGCGAAGTCAGTCGAGATGGTGACCGAGGGCGCCAGGTCCACGGTCAGGCTCGAGTACCTGAACACGCCCGTGGGCAGGCCCTCCCTAGCCCCTACGAGAACGTTGACCCTGCGCCCTCTCCTAAACAAGTCAGCTATTTCTTCCTTAAGCTCCGAGACCACCCTGCCCCTCGTCGAGGTCGCGATCATCGGCTCTCCCCTCCTGTCCCTCACGAACTGGTAGAGGTCCTGCACGTACACCGGCACTCTGTGCACCTTGCGCGAGTACGTCCTCCTCTGTATCTCGTACCTAGATCTTATGCCCTCAAGCAACCCCCTGATGAAGGCCTCGAGCTCCTCGCCCGACACCGGCTTGAAGGGGGTGACGTAGAGCTCGGCTAGCTCGAACGTCTGGACAGACCTGCCTATCCTGACCCCCATCTTCTCCACCGCGTCAAGGGGGCCCGTGTAGGGCACCTGCGCGATGGCTATCCTCCTTAGGACGGGGAGGGCGGACGGCTTCCCCTCGTAGACCTTCTTGTGCTCGACCTCGCCGCTCGTCACCGACACGTACGCTCGGTCGTGGAGTATCTCGACCCAGACTATCTTGTCCGGGAAGTCGAGGTTAACGTCAGCGCCCGTCGCTTCCCTCACTCTGGCTCCGACGATGACGTTGACGTCGATGCTCGTGAATGGGTGCGTGCCCCTCCTCGTGGTCCTCACGGCGAACGTCTCGCTGCTGGAGATCCTGCGCTTAGCGACCTCTGCCGCTCGCTCAGCTATCTCGGCCGGGTCCGCCCTGGCCTCCGCCTCGACGACGAGCACCTTCTCAGCCTCGCAGACCTCCCTGAGTATGGCATCAGCTGCCTCCCACTTGTCCCCAGGGACCTCGACCAGCACCAGACCGACGAACCCGTGGGGCCTGGGAGTCGCTGACGAGCCGGGCAGCGCCTCCAGAATCCTAGAGGCGGCTACCCTCTCGAGGCCCCTGACCGTCTTGACTATTATGTCGACCAATTCAGCTCACCTCGAACCTCGATATGAAGAACCCTATCGTGTCGTGAACGTGGGGGAAGTACCTGGCGACCAGGTTAGAGCAGCGGAACCCCCTGTAGCCAGCCGAGGCCCTCACCCTGCAGGGCGCCACTAGCTCTCCGGGCACCGCCCCGTCGATCACGGCCTCCCCCTCCTCGGGGAGGAGCGAGCACGTCGAGAAGACCACGTAGTCAGCTACGTCCAGCGAGGAGACGGCCCTGACAAGCCTCAGCTGCAGCCGCGGGTACCCCCTGACGGCCTCCCTGTCTCTGAGCACAAGCCTGAGGGCCGGGTCCCTCCTTATGGCCCCGGAGTTGGAGCAGGGCGGGTCGATCAGCGCCTTATCGACGCGCCTGTACTTGGCCATCGCCGAGTCGGCGAGCACCGGCTCCACCCCCACGGCCCCGTAGGCCTTGAGGAGGGCCCTCATCTCGCCCAGCCTCCTAGGCGATATGTCGACGGCAACTATGAAAGCCTTCCCCTCGGAGAGCTCGGCCGCGAGCTGGGCCTTGAGCCCCGGCGCGGCCGTGGCATCGAGGATCACGTCCCCGGGGCTGGGGTCTAACTCGTACACGACGGCGACGCTGGCCTTGTCCTGGACTATGAAGTACCCCTCCCTGACCCCCCTCACCTCGTCGAGCGGCCTCTTAGCCTCGACCACCTTGAACAGGTTCGGGAAGTCCCTGTCAGGCTCCAGCCTGAGGCCCTGGGCCTCTAGCTTCCTAGCGCCCTTGTCGGGGTCCATCTTCATCGCGTTGACCCTGACCCACCTCGTGGGCGTCGCGTTGGCCTTGAGCAGTGCCTCGACCTCCCTAGGCTCCATCAGCTTGAGCAGCTCCCCCACGAGCCACTCTGGGTGTGAGTACTTCAGCGACAGCCTCTTAGCGAGGCTCAGCTCCCTGAGCTCCTCGTCGAGCGCGTCTGGCGACAGCGACCTCAGGGCGTCGATCACCCTGCGGGGCAGCAGGCCGCCCGTGTAGCTGCTTAGCGCGCTCGGGGCAACCGCGCCATCGAGCACGAGCCTGAAGGCCACCCTAGAGGCGCACCTCCTCCTGAGGTGGAGGCCCCTGACGCCCCGGGAGTTGAAGTAGTAGTCCGACAGGTAAGCCACCGCCAAGGTCCTGTAGGCTAGCTCGTACGCCCTGGCCCTAACCCCGGGCTCCCTCAGCCCCAGCCTGCTGCAGGCAGCCCTGAACGCCTTGCTGAAGGAGAGCCTGCGCTTCTCGATGAACTCGAGAGTCAGCGTGGCCGCCCTAACCTCCTCCCTCATGGGATCACGGGCTCGTGCGGGTGGCCTCGAACCCCTATAAAAGTGTTTCGCTACTCACCTGCGGAGATCTGCTCACATGGATGCGCTCACTGTGTAAAACTCATTGAACAATAACTCTTAATATTGAATTATCATTCCTAAAGTTAAACATATAGCGAGTGGACAGGAGCTTAGCGAGGCCCTTCTGCTACAAGGGTCACGAGGCGCGCTTCAACGTTGCGTGAGCTGAGCTGCGCAACAAAGGCTTAACGCCGCCCTCAGCGACCCATCAGCCGGGTGGTGCGGGTGAAGTGGGGCAAGTGGGTCAAGGTGGCGCTGGCTGGCGCGACCGCGCTGGTGTTGCTCAGCGGCTCTATCACGCTCAGCGCCATCGCCCTGGCTGGCTGGCTGCTCTACTTAGCCAGGAGGCTCAGGAGGGGCAGGGAGAGGAGAGTGGAGCGCGAGACCTGCCTGAGGGAGGCGACAGCCACCGAGGGAGAGGGGTTGGAGGCTAGGATATCTAAGATGCTGAGCTTCGACGGCAGGAAGCTGGTGGAGGTGGCCCCATCCACGAGGAAGCTAGTGCTGGACGAGGAGACGCCGCTGGTTTTCTTAGTGGGGCGCTTCAAGGTCGTGGGCGTCAGCGGGCTCAGGGTGCTGGAGCCCACGCCGGAGGTTGAAGAGAGGGTCATGCTGCTCTCTGACTCCATGCGCAGCGAGGGCATAGACCTACTGGTCTACGGCAGGCCAGGCTACTGGGCCCGCAGGATCCCCGTGAACTTGCTGGTGTGCGCCAAGAGGTACACCCTCCGCGTGTCGCGCAGGGTCCTCGAGGACGTGAGCGGGGACGTGGCGTACGCTGTGGCTAGAGTGGCGTCGGCGGTCGGCAGTGGCAGGTGCGGCGTGCTGACGGCGAGCGAGCTGTGCTCGATACTGGACGGGGGTGTGGACAATGTATGAGGGGGGCCTGAGCCTCAGCCGCGCGCTGCCGCTGGTGAGCCTCGAGGAGTTAGTGAGCAGCTCCAACGCCCTGGCCGTGGTGGGCGACGTCCCCCTAGAGATTGAAGCGGCGCTGGTGGTCGCGCTAACCGACTCGGGCAGAGTAGCCGTCATCGACCCTCACTCCTCGAGGAGGAAGCTCGCGGCCGCTCCCGAGGTCTCCTGGAGGATCCTGGGCTGGAACGCCTCCCTCAGCCTGGGCGAGCTCCTGGCAGAGCGCGATGGCGACAGGTACTTCATGGTCCAGTACGTCGCTGAGGCGTTCTCGAGGGCGCTAGAGCTATCTCCACTCGAGCGCAGGGTGCTGACCGAGGCGCTGGTGGGGGCGGCGGAGAGGGGGGTCAGCGGCCCCTCCGACCTGGCCTGCGTCGTGGAGGACATAGCGTCCACGATGCCCTACGGGGAGAGGGCTAGGCTAAGTAGGCTACTTGAGTCGCTCGAGATGCTCAGCTTGGGCACCATGGGCGCCGCTCTCTCGGGCAAGGCCCCCCTGCTGGGCGAGGGGGAGGCGTCGCTCATAGACCTCGCCCTGCTGCCGTGGAGGCTCAGGTCTCTGGCTTACGTGCTGTGCGCGATGGCCTGCGCGCTAAGCGGCGTGGGCGCAGTGGTGCTTGGGGGGCCGCTCCCGGAGGGCGTCCCGGAGAGCGTGGGGCTGGTGCTCGACCTCGTTAGGTCCGCGTCCCCGAGCTCCAAGGTCGTGCTCACCGGCGTCAGCGAGGAGGCGGCTAGGGTGCTGCTGAGGTACGCGCCTGGCCTCAGCGTGGCGCGCAGCACCAGAGACGATGGCGCGCTGAGGTGGGTGTGCGTGCTCGGTGACGGCAGCAGGCGTGAGGTCGCCCTCGAGGCGCTCCCCGTCGGCCTCAGGGAGCCCCAGGTGCCCGAGCGCACGCTCGAGCCAGCTGTCAGGGCCAAGGTCCCGCTACTCGAGAGGGTGTTTGGCCCCGAGGCGGAGATGGCCTACAGGACTCTAGCGTTCCTGAGAGAGGGCGCCACTACTAGGGACGGGCTGGTCTCCTACCTGACCTACGCCTTCGCTATCAAGACGAGCCACGCTCTCAGGGTCATCACGAAGCTCATGGCCTACGGCTTCATCGAGGAGGTCGTCGGTAGGGACACGAAGTACTGGATAAGGCTGACGGTCAGGGGCTATGGGGCGCTGGAGGAGTACGAGGCCCTCAGGGGCTTTGAGGGTGGGGGTGAGAGAGGTTGAGGGGCGTGAGGTGGTTCAAGGACGGGAGGGGCTTCAGCTGGGTGGTCACGCTGACCGGCTCGGGGGCGATAAAGGCCTCGCTCAGGGTGGTCAGCACGAGGAGGGGGCTGAGGGTGGTGAGGAGCATATACTTGGTGCCCAAGAGGGGCAGCGATGAGTGCGCCCGCGAGCTGTTCGTCGAGTACTACGACCTGCCGTCCTTCATGGAGATACTCAACAGCGCCATGAGCCTGGTCAGCCAGCACAGCTCGGAGGTCGAGCCGCTCCAACAGGCTCTGGTGAGCCTCTCCAGGGCCGTCGAGACCCTTGAAAGCGCTAGGAGGGTGCTGGAGGAGGTGGTGAGCGGTGCCAGAGGTTGACCTTAAGGACCTGGAGGAGCTGCCCGGAGTCGGAAAGGTGACGGCTCAGAAGCTCAGGAGCGCCGGCATATTCAGCATAAGGCAGCTAGCACTCCACACGGCCGACGAGCTGGCTGAGATGGTGGACATGGAGCCCACCAGGCTAGCCAACATACTCAGGCACGCCAGGAGGCTCGTCGGCTTCAAGGTCTACGACGGCAAGAGCTACAGGAGCATGAGGAGCTCGCTGCCGAGGCTAACGACGGGGGTCAAGTCGCTCGACGACCTGCTCGGCGGGGGCCTGGAGCCCAGGGCCATATACGAGTTCGCTGGCGAGTTCGGCGCCGGTAAGACGCAGCTCTGCCACCAGATAGCCGTGACGGCTCAGCTCTCGCCTGACAGGGGAGGGGTCAGCGGCAGGGTCTTCTACCTCGATACGGAGGGCACCTTCAGCCCTGAGCGCATCGAGAGCATAGCTAAGAGGTTCGAGCTCGACCCAGAGCTGGCACTCGAGAACATCCTGAGCGTCGAGGCGATAAACGTCGACCACCAGATAGAGTGCCTCAGAACGGACGTGATAGAGGCCATTGAGGAGCAGAACGTCAAGGTGATCGTAGTCGACTCGCTGATAAGCCACTTCAGGGCCGAGTACGCTGGCCGCGACCAGCTGGCACTGAGGCAGCAGAGGCTGAACTACTTCATCGACTGGCTCCTGAGGGTAGCCAGGGTCTACAACGTCTACATAGTGGTCACGAACCAGGTGCTCGAGGTCCCCATCGCGTGGAGGGCAGAGCACAAGGTGCCAGCTGGGGGCAACATAGTGGCCCACGGCACGACCCACAGGTTCATGCTCGAGGTCAAGGACAGGACGAGGCGCCGCGTCAAGGTCATAGACTCGCCCAAGCTCCCCTACGGCGCTGAGGCGTTCTTCGAGATATTCGAGGGAGGTGTCAGGGACGTTGCGTGAGCTGGAAAGGTCCGTGGAGGTGCTGAGGTCGATGTTCCCAGGCAAGAGCGACTCCTGGGTGAGGAGGTGCGTGAGGAGGCTCGGCACAGTGCGCAGGATCAGCAGGGACGTCTGGTTCCTCAGGTGCGTCCCAGAGCTCGGCGACAGGAGGGCTTACTACCTCGTGAAGTTCAACAGAGAGACAGGGCGCTATGAGTGCTCCTGCTATGACAGCCTATCTCCCTGGGGCGACAGGAGGAGGAAGGAGGTCTGCACCCACGTGGGTGCAGTCATCCTCTCCAGGCTGGTCAAGCAGGCGCGTGTTGAGGTGGCGGCTGGTGGGCGTCGCCGTGCTCGCCGGTAGCAAGTGTGACCTAGCCGAGCGCGGCCGAGAGCTGCTCAGGAGGGAGGGGGCTGTGCTGCTCGTCTGCGGCGAGGGGCTTGGGCTTGAGTGCTCGCGGGAGCTGAGGGCTGAGAGCCTGTGGGAGGTGCCGAGCGCGCTCGCTGGCGTCGGGGGCGTCAGCGTGCTCGTGGCTGACTTATTTGATGAGGTCAGACACGTGAGGGCCAGCTACGGCGGCCTGCTGGCGAGGAGGGCGCTCGACAGAGTCATGCGCGCGCTGCGCGCGTTCAGCGAGGCGAGGGGGGTGGAGGTGTACGTGCTGCTCCCAGCCACTGCAGCGCCAGCTAGCTCTAGCCGCGGCCCGGAGGCCTCAAGAGATAGGTTATTATAGGGTTTTTCTCAGCCACCTCTCGTGTGCGGTGGGAGCTTGAGGGAGGCCCTCAGGGACGAGAGGGTGGCCCAGGTTCTCAGCGACGGCGCCAAGGTCGAGATTCTTAGGCTCTTGGACGAGAGGGGGCCCATGACGATAAGCGAGGTCTCCAAGGCGCTGGGCAAGCACAGGTCGTCGGTCTACAGGCACCTCGTGGCCCTGGAGAACGCCGAGCTGGTCACGAGGGAGGCAGGGCAGGGGGCCCACGTCTTCGCCATAAGCGGGCTCGGCAGGGAGGCACTGCAGCTGCTCTCCAGGGGGTCCCCAGAGATACTACTGGAGGTGAGGAGGAGGAGGCTGAGTAGGAGGCTGAGGGCGAGGAGGGTGCTGGTAGCGTTCGCTTACGCGCCCGCCGCCGCCTTCGCCGCCATAGGCGTCAAGGGCGCCGCTTACACGGGCAGTGTGCACGCGCTGTCGAGGATCCTGTGGCTGGCGATATTCATGGGCCTAGCCGCGCTCTGGATAGTGGCAGTCAGAAGGGCGCTGAGGAGGGGAGGGGGCTAGGCTCAGATCAAAAAGCTCAGCGTGAAGCTCAGGTAGATTATTATGAAGGCGATGAAGAAGGCCCTCTCCAAGCTTATGCCGCCGAACACTGAGATAGAGGCCGTCAGGAAGCCCACGGTGACCATCTGGAGCAGCCTCAGTAGCAAGTTCGAGAGCAGGACCAGGGCTCCGGTGAGGAGGTTCTGCGACGTGAGCAGGTAATACACGTAGGGGTACGCTAGGACGGGCGCCATCGCTATCATTGTGGCACTGACCAGCTCGATCCTCTCGAGCCTCGCGCCGAAGAGCTTCGCCAATGCCACGCTTATGGCGGTTATGGCGAGCCAGCTTGCCAGGAGCTTGGCAATGAGCCACAGGGGGCGCGGCATCCCCAGGGCTCCTGAGGGGCAGGGCTCGAAGTCGAGGAGCGTTATATCGAGGCCTGACAGTATGAGGCCTAGCGCGCCCACGACGAGGGTGACGAGGCCTAGCGCGGTCGTCAGCGGGGCGTTCCTGTACATCCTCGAGAAGGCGTCGACTGGGGTCACGAACCTACCGATGTACTTATTGTATATCCTCACCAGGCAGTGCGGCTCCCTGTACATCTCCTCTATCCTCTTAATCTCCTTGGAAATGATCTCGTACACCCTCCTCCCCCTCTCGCTTAGCGCGTACTTCTTGTTCGGCTTCTGGATCACCAGCCCCCTCAGGTTGTCCAGGTTGTAGTACAGCGTCCCCACGCTCATGCCCAAGTGCCTCCTTAGCTCCGTGAAGCCAGCCTCGCCGACCTCGCCCAAGAATAGTATTATCCTCCTCCTGTGCGGATTGCCGAGTATGTTGTAGAGGTCGTCGAGCTCTGGCATGCTGGAGCCCTGAGGGAGTGAGTCACTCTTCCTCTCTTTCATGAGGAATCCCAAAACGGCCCTAGCTTTGCTGTATGCTATTGACCTTAGGCTTTAAAATCTTTAGCCCGCACCCCGTAACGGCTGCAGAGGATGATACTCGGCGTTGTGAGCCCCGGGCTGGATAAGGGGAGGCTGTCGCAGTTCGTCGACCTAGTGGCTGGCGAAGACCTTGTGGTAGAGCTGAACCTGAGCGACAGGCACCAGTTCGCTGGAGCGAGCCCGGTGAGCCTAGTCGAGTTCTCTGACTACCTGGATGAATTAAGCGTGGGGCTGCTCAGGATACCACCTCTAGACTCAGGGCTCGTGAACGAGTTAGACAGAGCCATCATAGTGGCAGACGACCTCGGCGCTAGGGCCATAGTGGTGCCCTACGACCCCGAGTCTAGGGAGCTAGCTCGCCTCGCCGTCGACAGCGCCTACGACGCGCTCCTTGAGTACAACGAGACGCTGTGCTTCGAGCCCTGCAGGGCGGTGCGCGGCCTGGTCGACCACGTTAGGGCCCTCATGGAGGCTCTCGAGGACGAGTACAGTCCCCTGCCTGTGATGCTCAGCTACGACGTCTGGTCGCTCGAGGGCTCGCTAGCTGATCTGCTCGACCTAATGGAGTACGTCGGTGTGATACACGCCTGCGCTGTCTCGGCTGAGGGGAGGCGCCCCCTGTTCTCGCAGCCCTCCCAGCTCAACCCATACGAGCTGCTGGACCTCCTAGTCGAGGTCAATTACGTCGGCTACTTCGTGCTGCACTATGATGAGAAGTTCATGAGTGCCTACGTTGGCGACGCCAGCAGGGTAAAGGAGTACGTACTCAGCCGGTTCGGGAGAGGGTGAGGTCGCGCCCCCTAGACTCAGCCTCTCTCATGAGCTGGTAGACGGTCTTCGGCCTCGACTTGACCATGACCCAGCCCACCCACGTCGCGAAGAAGACTGCGAAGGCCACCACCACGGCCACCGGGACGGCAATGATCCACCATGTCCACCAGTAGGCGCTGTCGTGCCCCATGATCTCGTACTTGAGCCACAGGGCTAGGGATGCAAAGTACGCGGCCCCGAAGGCTAGGGAGGCCGCCATTATAGTATAGCCCCAGGCACTGCCCCTCATGGCGGTCACCACTTGAGCGGAGGCACCGCAGCGCTAACTCTTAAATCTCACTGCTTCTTATAAGCCTTTAATGCTCAGGGCGCTCCTGAGGCTTTTAGGCGTCTACAAGCTCTACGAGAGGTGGCTCTGGAGGCAGATAAGGGGGGGCGCAATGCCCTCTCACATCGCCGTGATCTTGGATGGGAACAGGAGGTGGGCTAGGAGGAGGGGCTACCCCCCGTGGTTCGGCCACAGGAGGGGGGCCGAGAAGGTTAGGGAGTTTCTAAGGTGGTGCCTGGACCTCGGCATCGAGACCGTGACTCTCTACGTCCTGTCGACTGAGAACCTGAGGAGGGACCCCCGCGAGCTCAGCGAGCTGCTAAAGATAATCGAGAGCTATCTCAGGGATGCCCTCGAGGACGACATCTTCGACCGCTATCAGATCAGGTTCAAGGCCATAGGCTGCCTTGACTTGCTGCCCGCGGGGATCAGGGAGTTGATAGGCAAGCTCGAGGAGAGGACAGCTAGGTATAACAAGCACTTCCTCAACGTGGCCATAGCGTACGGAGGGAGGGCCGAGATAGTCAATGCCGTGAGGAGGATAGTTGCTGACGTCCAGAGGGGGGTCCTGTCCCCCGACGACATAGATGAGCACATCTTCGAGAGGTACCTCTTCACGGCCCACCTCCCGAACCCCTCCCCAGACCTGATAATAAGGACGAGTGGTGAGGAGAGGCTAAGCAACTTCCTCCTGTGGCAGTCAGCGTACTCCGAGCTGTGCTTCCTCGAGGTCTACTGGCCCGAGTTTAGGAGGATCGACCTCTGGAGGGCGATAAGGACGTACCAGATGAGGAGCAGGAGGTTCGGCCTTTAGTGCAACGCTTATCTACCGTGCTCCTCGTTATAGACAGGGGGTGGTGGCGTGAAGAGGGTAGTCCTCATGGTCATCGACGGCGCTGCTGACAGGGCCCTCAGGACGCTGGGCGGCAGGACGCCCCTCGAGGTCGCCCACAAGCCCAACATAGACAGGCTAGCCGCTGAGGGGGTCACAGGCATCATGGATCCTGTTGCGCCGGGGGTCAGCGTTGGTAGCGACACGGCGCACCTGGCTCTACTTGGCTACGACCCTTACGAGACCTACACCGGCAGGGGCGCCTTTGAGGCCCTGGGGGCGGGGCTGGACCTAGAGCCAGGCGACGTGGCCTTCAGGTGCAACTTCGCCACCGTCGACAATAAGATGGTCGTCCTCGACAGGAGGGCTGGCAGGTACATCGACAGGGCTGATGAGCTGGAGGAGGCGGTGAACTCCATCGAACTTAGGGGGCACCCAGACGTCAAGGTCGTCTTCAAGCACACTGTGGAGCACAGGGGGGTCCTCGTGCTAAGGGGAGTGGGGCTGTCGAGGCACGTCAGCGACACAGACCCCCACAGGGTCGGCGAGAGAGTCCTGAAGTGCAGGCCTCTGGAGGACACGCCTGAGGCTAGGAAGACTGCTGAAGCCGTTAACGAGTTCGTGAGGCTGGCCCACGAGGTGCTGAGGGACCACCCGGTGAACAGGGAGAGGAGGGAGAGGGGGCTGCCGCCAGCCAACATCATACTGCTGAGAGGGGCTGGCTCGCTGCCCAGGATACGGCCGCTGAGCGAGAGGTACGGGATTAAGAGCGCCTGCATCGCTGGGATAGCCCTCATAAAGGGGGTAGCGCGAGCCGTTGGGATGGACGTCATCGACGTGCCCGGCGCGACTGGCGGCCTTAACACGGACGTCATGGCGAAGGCCAAGTACGCCATCAAGGCGCTGGAAGAGTACGACTTGGTCTTCGTGCATGTAAAGGGCACTGACGCCGCGTCCCACGACGGCAACGTCTGGGCCAAGGTGAAGATGATAGAGAGAGTGGACTCAGCGGTCGGGTACATCATGGAGCGGGTGGACCCGGAGAGCACTTACGTCGCCATAACCGCCGACCACGCCACGCTGACCGAGGGCACCAGGGACCACTCGGGTGACTTCGTGCCTGTGCTTGTGTGGGGGGCAGACGTGATACCGGACGACGTTGGCTGCTTCTGCGAGAGAGCGTGCATGAGGGGGGGCCTGGGCAGGATCAGGGGGCTGGACCTGATGAACATATTGATGAACTACCTCGATAAGGTGGAGAAGTTTGGCGAGTAGCGCCTCGGGGGCCTCGTGGTCGTCCCTGCGCCTGCTAAAGTTCAGCAGCCCCGACGAGCTCCTAAGCTACGTGAATGACAAGGTGAGGGAGCTGGAGGCCGCCCTAGAGACCGCCAGGGCTGAGCTCAGCAGAGTCAGGGCCGAGGCGGAGAGGCTGATGGAGGTGGAGCGGGTGCTCAGCGAGGTCCTAGGGGTCAAGCCATCGGAGATCCGTGAGATCGACGTCCGGGGGGTGAGGGTGGTCATGGACGCCAAGGCGACTGATGAGGTCGCGGTCTACGAGGAGGTGGTGGCCTCGCTCCAGGAGACCCTAGACGTGCTCAAGAGGGTTAGGGACGAGGTCATGACCCCGCTCGTCAGCAGGCTGAGGGGGCTCAAGGGCGTGAGGTTCGTGGTGGAGGTCGCTGGCGTCATTCCAACGAAGATATTAATAAAGTTCGAGGGGCAGTAGGGGTAGAGAGCTGGGCGCTAGCGAGGCGCGAGAGCTAGAGAGCGGGGTGCTCAACCTGGGGGCCAAGCGAGACTGGGCCGCGGTCTCACTCAAGAAGCTCACGTCGCTGCTGATATTCGCCATTCTACTACTCTCTGTGTTTGCCTACATCATCCTGTACAAGCCGTAACGATTAAATAGCCTGGCGCTCTGTGTAACGAGGGTGCCCCCGAATGGGCGGCAAGAAGAAGCCCACGATAAGCCAGCTTGAGAAGAGGATGAGGGTCCTGAGCAAGAGGCAGGAGGGGCGCAGGAGGCGCGAGAAGGCCGCTAGGGAAGCTAAGCTCGACCTAAAGCTGCCAACGCTCGACGTCCCCGTCGGCACTATAGCCAGGGAGGTGGTCAAGATGAAGTGCATAACGCCGTACGCCGTGGCGACGAAGTACAACATAAAGATAAGCTTGGCCAAGAAGGTTTTGAGAGAGCTGGCCCAGAGGAACATTATAAGGTTGGTGGACAGGAACAGGCGCGTCGAAATATACGTGCCCGCCGCTGCCTAAGCCCCGAATATGACTTCGGAGAGGCTCTTCTCCCTAGACACCTTGGGCAGCTTCTCTGTCGCGTTTATGACCCCGAGGGGGGACCTCGTGGCGTAGCCGAGCTCTAACAAGCGCTCGATGACGCGCTCTGGGTTCTTGACGCCCATGGCCTTCAGGTCGAGCGCCAGCCTCAGCTCGCCCACGCTCCAGTAGTCGTTCAGATAGGCTATAGCCTTCTCCAGGTCCTCGTCGATTGGCTGGAGTAGCGCCTCAGCCTCGGGGCCCTCCTTAGGTGGTGCCTCAGGCTCGCGGCCCTCAGGCTTAGAGGGGCGCTCGGGAGCGGGCGGCCACAGGAGCTCCCCCGGGACCTCCTCGATGGCCTCTGAGGACTGCCCGGCCTCGACCTCCTCGCTGGGGCCCCTGAGGAAGTCCACTATTGACCTAGTCCTCGTCGGGGCCCTCCTGCGCGGCCTGCGCGACCTCGCTAGCCTCGCATGGGACTTGGAGGGCAGGCTGACCTCCCTCGGCAGCTCAACAGAGAGCTGGGAGCCTATGTTTATCGGCTCTCTCTCACTCGAGGCCCTCAGGACGCCCCTGCTCACCATGTCCTCTATCAGTGCGTCAAGGATTAGCAGGCTGAGGTCCTGCTCCTCCGACCACTTCAGCAGCTCCTTCAGCGACAGCCTCCCCCCTCGGATGGCCACGTACGCCCTCAGCCTCTCCGCGAGCTCCCTCAGGTCCTCAGACACGGCTGCCCACCTCCGGGCTCGGTATCAGGTGAGACCCGTCGCACGTCTCGCCGGTGTTCAAGTCGGTGAAGCCCTCCCTGCAGACTGCGAAGGTCAGCCCCTCCTCGCTCACCACGTCGGCCAGCGCCTTCAGCATCTCGCGCCTAAGGGGCCTGGGCAGGTACCAGTACCCCCTCATTGCCTCGCCCTCCTCCACGTAGAGCTCCTTCAGCTTGCCTGCCAACTCTGGGAAGGCGGCGGCCAACCTCCCGAGGCTGTCCCACCTAGCCTTGTAGGTGGAGGAGACCACGTGCCTGACCCCCGCTCTCGCCAGCTCCCTCACCAGCCTCCTCAGCGAGGCCTCATCGTCGTTGAGGCCTGGGATCAGGGGGTCCACCCTCGCCGAGCAGGGGACCCCGCTCTCGCTCAGGGCTCTGAGGGCCTTGAGCCTCTCGCTGGGCGGCGGGGCGCGCGGCTCGAGCCTCCTCGCCAGCGCGTTGTCCAGTGTGGTGACAGTCATGGACACCGAGGCTGGCCCCCTCTTGATGATGTCCAAGTCACGTAGGACGAGCGCGGACTTGGTCACCAGCAGCACCCTGACCCCGCTCGACAGTAGGAGCCTGAGGGCCTCCCTGGTGAGACCCAGCTCGGCCTCGGGCGGCGTGTAGGGGTCTGAGCTGTTAGACATGGACACGTACATGCTCCGATCCAACTCCCTGATGTCCCTAGCGAGCTTGGCGATAAGGCCCTCCTTTGGTCTCGGGCTGAAGGGTCGCTTTATGTAGGAGGTGATGTAGCAGTACCTGCACATGTGGCCGCAGCCCGTGTAGGGGCTGAGGGAGTACTTGGGGGGGCAGGTGCAGAGGGGGCTCGCCCAGGGGTCGAAAGGCCTCACTACACGCATCCTCAAAGCTTTATAGTGCGGGCTGTATTTAT